>NZ_JAVJSK010000078.1:0-33980 GCF_040219495.1 Phaeodactylibacter sp. | reverse complement strand
AGCCAAATTTTGTTCTGATCAAGGCGTGATACATTCAAGAATGGGATTAAAGGGACCCATTCTTGAATCACATAGCCTTAGCTACGTGACCGACCTGTCCGTGTCCCGTCGCCTGTGGGCTTTGGCCACCGGAGACCGTACAAGACTATGGCAGGCGGGAGAACAACGAAGAGCAGGGCGAAATTTGGCAAGAGCAGCCCGAAGTGTAAAATCCCAACACGCTCTAAGCCCTCCCAGGGCCACTTTCGCCTAAAAGCGCCACGCCAAAATACGCATCCGCTTTTGACCAGCGGCCAGCGGAATGATTTTCACCTCTTGGGCCGCCGCTTTTTGCAAGGCATGCTCCAACGGTTCCAAATGATCTTTTTGGGACACCAAACTGGTAAACCAACCGACCTGCTGCCTGTAAATTTGACTCTCTTTGATGAATCGCAGAAGAAACGACCGCTCCCCGCCTGCTGTCCAAAGCTCTCCGGGCTGCCCGGCAACGGTACGGCCCACCTTGCCCAGCTTGAGGTTCTTGCGTTTGCGCGCATTAGCCTCGGAAGCCTCGGCTTCGGAAGCGTAAAAAGGGGGGTTGCACACGGTAGCGTGAAAGAAGTCATTTTCGCGGATGATCCCTTCCAATACCTGACGGGGGTTTTGTTGCGGACGCAGCTGAATCCCTTTTTGCAGTACCGGATTAATATCGATCAGTGCTTTGGCGGTCTTCAGGGCGAGCTTGTCTACCTCGGTGCCCACTATGGACCAATCGTAGATACGCTGCCCCAGGATGGCATAAATCAGGTTGGCGCCCGTACCAATGTCCAGGATGCGAACATCTTTACCAGTCAGCAGGGGGCCACCGGCAGCCAGAAGGTCGGCCAGATGGTGCAGGTAGTCGGCCCGGCCGGGCACCGGTGGACAGAGGTACCCTTCGGGAATGTCCCAGTGCTGCAGCCCGTAATGCTTGATGAGTAGGGCTGTATTCAAGGCTTTTACCGCTTCCGGATCAGAAAACAGGATGGTGGGCTCGCCGGTTGGGTTGTTGATAACGTGCGGCTCCAGGAGCGGATACGCTTTAATAAGCCCGGCAAAATGATAACCCTTGCGGTGGAGGTTGCGGGGATGGAAGGTACTCATGTTGGTGGTTTTGTGCAGCCGTGGCTGTGGCAGCAAGGTAGCAGATATACCGGACATTTAGAGCCCTTGTGCTAAACTAGCGCCAAAACCTAAAATTTGGTATCTTGGCACCAAACTGACACCAATGACCAACAACGACCGCAGCCTGAAACTGATCAGCATCTTCCTGCTGGGGATGGTCCTGTTCAATTTCCCGCTGGCCAGCCTCTTTAGCCGGGACGGGTTGTTTTTAGGGTTGCCCAAGCTCTATTGGTACTTTTTTCTGGTCTGGGCAGGCCTGATTGCCCTGACGGCATGGATCGCCCGTTCGCCGAAAGCTAAAAAAACGTAGACGTGCCGCCTTTTCTCATTATCAGCATATCAATAGGGTACGTTGCGCTGCTTTTCCTTATCGCGTGGATCGCTGATAAGCGGGAAGCAGCGGGGAAAAGTATCGTAAAAAACTCCGCCATCTATGCGCTTTCCATGGCTGTTTACTGTACGGCCTGGACGTTTTATGGCAGCGTTGGGCGGGCCGCTACGACCGGGCTGGGCTTTCTGCCGATATACCTGGGCCCGGCACTACTGGCACCGGTCTGGTGGTTGCTGCTCAAGAAGATCATCCTCATCAGTAAATCACAGCGGATTACGTCCATCGCCGACTTTATCTCCTCGCGCTATGGCAAGAGTACGTTTCTGGGCATTATTGCTACACTCATCGCAGTCTTTGGGATTATCCCGTACATTTCCATTCAGTTGAAAGCGATTTCAGGCAGCTTCGACCTGCTCGCCGGGCAGGCTAAAGCCACTCACGGCAACATCCCCTTCTACCTGGACACCGCACTCTACATTACCATAGCACTCGCAGCTTTTACGATACTCTTTGGTACGCGCAACCTCGACCCCAACGAGCGCCACGGTGGGTTGGTGGCGGCCATCGCCTTTGAATCTCTGCTCAAGCTGATCGCTTTTCTTGCCATCGGTATTTTCGTAACCTTCGGGTTGTATGATGGTTTTGGGGACATCTTCAGCAAAGGGGCGGCCGTGCCTTCTATCAAAGCCTTGTTCACGCTAGAATCGGCCGGGCTGTACGGCGGGGAGTGGTTCTGGCTGCTCTTCTTGTCTATGTCGGCAGTGATGCTGCTGCCGCGGCAGTTTCATGTGGCGGTGGTAGAAAATACAAATGCAGCGCACGTGGCCCGGGCGTCCTGGATGTTTCCGCTTTACCTGCTGCTGATCAATATATTTGTGCTTCCTATAGCGGTGGCGGGCCTGCTGATGTTCCCGGAAGGAGCGGTAGAGCCGGACAGCTACGTGCTGAGTATCCCATTGGCTACCGGCCATGAAACACTGGCGCTGTTTGTTGCCTTGGGTGGCTTCTCTGCTGCCACCAGTATGGTCATTGTGGCAGTGATCGCACTCAGCATCATGATTGTGAATAACCTGGTGCTCCCCGCGCTGGTCCGTAACCAGGACTTTGGAAAAAACAACGACCAAAGCATCAATACCGGCTTACTGGGCATCCGCCGTATCAGCATCATCCTGGTGCTCCTCTTTTCGTATGCCTACTTCAAAGCAATAGGCGAACAGTATAGCCTGGTCTCGGTGGGTTTGATTTCCTTTACCGCTATCGCCCAGTTTACACCGGTAGTCCTCGGGGGCATCTACTGGAAACGCGCCACCAAGAAGGGGGCCATCTGGGGACTGAGCACCGGATTCCTTATCTGGGCTTTTTGCCTGCCCTTTCCCACCCTTGTGGAAGCCAACCTAATCAATGACCGGATCATGCAGGAAGGGCTATTCGGATGGTCTATATTCCAACCCTATGCACTCTTTGGGCTGGAGGGCTACAGTCCGGTTGCCAATGCCGCCTTCTGGAGCCTGCTTTTCAATACGTTCATTTATGTTGTCGTATCCCTGAATACCCAGCAAAGCCCTCTTGAGGTTTCCCAGGCGGATCTGTTTGTTGACATCTACAAGTACCGTTCGGGCGGTAGTGAGTATGAAGTGATGCGCCGGCGGGCAAAAGTACGCGACCTCCGGATTGTAATGAACCGCTTTTTAGGCATTCCGCGCACCCAGTCGTTGTTTACAGCCTATGAGAACCATAACCGCGTGGACTTATCCCGCCAACCGGTCGCGGAGGCTAACCTCATCAACTACGCGGAGACGCATATTGCCGGGGCAATTGGGGCGGCTTCTGCCAAAATAATCATCGGCTCCATCACCAAGGAAGACCCCATCAGCCTGGAGGAAATGTTTAAGGTGCTGGAACAAACCAAAGAGATTGTCAAGTACAGCAAAGCCCTGGAGAAAAAATCATCGGAGCTGGAACGCACCACCCTGCAGCTCAAACAGGCCAACGAACAGCTCAAGGAACTGGACCGGCTTAAAGCCGACTTCATCACTACCGTCACCCACGAGCTGCGCACGCCCATCACCTCCATCAAAGCCCTGTCCAAGATCATGCTCGACAATAAGGATATGCCCGAAGCGCAACGGGCGGAGTTCCTGTCCATCGTCGTTACGGAAAGTGAACGCCTGACGCGGTTGATCAATCAGGTCCTCGACCTGGAGAAAATACAGTCCGAATCCGGAGAAACTAAACTGGAACCACTCGACCTGGCGGAGGTTGCCCGTCAGGCATTCAATGGGCTCCGGCAGCTGATGCGGGAAAAGAATATCAATCCTCAGCTGGTTATTGAAGGTGCGCCCATCCGGGTATATGGCCATTTTGACCGCCTCACCCAGGTGGTGGTCAATCTGCTGTCTAATGCCATCAAATTTGCCAGCGATGAGCAGGGAATGATCCGTTTGCACTGTTACCCGGGTGTAAAAAGCGCCTATATTGAAGTCCGGGACAATGGGCCCGGGATTTCGCTCCGCGACCAGGAGCTGATCTTCGAAAAATTTACACAAATCAGCGATAAGGAAAAAGGGAAGCCGCAGGGCAGCGGGCTGGGGCTGTTCATCACGCACACCATCGTCAGGCAGCATCAGGGGAGGCTATCGGTGGAAAGCGCACCCGGGGAAGGTGCCACCTTTAAAGTCTCCCTGCCTTTGTACGCTGAAAAGCAGGGCACTTCTATCTGGCCTTCCCTGCAATAGATTTGTCAGACAAGAACCCGGGCTGAAATTTTTTTATTTTCTAAAAATCTGTACTTTTAGCAGGCAAATTGTAAAACCAGCAAAGTATTATTTCATTCGCCCTGATCAGACATGAATAAACAAACCACCAAGGTGCTACTCGTTGACGATGAGCCGCACATCCTGGTTGCCCTGGAGTACCTGGTCAAGCAGGAAGGCTATCAGGTATTCAAAGCTTCGGATGGTGAAAGCGCGCTAGACCTTGTACAGCAACAGTCCCCGCAAATTGTCGTGCTCGACGTTATGATGCCCGGTATTGATGGCTTCGAAGTCGCCCGCCGCATTCGCAATACGCCCGAGCATCAGGATACCCGCATCATATTCCTCACCGCTAAAGGCACTCCCGCAGACCGCTTTCAAGGCTATGCTACCGGGGGTGAAGTCTATCTGACCAAACCTTTCGACAATAAAGAGCTCATCAATACAATAAATGAGGTCGTAGAATTTGGATAACCGAATTCTATTTTTTTACTTTACAGATATAAACATCTAAATATCTATATGTTTTATACATTAAGCCTTTGTTGCCTGACCAAGTAAAAAGGCTTGCCTAAAAACAAGACTTATGACACAGCAAATTAAATCCTTCGACGAATACAAAGCAGTCTACAAGCGTAGCGTGGAAGACCCGGAGGGATTCTGGGCAGAACAAGCCTCGACTTTCACCTGGCGCAAGCCATGGGAGAAGGTGCTGGACTGGAACTTCACCGAGCCTAACGTCAACTGGTTTGTCGGTGGTAAGCTAAATATCACGGAAAACTGCCTGGACCGCCACCTGGAAACCCGGGGTGATCAGGTTGCGATCCTGTTTGAACCCAACGATGCCGACGCCGAGAACATCACCTATACTTACAAAGAGCTCCACGCCGAAGTATGCAAGGTAGCGAATGCCCTCAAAGCGAATGGCATTGGCAAAGGCGACCGGGTGTGCTTCTACATGCCGATGGTGCCCGAACTGGCGATTGCCGTGCTGGCTTGCGCCCGCATCGGTGCCATCCACTCCGTTGTCTTTGCGGGCTTTTCCGCTCAGGCACTGGCCGACCGTATCAAAGACGCGACCTGCAAAGCCGTTATTTGCTCCGACTACAACAACCGGGGTGCGAAGAGCATCCCCGTAAAGAAAGTTGTAGACGATGCCCTGGCGATGGATTGCGACAGCATTGAGACCGTTCTGGTCCATAAAAATACCGGTGGGGAAGTGACTATGGTAAGCGGCCGCGACAAGTGGTGGCACGATGAAGTCGATGGGCAAAGCGCCACCTGCGAGGCAGAGGAAATGGACTCCGAAGATATGCTCTTTATCCTCTACACCTCCGGTTCTACCGGCAAACCAAAGGGCGTAGTGCATACCTGCGGCGGCTACATGGTGTATACCAAATACTCCTTTGAGAATGTATTCCAATACCAGGATGGCGACATTTACTGGTGTACAGCCGATATCGGCTGGATTACCGGCCACTCTTACATCGTGTACGGCCCTCTGCTGGCAGGTGCGACAACGGTTATGTTTGAAGGCGTGCCCACCTATCCGGATGCCGGCCGCTTCTGGCAGACCTGCGAAAAATTAAAAGTCAACCAATTCTATACGGCTCCGACCGCCATTCGTGCACTTATGGCACAGGGCAATGACCACGTGACGAAGTACGACCTCAGCTCCCTCAAAGTACTGGGCAGCGTGGGCGAGCCTATTAACGAGGAAGCCTGGGAATGGTACCATGAAATGGTGGGCAAGAAAAACTGCCCGATTGTGGATACCTGGTGGCAGACCGAGACCGGCGGCATTATGATCGGTGGACTGGGCGAGCATAGCCCGATGAAGCCGGCCCACGCCGGTTACCCGCTACCGGGCATTCAGCCCTGTCTGATGGATGCTGATGGCAATGAGCTGGAAGGTAACGACATCGAAGGATTGCTTTGTATTAAATACCCCTGGCCTTCTATCCTACGGACCACCTACGGCGATCATGAGCGCTGCCGGCAGACTTACTTCTCCGCCTTTGAGAACCTCTACTTCACCGGTGATGGTGCACGGCGCGATAAAGACGGCATGTACCGCATCATTGGCCGGGTGGATGATGTGATCAATGTTTCCGGCCACCGTATGGGCACGGCAGAAGTGGAAAACGCCATTAATGAGCATGCTCTGGTGGTAGAATCTGCTGTAGTGGGCTATCCACACGATATTAAAGGACAGGGTATCTACGCTTATGTGATCATCTCTGGCGATATCGAAGATGAAGATGCTTTCCGCAAGGAGCTGATTCAGGTGGTGGTCAGAGAAATCGGCCCTATTGCCAAGCCAGATAAGATTCAGATCGTTTCCGGTTTACCGAAGACCCGCTCGGGTAAGATCATGCGCCGTATCCTGCGCAAGGTCGCCAGTGGGGACACGTCCAACCTGGGCGATACCTCTACTCTCCTCAACCCGGAGGTAGTCGACGAAATCAAAGACACCGCCTTAGTAAAGTAGTGGATTGGAAAGGTGCATGACATAAGTCAACAGGCTGGCGGGTATTGCTCCGGTGGAGCAACCCGCCACTTTTTCAATTGCTGACCTTTGTCATTTTACGACTCCCCCAAACGCTTCACTTTACGCCCTCAACAACCATAAAGAACGGCAACATTGTCCACAAATCCTACGCACCCTGACGGTGCCTGTGCACACCAATCAATGCCCGCCCTGCAAACAAAACCATTATGACGTATCAGGAATTCTACAACAATAGCATGGCGGCCCCCACCGCTTTCTGGAAGGCACAAGCCGAAGCCATCGACTGGTTTGAAAAGCCATCCGGTATTTCCTTCAAGGACGAAAACAGCCTGTACCGCTGGTACAAAGGCGGCAAACTGAACACTTCCCACCTGGCGCTCGACTACCATGTAGCCAATGGACGGGGCGATCAGCCTGCCATTTTTTATGACTCCCCGGTAACGGATACCAAAGAAACCATCACCTATGCGCAGTTGCTGGACCGCGTGGCCAGATTTGCCGGCGTGCTCAAAGCACAGGGGGTAGAGAAAGGCGATACAGTCATTATCTACATGCCCATGATCCCGCAGACCGTAGTAGCCATGCTTGCCTGTGCGAGGCTGGGCGCTATCCACTCGGTGGTCTTCGGGGGCTTTGCGGCTCATGAACTGGCGATCCGCATTAATGACGCTAAACCTAAGCTCTTGTTGGCCGCCAGCGCGGGCAAGGAAATCAACCGGGTGATCGACTATATGAAAATTGTCAATCCGGCACTGGACGAAGCCGAGCATCAGGTGCAGGGGGTGATTGTCTATCAGCGGGATATCCTGCAGGCTCCGCTCAAAAAAGGGCGTGATTTTGACTGGAATGTGCTGCTGGCAGATGCCGAACCCGCTGACTGTGTCCCGGTGGAGAGCACGGACCCGCTGTACATCTTGTACACCTCCGGTACCACTGGCAAGCCTAAGGGCATTGTACGCGACAACGGCGGTCATGCCGTGGCTATGAAGTTCAGCATGAAGTACATCTACGGCGTAGAGCCCGGTGAGGTCTACTGGGCCGCTTCTGATGTTGGCTGGGTGGTCGGCCATTCCTACATTGTGTATGCGCCGCTCATCCACGGTTGTACCACGGTATTGTACGAAGGCAAGCCCGTACGCACGCCCGATGCCGGCGCTTTCTGGAGGGTACTTGAAGAATATGGCGTAAGTGTGTTTTTCACCGCGCCCACCGCTTTCCGGGCCATCAAAAAAGAAGACTCCGAAGCGAAGCTCAAAGCACAGTATGACACGAGCAAACTCCGCTACCTATTCCTGGCAGGCGAGCGCTGCGACGTGTCTACCTTGGAATGGTGCCAGGATGTCCTGCAGGTGCCCGTCATTGACCACTGGTGGCAGACCGAATCCGGCTGGCCCATGCTCGCCAATATGGCAGGTGTGGAACTCTTGCCCGTCAAGCCGGGCTCAGCAGGCAAGCCAGTTTGTGGGTACGATCTGAAGGTCGTTGGCCCCGATGGAGAACCGGTACCGCCGAATACAGAGGGCGCTGTCGTGATCCGCTTGCCCTTAGCGCCCGGCACTTTGCCCAACCTCTGGCAGGATACTGCCCGCTTTATCAGTTCTTACCTCAGCCCCTACCCCGGCTACTACTTCACCGGTGACGGCGGGTTTATTGATGAAGACGGCTATGTTTTCATTACCGGGCGCATTGATGACATCATCAACGTGGCCGGGCACCGTTTGTCTACTGCCGAGATGGAGGAGGTGGTAGCGGCTCATCCCTTGGTTGCCGAGTGCGCCGTCATTGGGGTGCATGATGACCTCAAGGGGCAAATTCCGGTCGGTTTTGTCGTGCTCAAAGCCGGAGCTGATATTTCGGATGCTGAACTGGAACAGGAACTGATTAAGATGGTGCGTGATCAAGTCGGCCCGGTCGCTTCCTTCAAAAAAGCCACCGTGGTACAGCGCCTGCCCAAGACCCGCTCGGGCAAAATCCTGCGTCGGATTATGCGCCATATTGTGGATGGCAAGCCGTATAATCCCCCCTCTACCATTGAGGATATGAGCGTGCTGCCGGAGCTGGAGGCTCAGGTGCGAGAGGCTCAGGTGTAAGCATAGCTACAGATTGAATAAAACCCGGATTACTTTCGATTAGGAAGGCAATCCGGGTTTCTATTTTTATCAGGGCGAACGCACCAAACGTAGCTTCC
Source organism: Phaeodactylibacter sp. (assembly GCF_040219495.1). GTDB lineage: Bacteria > Bacteroidota > Bacteroidia > Chitinophagales > Saprospiraceae > Phaeodactylibacter. Next base: position 25,053 of record NZ_JAVJSK010000078.1, on the reverse strand, counting down.
GCAAAAATGGGCGATTCCAGTTTAGAAGGAGTAAGGTTTAGCTTATTGCTCGCCTCGAGCCGGCTGGGCTTTCACTTTTTTCATTGCCAAAAAAGTGAAGAAAAAGGCTAGAAATTGCAAACTCGTCCCTCGAACATGCAATTTCGGCAGCCGCCACCCAATTTAACGTGTTCCGTTACGTGTTCCGTGGCATGTTCTCATTTTGATGCGTTTGCCCTAATTTTTTACTAACTTTCGTATCAAGCGCTCTCTACCGCAGCAACAGCACCTCTCCCTGCACTTGCTCCACCCTGCCATCTGGCAGCCTTACCTCTAGCATCCAAACGTAAACACCAGCCGGGGCGCTTTCGCCCCTGACCTGCCCGTCCCAAGAGAGGCGCCCGTCTTCCAAAGGCAGATTGCTGCGCTCAAAAACCAGACTGCCCCAGCGGCCAAATACCCGAAACTGTGCCGCCTCAATGCCCGGGCGCGCAGGCAGCGGGCCAAAGGTGTCGTTGCGGCCGTCCCCATTAGGTGAAAAAGCATTGGGCAGGTAGTAAGCGGAAGCGGGCAGGACGGTAACTTGTACCTCATCCATTGCCGTGCAGCCCAGGCTATCTGTGGCTAACAGCTGGTACACTTGAGTAGCCGTCAGCTCTACGTTCGTAGACAAACAAGTTGGGCAGCTTAGCCCCTCTTCGGGGAGCCATTGCACCATTGCTGCGCTGCTGCTGCCCGACAGCATGACCGGCTGCCCCGGCAACACTTCCTGATCTGCACCTGCGCTGACCACTACAGGTGGCGCAACAACCAGTTCAAGACAGGTAAGAGAATCACAGCCCGCAACTGTGTTGTAAGTCATACAAACGCTTGTATCCTGCTCCCACATTTGTCCTTCCCAGCTAAACGCATCCCCCGTACAAATAGCAGCCTGCAAACTGCTCCGGACTGTATCTGAAAAGTACAGGTGCAACTTATACAGCGAATCACAGCCCGCAACACTACTGTAAACCCCTTGCAGCAAGGTATCCGAAAGGACCGGCTCCCCTTCCCAAAAGAAAGGCTCCCCGGCGCAGCGGCGCAGAGTGTCGGTTACTGCTATCGGCGCCTCAGGCTGCTCAATGATAGCTGCCGAAGAGGACGCACAGCCTGCCGCATCTGTGGCCGTAACGCTGTAAGTGCCCGCAGGCAGCCCGGTAACTATTGCACCCAACCCAACAGGCTGCCAGTTGTACGCATACGGTGGCATGCCGCCGGAGGGCACCGACTCCAACACACCGGTGCTGTCCCCAAAGCAGACAACATCCGTAGTTTCGAGCAGCAAGCCCGAGAAATCCGAATAAGCGATTGTTATCGTATCCGAACCGGTGCAGCCTTCGCTGTTGCTGGCTTGCAGGGCATAATCCCCCGGCTGTGCCACCGTGAAGGATAAGCCGGTGCTGCCATCCTGCCACTGTTCCACCTGCAGGCCCGCCTGGGCTTCCAGCAGTAAGGTATCGCCTTGACATAAAATCGTGTCTGCCCCAAGGCTGAACACCGGAGAGGGAAGCAGGCTGACCGTAGCCACAGCGGTATCACTGGGGCAGCCAGGCGCACCAGACTGAATGTAAAAATAAGTGCCCGGCGCATCTACTACCGGATCGAAACTACCACTGCCGGGCTGCCATTGCCCACCGGGAGCTGGGCTGCCGCCGAGCTGAGCAAATAAGTCTACCGGGGCACTGCCCGGACAGAGGGCCACCGTTGCATCTTCTCCCGCTGATGGCGGATAAGGGTAAATGGGCAGGTACGCCAGGGCAGTATCGCTCACATTGCCCGCCGCATAAGCAACCACTCTGATTTCCCGGGTGCCCTCCGGTGGAAGGCCGGGGCCTCCGTAGGTGTACTGGGCTGCACCCAGCACTGCCTCCCAGGCAGGCAATGAAGGCCGGCCCTGTTGGGGCAGGAAGCGCAGCTGGGCACCGCCACTGCCAAGCACTACAATGCTATCGCTGCCAGTACTTGCCAGTTGCTCATACATGCCACCAGGGCCCGACAGCGTAACCCAGATAGAATCTATAAACCCAATCTCGGAGAGCAGCTCCAGGCTTGGCGGCAGGATGGGCTGTGGGGCACCCGTACAAGCCGTGTCGGCCTGATAGGCGCTACCTGGGGATGCACCGCCTATTGGGTTAACTTCCAGCGCGCAGGGCGGGGGGAGGGATTCTTCGTAAGTCCAGAGGCTCGCAATTGTGAAGCTTAAGCCACAAACTAAATCTAGAGTCTGGTTTTCAAAGCTGACTTCAAATATGTTATCTTCATTTTGAGGCAAGAGGGGGAAAAAAGCATCAGTTACAAAAATCCGATTATTTTGACAGCCTGTTGGCACTGTACCTAGCCCATTTGAGAGAGGTTCAAATGGAGGATGGGACAGAAGCAATTGACTATTGGACAAGTCATTAGTATCTACCTGATAGAACCCATCTGCCCAGGTACTGGCAATCAACTGCCCATTTATTACAGTAAGAGCCGATGCCCCCATCATTGGGGTATTTACTGAATCGAAACTTTGGTTCAAAATTTCTTTTTCTCCAGTGATCAAGTTATATTTTCCTAATGCAGTACCAGGTATGGAAAATATCGCAAATAAAGTTTGGTTAATAATTTCAAGCCCAGCGATTCCTGGACCAGATTGGTCAGGTTCTAAAACAATGCCAAAATCTGCAACATAACTCAATATCCCAGTTTCCAGGATGACTCTAAATATAGTATCCGCCCTCACTGTATATAAATTTGAATCTCTATCAAAGGCACAACTACCAATTCTTCGCTCTGGCTCTACCACATGCACAGTATCACAAGTTGATAAATCAATAATGCCGATATGACCATTATGCGGATTATTACCGGGCGGTGCGTAAAAATATAGCTCCTGAGCTGTAACTGAAAGTGAAAAGAGCAACAAGCTTGACAGCGATAGCAGTCTAAGATAAGTCATGGGATCAGGATTTGGGAATAGTAAAAAAGTTCAGCCTTCCGAAACGGAAAGCTGAACTCAAGAAATTCTTTAAAGGCTAAGCTATTTGCGAATTAACTTGCCTGTAGTCGTAGCAGAAGGAGTCTCCACCCGGTAGAAATAGATGCCGGGCTGCCAATTGCGGGCTATGATCTGATGCTCTACTAAAGGCTGAAGCTGCTGCTGATGGATCAACTGCCCCGCAGCGTTAAATACGCGGAGTTGACCTACTTTACGTAGTTTTTCAACTATACTTTCCACCATAACGACAACCTGGTCGGTACAATTCTGAGCGAATATCATAACACTAGAGAAGAGAAGAGAGCATTTCTTCATGGCGTTTGAATTTATGCATACTTCGAAAGTGCCTTCCGAGGTATGGAATTAGGTAAATAGATTTCAAAAGAGCACACTGCTTTAACAGCACTATAAAGTTAGCAAATGCCAGAACATTGCCGAAGCAGAAATCCCCTTTTTAACAGTAACTTTTGTCAACTTTTGCCCTGGTAACCGCTCGATTGATTCCAAATGCTTCTCTCCCCCCGCCATGCCAACTAAAACTGCCAATTCTGCTCCTATGCCCGCCAAAAGACCTGCCACACCCTGCCATATTCTGCAATAATGTCAGGAAAACCGTTTTGGCACGTCCTGTGATAGTATACAAATGAGCCTTTTGGGCTCAGTATACCATTGTTTAACAAAACGGATTCTAAAGATTATGAAGCCCATCAATGACAGAGTTGTGGTCAAGCCCGCCCAGGCAGAAGAAAAGACGCAGGGTGGCATCATTATTCCCGATACGGCTAAGGAAAAGCCACAGCGTGGTGAAGTTGTTGCAGTAGGCCCCGGTAAGGACGGCAACGCAATGACTGTGAAAGCCGGCGATATTGTATTATATGGAAAGTACGCTGGACAGGAGCTGCAGTATCAGAGTCAGGATTACCTGATCATGCGCGAAGACGATATCCTTGTCATCCTGGAAGGCAGCGAATAAGCCTTTCCTCCTTTATCCTAACCTTTTTTAACAAAAAAAATCAAGCTTAATATGGCTAAAGAAATTAGCTTCGATAGAAATGCCCGGGAAGGACTGCGCAAAGGCGTAGACGCTCTGGCCAATGCAGTAAAAGTAACCCTCGGCCCTAAAGGTCGCAATGTGGTTATCCAAAAGAGCTTCGGCGCACCACAGATTACTAAGGACGGTGTTACGGTGGCTAAAGAAATCGAACTGGAAGACGCCGTGGAAAACATGGGCGCACAGATGGTTAAGGAAGTGGCATCAAAAACCGCAGACATTGCAGGTGACGGTACGACTACAGCGACCATCCTGGCGCAAGCCATGATAACCGCTGGCTTGAAGAACGTCACCGCTGGTGCCAATCCAATGGACCTCAAGCGTGGTATCGAAGCCGCAACCAAAGCGGTAATCGCGAACCTGAAGGAGCAGTCTGAAGTAGTAGGCGACGACTTCGAGAAAGTAAAGCAGGTCGGTTCTATCTCTGCGAACAACGACGAAGAAATCGGTACGCTGATCGCTGATGCGATGAAGCGCGTTTCCAAGGACGGTGTAATCACTGTTGAGGAAGCTAAGGGTACCGACACCTACGTAGACGAAGTGCTGGGCATGCAGTTCGACCGTGGTTACCTCTCTCCTTACTTCGTAACCGATACGGAGAACATGACTACCGAGTACGAAAATCCTTACATCCTGATCCACGACAAGAAGATCTCCAACATGCAGGACATCGTGCCTATCCTGGAGCAAGTGGTGCAGGCTGGCCGCCCGCTGCTGATCATTGCAGAGGACATTGAGAGCCAGGCACTGGGCGTACTAGTAGTGAACCGCCTGCGCGCGCAGTTGAAAGTGGTTGCTGTAAAAGCACCTGGTTTCGGTGATCGCCGCAAAGCCATGCTGGAAGACATCGCTGTCCTGACCGGCGGTACGGTTATCAGCGAAGAAAAAGGCTACAAGCTTGAGAATGCAGGTATGGAGCACCTTGGCTCTGCTGAGAAGATTGTTGTTGACAAAGACAACACTACTGTCGTGAATGGCAGCGGTGATGAGAGCCAGATCGAGGCCCGCATCAATCAGATCAAGCAGCAGATCGAAGCTACCACTTCTGACTATGACCGGGAGAAGCTACAGGAGCGCCTTGCCAAACTGTCAGGCGGTGTAGCCGTACTGTACGTTGGTGCAGCGACCGAAGTAGAAATGAAGGAGAAAAAAGACCGCGTTGATGATGCGCTGCACGCGACCCGCGCCGCAGTAGAAGAAGGCATCGTTGCCGGTGGTGGTGTGGCATTGGTACGTGCTATCGCTGCCATTGAAAATATGAAAGGTAAGAACGAAGACGAGACCATTGGCATTCAAATCGTTCGCAAAGCACTGGAAGCACCACTGCGCATCATAGCAGATAATGCAGGTGTGGAAGGATCTGTCATCTTCCAGCGTGTGAAGGAAGGCAAAGGCAGCTTCGGTTATAATGCTCGCACAAATGTGTTCGAGGACCTGAAGCAGGCTGGCGTAATCGATCCAACGAAGGTAACTCGTATTGCCTTGGAGAACGCAGCGTCCATCTCAGGCATGCTGTTGACTACCGAGTGCGTGATCAGCGACAAGCCGGAGCCGGAATCTGCAGGTGGTGGAATGCCAGGCGGAATGCCAGGTGGAATGCCGGGCATGATGTAATCATGAATCCGTTATCGTAACGCTTGCAGCTCACGATTTTGCTGCAGCGGATACAACATAAGCCTTCTTGCCTGCTTTATAGGTAAGAAGGCTTTTCTTTTCACAGTCCTTAAAAAACAACAACGATGCTACGCTACCTATTACCCGTTTTTATACTGGCGCTGTCCCTGAGCAGCTGTGTGGGCTATCAAAAATACGAAGCAGCCCTGGCCGACCGCGACAAACTACAGACCAACTACAACGATCTCGAACAGCAGCTGGAAACCGCTCAGTCTCAAAACAAAACCCTGCGGGAGCAAAAAACCAACCTGGAGAAGGACGTGGCCGAAACCCGTCAGGACCTCCGTACCCTCCAAAACCGCTACAATCAGCTTGACAAAGCCAATGAAGACCTGCTCAAACGCTACGACCGCATGCTGGAGCAGAATGAAAAAATGCTGGAATCCTCCTCTGACGAACGCCAGAACCTGATGGCGCAGCTGACGCTCAAAGAACAGGAACTCGACCGGCGGGAACGCCAACTGCGGGAACTGGAATCCGAAATCAAGCAGCGGGAAACCGAAACGGAGGCCCTCCGCAAAAGCCTGGTGGAACGCGAAGCCCGCGTCAATGAGCTCGAATCGGCTATTACCGAAAAAGACGAAAAGCTGAAAGCCCTGCGCGAGCGCATCAATCAGGCCCTCCTTGGCTTTTCGGATACCGACCTGACCGTGCGGGAGCAAAATGGCAAGGTGTATGTCTCCCTCAGCCAAAACCTGCTTTTCCCTTCCGGTAGTAAAACCATCAACCGCGCCGGCAAAGACGCGATTCAGAAGGTAGCCGAAGTCCTTAAGGGCAACCCCGACATCGCCATCACCGTTGAGGGGCATACGGATACCGATGGAGACGCCGCCTTCAATTGGGACCTGAGCGTGGGCCGGGCCACTTCAGTCGTCAAAGTACTCACGGCCGATGGACTGGACCCCGCGCGCATCACCGCCGCCGGGCGTGGGGAGTTCTACCCCGTTGCCTCCAACGACACCGCCAAAGGCAAAGCCCAAAACCGGCGCACGGAAATCATCCTGACGCCGAAGCTGGAGGCGTTGTATGAACTAATTGGGGAGTGAGGTTTTAATTGCCGGGTAATTTTAAAAGGCTTACCCGGCAATTCTTTGTTGCAGATACCAGGCAGATTTTCTAACTTAAGAGTCCAGATCAATTAATGATTCATCTATGACGCTCACCAGGGATATCACCTTATCCCTCCCCGAACAGGAAGGGCTGCAAATCAGTCTGACGGAACCCCTGTCCGTTACCGATTTCGAGCATTTCTGTGCAGCCAACCCGGATATTCGTGCGGAGCGCTCTGCGGATGGGAAAGTCTGGATTATTCCTCCTGTGAACTTAGAATCGGGCTATTACGAAGGTGAAGTGTTTGGAGAACTGCGCAATTATTGCCTGCGCACCCACAACGGTAAAGCGTTCAGTCCTTCAACCGGATTCCAGTTGCCCGATGGCTCCACCCGGGCAGCAGATGCCTCATGGGTATCAAATGAAAAAATCAGCCAGCTGACACAGGCACAACGGCAAACTTTCCCACCGATAGTCCCCGCTTTTGTTATTGAAATCCGGTCTAAAACCGATGCCCGTTCTGCTTTGGAGCGAAAAATGCAGGAAACCTGGATCGCCAACGGCGTACAACTCGCCTGGCTAATCGACCCTCAGGCACAGCAGGTGGTCGTTTACAGCCCAGAAAGAACGCCTCTTGTTATTGATGGATTTGATCAAACTATAGATGCCTCACCTATTCTGCCGGACTTTGAGTTTGACTTGCGCCTGTTGATCTTCTAAAGCGGAAAAACCTCCCCCGCCATTTCCACCGACTTCCCGAAACGGTCAATATCCACCCCTGTATCCGCGCCAATATCGCGGAAGTAGTACACCATGTTTTCGGTAGGCATATTCCCCGTCAGGTCATCCTTGGCCATAGGGCAGCCCCCGTAACCGCGAATGGCACCGTCAAAACGCCGGCAGCCGTGCTCGTAGGCGGTGGCGACTTTCTCTTTCCAGGCCGTGGGAGTGGTGTGGAAATGCGCCCCGAATTCAATATCCGGGTAATGGGGCGTAATATTGCTGAACAGGTAACGGATACTCTCCGGGCTGGCCACGCCAATGGTATCCGAAAGCTGCAAAATGCGGATGCCCATATCCACAAGGCGGTTGGTCCACTGCTCGACAATCTCCACATTCCAGGGGTCACCGTAGGGATTGCCGAAGCCCATGGAAATGTAGACCACAAGCTCCTTACTGCTGGCCATGCAGATGTCCTGGATTTGTGCCACCCGCTCGATAGACTCTTCTATAGTGGCGTTGGTATTTCGAAGCTGAAAGGTTTCTGAGATGGAGAACGGATAGCCCAGGTAATCGATTTGTTCAAATTGGGCAGCATCATTCGCGCCCCGGCGGTTGGCCACGATAGCCAGGAGTTTTGTCTTCGTCTTTGAGAGGTCGAGCTGACCGAGCACCTCCGCCGTATCCCGCATTTGGGGAATGGCTTTGGGCGATACAAAACTGCCGAAGTCCAGGGTATCAAACCCCACTTGCAGCAGTTGATTGAGGTACGCTGCTTTGGTTTCGGTAGGAATAAAAGGCTTGATGCCCTGCATAGCATCCCGGGGGCATTCTATAATTTTGACCATGGACAGGTTTTGGTTAGGGTGTGCGCTAAGAGATGCTATGTTTGCACCTCGAAAACTGTTCTGATCCAAAAACGTTAACGCTAATATAAGCACTAAAAACATGAATAAGAACAAGGCAATTTACACATTGGTTGGGTTCATTATTGCCGGGCTTGGCTTTTCTTCGATCATTCTGAGCCTTGTAGGCGCCAAGCTCTCTTTTTTGGTTTGGATCGATGCCTGGGGGGCGCTGACCGGCTTTCTGATCAAGCTCATCATGATCCTTTCTGGTATCGTAATCATATACCTGGCGCGTACCGATTTTAGCGGCGAAGAACCCGTGTAGGTATTTTATCCTTCGGGTTCTACATCATAGCGGTCCTGCGCTTTTTCCTGCACCACCGATTCTACCGTACGGCCCGAGACCTTGGCCTCCAGCCATGAGATAATATCCAGGTACAGAAATGGGCGGCGTTCATAAGGGTCAGCCTCATGTTTGAGGAGGCGGTCCCGCAGGTTGCTAAACTCCGCCTTCAGGTCTTCTTCCATAATGCGGGGCACCCGGCGGATGAAACGGAAAATCTCTTTTTGCACCGCGTGCAACTCCTCCATTTTAGACAGGAAGCGGTACACCGACTTCACCTGATACTCCACGAGCTGTGCATTGCCCAGCTCATAGTGGGCGATGAGGTTGAGAATACGCGCAAAACACTGTATATCCGCCCGGTAGTCCGGGTTCTTTTGATTGATGATGAGGTTGAGGTAGTCGATCGTCTTATCGTTGTCGCCACTGCCAAAGTACAGGCAGGCGATGCGGTAATAGAAGACCATCTCCCGGCGTTCGTCCCAGTTGTAGCGGTCTTCCTCAATGGCCTTCATCAGGTCAGGTACCAGGTTGAGCCCTTGAGTAAAGGTGCCCGTCAGGAAATGCTGCTTGATAGAGTGGATGTAATGGTACAAATAGTACAACCCTTCGATATTTTTGCTCTGGCTCAGCCCATAGTCCGTTTTAAAAGCGTGCAACTGCAAGAGTACTTCTCCAAACCGCTTATACTGTAAGGTATTGAAAAGAGAATTGAGCAGATTGTGCAGCCCTTTCAGATAAAGGGGCGCATAGGTCTCCCGGTAAGAGGCATGCTCCCCGAAGAGGTCCACCCACTTCTGTGCATAGCGGTAGCAAAGCGCAAACTCCTGCGTCATGTGGTAAAACCACACATGCGACTGGCAGAAATACAGTTTTCCAAAGAAATCCAGCGCCTGATAATCGGCTTTGGGCAGGTTGGACTGAAAAAATTCCCGCACGTAGAAATAGTCTTTTTCATTGCGCACGTAGCCCACCTTCAGGTACAGCCCGTACAACTGTAGGGAAAGGTTGGAAAACTGATTGGTATGGTTGAGGCTTTCTGACAATTGCAAAGCCTCAGCGGTAAGGCCTTCCGCCCGTCCTTCGATACTGCGCGTGATGTACTGCCCTTCGATCAGCTTTTCAAACTCCACAATTTCCATGGCCAGCGTCATCAGCTTGGCTTCATAAGCCAGCTCTTTGGCTTTGGTCAGCATATCGAGGGCCTGCCGGTAGAGGCCTTTATCGTACAGCACCCGCGAGTAATCCACCATTTCCCGCAGTTGGATATCCTCGTTGTGGTTGGCATTGAGCAGGCGCAGGCTGACCAGCAACTGCTTGTACAGGTGGGCTTTGAGGTTGGACAACTGCCGCTTTTTGATGGCCGGTATCTTTTTCAGGATCTGCGACTCATCGTAAGCCTTATGCTTGTCCATAAAGTCGAAAAGCTTCAGGAAGAGAATATCATCCGAAGCCTGATTGCGGCGGACAAACAGTCGAAAGTGCCGTTTTTCAGCACGGGTCAGGGATTTGATAAGAGCGAGCAGGTCATCAGTCTTCTGCTTGGGCATTGTAATTTGTTCTTGTCTAATTCACTATATATCAAATACTTAAAAGCCAAAACCATCCATTCCCGCGTAGTAGTAGCAAGCGATTCTGGTTTTAGGAGCCGTACGGAAGCCCCCATATTTGACGTTCGCCTAAAACAATCGGTCAATGGGGCTTGGCTGTGCCAAATTAAACCGAAGTAAGCAAAAATACACTTTTGCACCAAAAAAATGGATTATGACTGACAACCAGGTATTCATATTTGATACAACGCTCCGCGATGGAGAACAGGTACCGGGCTGTAAGCTCAACATGGACCAGAAGGTGGAAATCGCCCGGCAGCTTGAAAAGCTGGGCGTTGACATTATAGAGGCCGGCTTCCCCGTTTCCTCACCTGGTGATTTCCAGGCGGTGCAGGAAGTGTGCCGGGCGGTTACGGAGCCTACAGTCTGCGGCTTATCACGAGCAGTGGAAAATGACATCAAAACAGCGGCCGAAGCGCTACAGTACGCCAAACACCCCCGTATCCACACCGGTATTGGCACTTCCGACTCCCACATTCAGCACAAGCTGCGCAGCACACAGGAAAAAATCCTGGAGCGGGCAGTAGCGGCGGTAAAGTATGCCAAGTCTTTCGTAGAGGATGTAGAATTCTACGCCGAAGATGCCGGCCGTACGGATAATGAATACCTCGCTCGCGTACTGGAAGCCGTCATCAAAGCTGGCGCTACCACCCTCAACATCCCGGATACCACCGGCTACTGCCTTCCGGAGGAGTATGGCGCTAAAATCCGCTACCTGCGCGAGAATGTGAAGGGTATCGAAAAGGCCATCCTGTCCACCCACTGCCACAATGACCTGGGGCTGGCCACAGCCAATTCCATTGCTGGTGTGCAAAACGGGGCCCGCCAAATCGAATGTACCATCAACGGTATAGGCGAGCGGGCAGGCAATACCTCACTGGAAGAAACCGTGATGATTTTGAAGCAACGCCCCGACCTGCCTTACTTCAGCAATATTAATTCCAAACTCATCTACTCCACGAGCCGCCTCGTGAGCGAGCGTATGGGCATGCCCGTACAGCCCAATAAAGCCATCGTTGGCGCCAACGCCTTTGCCCACTCTTCCGGTATCCATCAGGATGGGGTGATCAAGCGGCGGGATACCTACGAGATTATCGACCCGCTGGAAGTGGGCGTTGATCATTCCAAAATTGTGCTCACGGCACGCTCCGGCCGGGCGGCAATCGCCTATCGCGCCAAGAATATCGGCCACAACCTGACCAAAGATGAATTGGACATCGTTTATGACGAGTTCCTGATCGTGGCAGATACTATGAAAGAAGTGGACGACGCTGCGCTGGAGCAAATTATTGTCAGAAAAACAGAACACGTAGCTCAAACCGCTTAACCAATGGGCAAAACCTTATTCGATAAAATCTGGGATAACCACCTCGTCTCTCAGGTAGGCGAGGATACACAGGTCCTCTACATCGACCGCCACTTCATTCACGAGGTGACGAGCCCGCAGGCGTTTGCGGGTTTGGAAAAACGGGGCATTCCGGTCTTCCGCCCACAGCAAACCGTGGCTACGGCAGACCACAACGTGCCCACCAAAGATCAGCACCTGCCCATCCGGGAGGAGCTGTCCCGCTTTCAGGTGGATAAACTGACGGAGAACTGCGAACAGTTTGGCGTGGAACTCTACGGTCTGGGGCACCCCTATCAGGGCATTGTGCACGTCATCGGGCCTGAACTGGGTATTACCCAACCCGGCATGACCATCGTTTGCGGCGACAGCCACACCTCCACGCATGGGGCGTTTGGCTGTATCGCATTTGGGATCGGTACCAGCCAGGTGGAGCAAACTTTAGCAACACAGTGCGTCCTGCAGCGCAAGCCTAAAAGCATGCGCATCTCCGTGGACGGGGAGCTGCAGCCCGGCGTGACGGCCAAGGACATTATCCTCTACATCATCTCCCAACTGACGGCCAGTGGCGGCACCGGGCACTTTGTGGAATACGCAGGTTCGGCTATCAGTGCGCTGAGCATGGAAGGTCGCATGACCATCTGCAACATGAGCATAGAAATGGGCGCACGGGGCGGTATGATTGCGCCGGACGACACCACTTTCGAGTACATCAGAGGGCGGGAATTTGCGCCTAAGGGAGCTGATTTCGATGCGGCGGTGGAGCGTTGGTCCCAACTGTACACGGATGAGGATGCGACCTTTGATCAGGAATACCATTTCCGGGCCGAAGATATCGAACCCATGATCACCTACGGTACCAACCCAGGCATGGGCATCGGCATCAGTCAGGCGGTACCCGAAGTGCCTGCCGGCAACGTCACCTTTGAGAACTCCCTTAAGTACATGGGCCTACAAGGCGGGCAGGCCATGAAGGGTCAGAAAATCAACCACGTCTTCATCGGCAGCTGCACCAATTCCCGGATTGAGGACCTGCGTGCGGTGGCTGCTTTTGTAAAAGGCAGGAAAAAGGCCGACCACGTCAATGTAATGGTGGTGCCCGGTTCCAAACAGGTAGAAGCTCAGGCAAAAGCGGAAGGGCTACACGACATCCTCACCGCTGCCGGTTTTGATTTCCGGGAGCCCGGTTGTTCGGCCTGCCTGGGCATGAACGAGGATAAAGTGCCTGCTGGCGAGTACTGTGTGTCCACCTCCAACCGCAACTTTGAAGGGCGGCAGGGGCCCGGTGCCCGCACCATTCTGGCCAGCCCGCTCATGGCGGCAGCTACGGCCATTTACGGCGAACTGGTGGATGTCCGCGAATTGCTCAATCAGAATTAGACCCAAACAGACATGGAAAAATTCCAAACCTTACATAGCAGCGCTGTACCCCTGCCCATTGAGGAGGTGGATACCGATCAGATCATTCCCGCCCGCTTTCTGAAGGCGACCACGCGGGAAGGCTTTGGCGATAATCTCTTCCGCGACTGGCGCTATCAGAACGACGACACGCCCAAGCCTGATTTTGTGCTCAACAATCCCGCCTACGATGGAAAAATCATGGTGGCCGGGCGCAACTTCGGTTGTGGCTCAAGCCGGGAACATGCAGCCTGGGCATTGTACGACTACGGTTTCCGGGCGGTGGTTTCCAGCTTTTTTGCGGATATTTTTCGGGGCAATGCACTGAATAATGGCCTGCTGCCGGTACAGGTGAGCGAAGACTTCCTGCACGATATCTTCTCTGCCATTGAGCAAGACCCGCAGGCGACCTTCACCATCGACCTGGAGCAGCAAAAGTTTACCATTGATGCAACGGGACAGTCCACCGGTTTCGAAATCGATGCCTACAAAAAGCACTGCCTGCTGAACGGGCAGGACGACATCGACTTCCTGCTCAGCATTAAAGACAAAATTGAAACCTACGAGCAACAACGACAGGCTGCTGCCGTATAAGCTACTAACTCAAATCGTTAAAGACCATGAACTTATCCAACACACCCAAAACAAAAATCGCCCTCATGCCCGGTGACGGCATCGGCCCGGAGGTCACCGAACAAGCCATCAAAGTGATGGATGCGGTAGCCGAGCGTTTCGATCAGCATTTTGAATACTGCCATGCCGACGTCGGGGCCATTGCCATCGACCGCCACGGCAGCCCGCTGCCGGAGGAGACGCTGGAAGCCTGCCTCAATGCCGATGCCGTGTTCTTCGGCGCCATCGGCCACCCCAAGTATGATAATGACCCTTCCGCCAAGGTACGCCCGGAACAGGGGCTGCTCCAACTGCGGAAGTCGCTGGGGCTGTACGCCAATATCCGCCCGGTCACCACCTATGAAAAGCTCCTGCACCTCTCCCCTTTGCGGGAAGACCGCATCAAGGGTACCGATATGGTGATTTTCCGGGAGCTCACAGGAGGTATTTACTTTGGAGAGAAAAACACTGCCGAGGACGGGCAGTCCGCCTACGACACCTGTTCCTATCAGGTAGACGAGATTGACCGCATCACCCGCCTGGCCTTTGAGCAGGCGATGCTGCGCCGCCGGAAAGTCACGCTAGTGGACAAGGCCAATGTGCTCGAGACCTCCCGCTTGTGGCGGCGGGCGGTACAGGCGATTGCCCCTGAGTACCCGGAGGTGGAGCTGGACTTCATGTTTGTGGACAATGCCGCCATGCAGCTGATTCAGTACCCCAGTCAGTTTGATGTCATCCTGACCAGCAATATGTTTGGGGACATCCTCAGTGATGAGGCGAGCGTTTTGGCAGGTTCTATGGGCTTGTTACCCTCGGCTTCGGTAGGCGTGCACACTTCCATGTTTGAGCCCATCCACGGTTCCTTCCCGCAGGCAGCGGGGCAGGACATTGCCAATCCGATGGCGGCCATCCTTTCCGCTGCGATGCTGGTAGAATCTCTCGGCATGAACGAGGCTGCAAAGAGTATCCGCACCACGGTACAGTACGTATTGGAAAAAGGCATCGGCACGCCCGAGCTTAAACCGAATATTGTTTATGGTTGCAGTAAGATTGGCGACCTCATCGCCCACCTCGTGGCGGACCCGGAGGAGGAAATCCTGGTGCGGGAGGACAAGGCCAATCAGCAGATGTCAACCATTATTTAAAAGTTAACGATTTGAGATTTCCCGGAGGAGCCTGCCCGTTGGGTAGGCTCGTCTTTTTTTGGGGACTCCGTTAATTCATCGCCTCCCGGTATTTCGCCCGGAAAGCAGAAGGCGAAAGCCCTTTGACTGCTTTGAATTGCCGGTTGAAATAGGACAGATTCCTAAAGCCATTCTCAAAGGCTATGGTGGCAATTCGTTTGTCTGTGCCGATCAATTGCCGACAGGCGCTGCCGATGCGCAATTCGTTGACGAATACCGAAAAGCGCTTGCTCGTTTTCTTTTTGAAGTAATGGCAAAAAGCAGATTTGCTTAGGGAAAGCAGTGCGGCTGCTGATTCGATCGATACTTCTTCCTGATAATTTTCCATGAGATACTGAAAGACCAGGTTGATGCTGTCCGCTCCGGCGGGTTTGAGGCCAGCGGTATAGCCGGTGCTGGCCAGAGGAGTGCGCCCGCTCATTTGAGCCAGCCGTGCCAGCAGTTTCAGGAGGGTCAGCGTTTTGTCCAGGCTTGGAGGCTGCGATAATGCCCTGAATGCAGATTCGAGGGTTTCAGAAGAGCCTTCGGGAAAAAACACCCCCTGCTCTGCGTCCCGGAGCAGCATCCGGACCGGCTCATGCCCTTCGATGTCCAGGAATCGCTGCAGGTAGCTAAGCCGGAAATGGAGTACGAAGGCATGCGTGGTACGTTCCCCTGCTCTGTAGACCGCCGCATTTTGCCACTGATGCGGGAGATGAGGCCCGATCAGCACCAGGTCTCCGTCCCGGAAACTGCCAATATGATCGCCTACGAGCCGCTTGCCGTGCCCGCGTTTTACCCAAATCAGCTCGTACTCCGGGTGGCAATGGAAAGGGTAATCCATATAGGGCACCCGCAGCTCCCGCATGACGCATACTTCCCCTTCCTGTAGCGGTACTTTTTCTAAATACACACCCATAGCTATACAAAATTAAGCATACTAAGGACAATATAAACCTTGAGTTCAATATAGTACTACTTTTTGAAGTATTGTGGTAGCGCCGAAGGCTTCACAGCTCCATCTTTGCATAAAAAACACCATGCTCAACGTACTCACCGAACAAGAGCGGGCCGCTTACCACGACAACGGCTACCACCTCCACCACCGGCAGCTTTTCAGCCCCGAAAAACTTAATGCCCTCACCGGTATTTTCGAAGAACACCTCGCTCAGAAAGGCGACAAACTATCCGACGAGCTGGATACGCCCCACTTCCGGGACGAACGGCTCTTCGACTTTTTGCTTGCCCCGGAAGTACTGGATCTCGTAGAAGACCTCATTGGCCCCAATATCGGGCTGTTTACCAGCCATTTTATCTGCAAAGCCCCCTTCAAGGGTCGCCGTACGCCCTGGCACGAAGACAGTGCCTACTGGAATGGCAAGTTTGATCGCCTCGACAAGATCGTGACCGTATGGCTGGCTATTGATGATTCCACCTTGGAGAATGGCTGCATGGGCGTCATCCCAGGTACGCACACCCACGGCTTTTCGGACTACGAAGCCGTTGACACTGCTGCCAACACCTTCGGCACGGAAATCCGGCAGGGCAGCTTCAACGAGGAGGACGCCGTTTGGTTTGAGCTCAAACGCGGCACCTGTTCCCTCCACGATGCCCGGATTATCCACGGGGCAGGGCCCAATAACAGCCCGAAGCGCCGCACCGGCTACACCATGCGCTACTTTGCCCTCGACATGAAGTTCGATGATCAGTTGGAGCGGAATCAGGGGTTCCGTATCTACCACGCCCGGGGGGAGAATGTGGCGGGGAATCCGTTGGTTTACCGGGGTGACAGGTCGTAAGCCGGGTTACTCAAAAAGTTATGGAAAACCTGCCGGATCCCGGTAAAAACCGAACCCCAACAGGAAGCCCGGACCTTGCTGGAGTAGGCTTAAGCCTGGGCATTTCAATGAGCTCTGCCCCAGCTTCCCCTTGGAAAACCTGCCGGATCCCGGTAGAAACCGGGACCCGGCAAGAAACCTGGGCTTGCTGGCGTAGCGCTTAATCCAGGACCTTTCCAGGAGCTCTGCCCCAGCTTCATCTGGAAAACTCCACCGAATCCCGGGAGAAAGCACAACCTATCATTCCAGTTCACATAACTTACGCTACTTTTATATCCTTCACCTGCCCAATCATCGTTTAGCGACCCAAAAATGGTTACCTTACGGTAGGTTGAAATATCCCCCGGCGCACGCACTGTCCGACATAGTTTTCCAACGAAGTCGGTCCCTTCGCCGGGGGTACTTGTTTATTCCATTACGCAGATCAGTCATAGACAATCATGAGCGCACCGGGTGAAAGCCTCGTCAACGCCCAAGAGTAGTGCACCCGGTGAGAACGCCCCCGCTACAATTCCTTTGCCGGGGGTGCTCTGACCTGACAAATGCAATCTGCTGAGCAAGGTGCTTCCTTTGTGCGCTGCCCGAGCTCTTCAAGGTCTTGTTGGTGTAGAGCTTAGTCCAGGATCTTTCCGGGCGCTCTGCCCCAGCTTATACATAGAAAGAACCTGCCGGATTCCGGTAAAGACTGGGAGGAAAGCTCCCTGACGAGAGCAATACTCAGCTGGTGTGGAGCTTGATCCAAGACCTTGCCAGATGCTAGACCGACAGGTTTGGGTGCTGGCACACTAAAAAAATCGTTTTGCAGTTTACCTTACCTTCTGCCGCAGGGCATATTTAGGAATCCTGCACGGCATGAGCTAACTTAATATTGTCGCATCTCCAACATTTCAATTAAACATAGAGCATGAAAAAGACAAAATACGCCTATTCCCTATTGACCCTGCTTCTTTTTGTACTTATCGCCCCTAATCAGGTGATGGGGCAGGCATTCGTCAGCCCCTCCAATAAATGGTTTATTGATGACTGCTCTGTCTCTTTTTTTAACGGGGAAATCGATTGC
The DNA here is from genome assembly GCF_040219495.1 of Phaeodactylibacter sp. Lineage (GTDB taxonomy): Bacteria > Bacteroidota > Bacteroidia > Chitinophagales > Saprospiraceae > Phaeodactylibacter. The sequence goes on along the minus strand of NZ_JAVJSK010000078.1, from coordinate 7,346 downwards.
GATACAAAAAGCTACTGGTTTGAAGACACCCTCACCATCGACGCAACGGTTTACTATGAGCTGCGAACCAATGATCCCGAACCTGTCTTTGAGGTAGGAGCGTACTACCGGGAGGAAGGCGGTGTTGTTTTCATGAAAATGGATGACAATTCAGAAGAATTTGCCATCTATGACTTCAATCTGGAAGTAGACGACCTGTTCCTCATTGACGATTCCAATAACAGCGTGGAACTGGAGGTCTTGTCCATAGATTCGGTGACCCTTATTTCCGGGGAAAGGCGAAAAAGGCTGGAAATGGCAGATGCCCTATCCCCTAACCGCACCACCTACTGGATTGAAGGCGTGGGGAGTGCATCGTCGCCAATGAACCCTATATATACCTTTTCCTTCGACATCTGGGTAGAATTGAACTGCTTCCATCAGGACGAAATGGTGGAGTGGCAGTTAGGCGATTGTATGCTGACCCATTCCGAAGAGGTAATGGTACCCGAGGAAGCGATCATTTGTTTCCCCAACCCGGCAACCGATGAAGTTCATTTTTTACACAGAGGCAGACAGGCAGTGGACCGGGTGGCCATTTTTAACCTGGATGGGCGAGCGGTTGCAGAGACTGTGCTGCAGGGTGGTCAACCTCTATCTGTGCGGGAGCTTTCGAAGGGATTATATGCAGTCACTGTTATCTTTGAAGACGGAGCGGTAGGGCGGACGAAGTTTGTGAAGCAATGATACTGCTGAAAGGCATTACGAAATTTCTCAGTTATAAAACTTTGCAGTTAGGGCATCCCCCGGCGCACTACTTTCGCCGGGGGTACTCGCCCAAGCAAAGCACACCGGGTGAAAGCCTCGGTAAGGCCCAAGATTAGTGCACCCGGTGAGAACATCCCCCGGCGCACTACTTTCGCCGGGGGTACTCGCCCGAGCAAAACTCACCGGGTGAATGCCTCGGTAACGCCAAGGATTAGTGCACCAGGTGAGAACGTCCCCCGGCGCACTACTTTCGCCGGGGGTACTCGCCCAAGCAAAGCACACCGGGTGAAAGCCTCGGTAAGGCCCAAGATTAGTGCACCCGGTGAGAACATCCCCTTTGTATATCCACCGCGAGTTCGTAATTTCCCGCCACACCAAAACAGCGCACGATTGAGTACCGCACCCATCGAGATATTGCAGCAATACTGGGGGTACGACAGCTTCCGCCCCCTGCAGGAAGACATCATACAGTCGGTCCTTGATGGGAAAGATACGCTAGCCCTGCTACCCACCGGTGGGGGCAAGTCCATCTGCTTTCAGGTGCCCGCGCTGGCACGGGAAGGCATCTGCATTGTGGTCTCCCCCCTCATCGCGCTGATGAAAGATCAGGTGGAAAACCTGCGCAAGCGGGGCATTTTGGCGGAAGCCATCTACTCAGGCATGCGCAAAAGCGATATCGACCGGATCCTGGACAACTGTGTCTACGGCAAGACCAAGTTCCTCTACCTCTCCCCGGAACGCCTGACCACCGAGCTCGCCCGGGTGCGCATCAGCCGTATGCCCGTCAATCTCCTGGCGGTGGATGAAGCGCACTGTATCTCGCAGTGGGGGTACGACTTCCGGCCGCCTTACCTGGATATTGCCAGTATCCGGGAATTGCTGCCGGAAAAAGTGCCTGTGCTGGCCCTCACCGCCACCGCTACCCCGGAGGTAGTACGCGACATTCAGGAGAAGCTGGAATTCCCGGAGCCCAACGTGCTGCAAAAAAGCTTCAACCGCTCCAATTTGTCCTACTCCATCCTCTACGAAGAAGGCAAAGACCAAAAGCTGATCGATATCTTCAAGCGGGTAAAGGGCTCAGGCATCGTCTACGTGCGCAACCGCCGGAAGACCAAGGAAGCCGCTATGCTCTTGCGCCGCCACGGCATCTCAGCCGACTACTACCACGCCGGACTATCAAGCGAGGAGCGGAGCCAAAAGCAGGAAGCCTGGATGAGCGGGAAGTGCCGGGTCATGGCCTGCACCAACGCCTTTGGCATGGGCATCGACAAACCGGATGTGCGGGCGGTTGCCCACCTGGAACTCCCGGACAGCCTGGAAGCTTACTTTCAGGAAGCAGGCCGGGCAGGGCGGGACGGGGAAAAAGCATACGCAGTGCTCCTCTACCAAACGCAGGACGGACAGCGCCTGCTCAAGCAGTTCGAACAAGCCTTTCCGCCATTAGAGGAGGTGCGGCGGGTGTACCGGGCACTTGGCAGCTATTTCCAACTCGCGGTGGGCAGCGGAGAGGGCGAGAGCTTCGACTTTGATATCGTGACCTTCACGCAGAATTTCCAGCTCAATATTTTCATCACCTATAGTGCCCTGCGCATCCTGGAGCAATCGGGCTGGATTGCCCTGACGGAAGCGGTCTTCATCCCTTCCCGCCTGCAAATCATCGTAGGTAAGGAGGTCCTGTACGACTATCAGCTGCGGCACCCAAAGCTGGATAAGCTACTGAAGGTCATCCTACGTACCTATCAGGGTGCCTTTCAATACCCCATCAAACTGCGGGAGGGGCAGCTGGCCAACTTTCTCAATATCACCCGCGATCAGCTGCAGCAAATGCTCCGCAAGCTTCATCAGGATGAAGTTGTGGACTATCAGGAGCAAAAGGACATGCCGCAGGTCCTCTTCCTGAAAGAGCGGGTGGATGCCGACAACCTCCACATTGATCATCAACTGCATAATTTTCGAAAAAACCGGCAGTACGAGCGCATTCAGCAGGCCATCACCTACGCCGAGACGCCCGTGTGCCGCTCCCGTCAACTGCTCGCCTACTTTGGGGAAACCGACAGTGAGAAGTGTGGCATCTGCGATGTCTGCACCGGCCGTACCAAAGCCGAGCTCAGCACCGAAGATTACGAAAAGTACAAAACCAAAATTGAGCAACTGCTGAGGCGCGAGCCCCTGAGCCTGAAAGCCCTGATGGAGTCCTTTCCGCCCCGGCGCGAGGAGCAGGTGCTCAAAGCATTGGAATACCTTCTGGACGAAGGCTTTATTGACCAAACCGAAGACCGACTGCATTGGAACGCCTGATTTGCACCGTCACCAACGACCTGACCTACGATCAGCGTATGATCCGGATCTGCACGAGCCTGAGCCGGGCGGGGTATGCAGTGACGCTTGTGGGGCGGCAGCGGCCAGGCTCGGTGCCGCTTACGGAGCGCCCGTTTGCGCAAGTGCGGCTGCGGTGCCGTTTTGATGCCGGCAAGCTGTTTTACCTGGAGTACAACCTCCGGCTTTGGTGGTGGCTGGCCCGGCAAGGCTTTGATGCAGTGTGCGCAGTGGACCTGGATACCATCCTGCCGGCCTTTTTCTGGTGCCGCCTGAAGGGCAAGCCCTGTGTGTACGATGCGCATGAATACTTTACGGAAGTGCCCGAGGTGGTGGGCCGCCCGATGGTGCAGCGGATTTGGTCGGCTGTGGCCCGCCTGACTATCCCGCGCCTACGCTATGCCTACACCGTGGGGCCCGAGCTAGCCCGTATTTTTGAGGAACGCTATGGAACGCCCTTTGCCGTGGTCCGCAATGTGCCTTTCGCGCGGGCGGAATTCCCGGACGCGCCTAAACCGCATCCCCGCATCATCCTCTATCAGGGTGCACTGAACGAAGGCCGGGGACTGGAAACCGCTATCGCTGCCATGCAACAGGTGGACAATACCGTCCTCTGGCTGGCCGGAGAAGGCGACCGTTCGCAGGCGCTCAGAGAGCAGGTGCAGGCACTGGGGCTGGAGGACAAGGTGCGCTTTCTGGGCTATTTGCAACCGGAGGAACTGCGCGGCATCACGCCCAAAGCCTACATCGGGCTCAATCTACTGGAAAACCGGGGGCTGAGCTACTACTACTCCCTCGCCAATAAAGCTTTTGACTATCTACAGGCAGGCGTGCCCGCTATCCACATGGCATTTCCGGAATATGAGGCGTTGCACAGGGTACACCCTGGCTTTTTGCTGCTCGACAAGCTGGCCCCTGATGTACTCGCTGCCACCCTTAACCGGCTGCTGCAGGACGAGGCCTTGTACAAACAGCTCCGGGAAACCTGCAGGACCGCTGCAGTGGAATTGACCTGGGAACGGGAGGAGGAGCGATTGTTGGAAGTTTACCGGTCGGTGGTGAAGGGGGCATTTTAAGCCCTTTGATATCCCACGTTGACCACCTTTTTTTTCTCTTCTTTCCTTTTTTCTTCGTCGGTCCTGATTTCCTGTTCCACTTCTTTTTGAACGACTTTCCACCACATGATCGCAGGTATCAGGTCCCCGGAATGAGCTTCCAGGCGATAGGCAATTGGTAAACTCAATCGTTCTTTTCCGTTTATTATTCTACTCAATCGGGCGACATGCAGACCTATATCTGCGGCCAATTCTTTTTGTTTCTTGTTTGTTGCCTTCAAATACTCGTTTAAAAAATAGACCACCGTTTTACTTTGATCAAACTGAGCTTGGTCTATGTACTCCTTCATCTGGTATTTTATCCGAAGTATACCCGAAAGTACACGTTCCTCAGGAGTCCTGTCTGCCAATCTCTTTAACCTGTCTTCTTTCAGTTGCCGTTCCGCTTCTTCTTCATCTTCAGCATTGAGATCAGAAGGAAACACAAAAGCTTCTACCAGCTCTTCCCTGGTATACTCGCTTAAAAGCTTTTCATACAGGCTTTTGTAGTATTCTTTTTGTTTATCTTCCATTATTTAGATATTCATTAATTAAACGCTCAGCGTCTGCCAGTTCAACAAACAAGTTTTTTCCTAATTGCCGGAAGCCGTATTTGGACACATAATGTCCGATTAACTCTGTTTTTGACCGCAAAGAAACATATCCTTCATAATCCCTTTTGAAAGACTGTTCACAAGCAAAGGCAAGCAGACAACCAGCCAGGTAATCGTATCTTTTCTTCCTTCCCACGTCTCTGCGGTTCACTTCAATCAAACAAATGTGGATTCTAAACTCTCCCGGAATGTCTTTAAATGAAATTAAACCAAGTATCTCTTCATCTGAATCCAGTCTGATTTTATAGGTTTCATGGCGCTTTTCGAGATTCCAGTCAAAGTGGAATGCATCGTTTTTCTGGATATCTCTCCAATCTTTTTCTCCTATAGGTTCTATTCTTACCTCTATGAGCTGTCCAGATGATTTTCGAAGCACCTTCATGGCTTAAAAATAAGAAAATTGATGTAAAAGATCAACTTAATTGATAACTGTTATTAATACCCATGCAAAGACAGCTCGCGCAAGTTGCCCCCCATCCAGTATTTTTTTAAGTTCTCAACCTTTATTGCAGCCCTATTTTTATGACAGACCCTACAGACAGCCGGATCACCCTCCTATACGACATCAACACCCAACCCTAAATATAAATATATCAGCGCTAAAGTAAAACCCACAAAACCCATAGACTTTATTTTATTTTTTATCGCTGATAATGAGCTGATTAGACGGTGGGCTTCAAAAAACACTGGCATCGTACCAAAATTTTATATAGTTTTGTACCTAACAATCTCTTCTAAGAGGACAAGCCCTCTGTTTGGAAGCGATTTTATAAAGAAGGGTGTAGAGATCGGGCTCAGTGAAACCCTGGCAACCGCACGAAAGTGAAAGGTGCCAATTCCCGCCAAAAAATGCTGCTGTGAGCAGCGATTGGAAAAATAAAATCAGAGTATCCAATGTCCAATTCATTTCGCATTTCCACATTACTACCTGCTACTGTACTGAACCCTGCATCCGTGTGTCCGATGATGCGCTGTTGTATGTGTTGTTGTTGATCCTGCCGCTCTGAACAGGATGAACCGCTATTGCTGTACTGCCCTCCCGGCAGTCAGGGCTATCTTTATCTATTGGGTTTCGAACTATTCCATTACGCTATAAAAATTTGCATTAGCCATGTCAGACTATCGTTATGAAACGCTTCAGCTTCACGCTGGGCAGGAAGAAGTAGAAGGTACCACCCGCTCCCGCGCGGTACCGATTTATCAGACCACGTCCTATACGTTTAAAGACTCTGAGCACGGAGCCAACTTGTTTGCGCTCAAGGAGTTCGGCAATATCTATTCCCGCATTATGAACCCCACGGTGGATGTGATGGAGAAGCGCATCGCTGCCCTCGAAGGAGGCGTAGCTGCGGTTGCGGTAGCCTCCGGGCAGGCTGCGCAGTTCATCGCCTTGTCCAACATTCTGGAGACCGGCGACAACCTCGTTTCCAGCGCCAACCTCTACGGCGGCACCTACAATCAATTCAAGGTCAACTTCAAGCGCCTGGGAATTGAGGCCCGCTTTGTGGCAGACGAATCGCCGGAAGCTTACGAAAAGCTGATCGATGACAATACCAAAGCGCTATACGTAGAGGCCATTGGCAACCCGAGCTTCAATGTACCTGACTTTGAGGGCATTGCGGCGGTAGCGAAGAAGTATGACATCCCACTCGTGGTGGACAATACCTTTGGCGCTTGCGGTTATATCTTCCGCCCCCTTGACCATGGGGCGAACATCGTGGTGCAGTCAGCGACCAAGTGGATTGGCGGGCACGGCACAAGCATTGGCGGTGTGATCGTGGACGGCGGCAACTACAACTGGAGCAACGGTAAGTACCCACAGTTTTCTGAGCCCAGTGAAGGCTACCAGGGCCTCGTTTTTGGAGATGTATTTGGTGTCGACGGGCCCTTTGGCAATATCGCTTTTGCTATCCGCGCGCGGGTAGAAGGGCTGCGTGACTACGGCCCGGCGCTAAGCCCTTTCAATGCTTTCCTCATCCTGCAAGGCCTGGAAACGCTTAGCCTCCGCGTACAGCGTACGGTAGACAACGCTCTGGAGCTGGCCCAATGGCTGGAAAAGCACCCCAAGGTAGACCATGTCAACTACGCTGGCCTGGAGAGCAGCCCTTCTCATGCAAATGCGAAGAAGTACCTGCAGCATGGCTTTGGCGGGGTCCTGTCCTTCACCATCAAAGGCAGCAAGGAGAATGCAACGAAGTTTGTGGACAGCCTTAAGCTGGTCAGCCACCTGGCCAATGTGGGTGATGCCAAGACGCTCATCATTCAGCCCTCTGCCACGACGCACCAACAGCTGAGCGAGAAAGCGCAACTGGCTGCGGGCGTACTGCCCAACCTGCTGCGCGTTTCGGTGGGCATTGAGCACATTGACGATATCCGGGGCGATTTCGAGCAGGCTTTCGCCAAAATCGAAGCAGGCGACCCGGTGCTGGCCTAATTTAGAGCTTGTTGGGAAATTTCATTGGGTAAAAAACGAATATCCCGAATGAAAGAAAATAAAAGGGTTGATGCTTCCTTATTTTCAAGGATTTAAGAACCTGACGTCGAAATTAAACCTTCACTTAGCCCGCTAAGCTCA
>NZ_JAVJSK010000077.1:0-4129 GCF_040219495.1 Phaeodactylibacter sp. | reverse complement strand
GCACTATGCAAGGATCAAAAGCTTTTGCAGTACGGCAAAAAAGCACGGCTTGTCTGCCTATGACGAGCTGCTCAACGCCTGGCGGGGCGAGTCGTTCCTTCGCAGCTACGCTGCTGCAGGAAGCCCTACCTAAATAGTTACATTTATTTTTCATTATGCTATTGATTGGGATGGCTGCGCAAGCACAGGAGGATCTTCAATTTGAGCACCGTTTAAACGGGCCTTACCCTGAGGACGACACGAAATACCTGATCCGGGTTATCTTTAATTTCATGGATGGCGAAAGCTCAGATGGCAATTGGTGGTCGGTTATGGGCTACGACCCGGCAGTGGAAGCACAAGCCGGTTTGGACAACTTAAACGGTGCTTTTAATGAGCATGGTATATACTTTCTGCCCTACGGCGCAGGTTATTGTGAAGGGGCTGCTTATTACAATACGGTTACCGAAGCAGACCTGCCCACAGATGTCTCCATTGAACAATCTCTGAAAATGTCAAGAGCGTTTTATCAGCCACAGGATGAGATTGATCATGCGCTCAATATTTATGTGCTCCCGCCGCTTGATTCTCCTGCTATAACGGGCGATGCTCATTTAATACCGAATAATTACGCATGGGTAAAAGGATATGATACCATAGAAGGGCTCGCCACCAGCTCTACCACCCTTCCTCATGAGGTCGGCCATGCCCTGGGGCTGTTGCACCCACATGCTGCTAATCTTACCTGGGAGTGCGATGAAGAATCGCCCGGGGTAGAAGACCTTGAGAATTGCCAACCGCCCGTAGGCATTTCCTACTGCTGTGGGGACTTTGTTGATGATACGCCTTATTATACCTTCTCTTCCTCCGTTAACGTAGGTGCAGGCTGTGACGCACCGGACCAGGCGATCCCCGAAATCCTGATTGAAAACTATATGAGCTACATCACTCCGGCGACCTGCCGCAATGAGTTCCTTGGCGAGCAGGCCGGCCGGATGAAGAAATATTTACGGGAGCTGCATGCTCCAGCCAACGGCAGTGTAAACTTGCTAAAAGACATTCAGTACCTATCGGTATACCCAGGCGAAGTACCCTCCGGCCTTACCGGCAACTTCACCGTGGAAAGTGGGACTTGTACCTTAACAGAGCCATTGCAAATGCTCCCAGACGCTACCATTAGAGTTCAGCATGGGGCCACACTTCGAATACAAACCAAACTGACTAAGTCCTGCAGTGAGCTCTGGGGCGGCATCGTGGTTGAAGCAGGCGGGCGTGTCATTCTCCAGGGGCAGCAAGCAGTTGTAGAGCACGCCATCTGCGGCATCTTTGTAGATGGCGGAGGGGAAGCTCAGGTGTGGGGCGGAAAACTCCGGGACAATGAAACCGGGCTTTGGCTGCAGTCCAACAACGCCCAGCCCGCAGAAGGCCAAGTCATGTTTGCTGACTTTTTGATCACGGATGATTACCAGGGGGAACCAAATTCCCCAAAACTGATTTACCTAAAGAATGTGGAACAGCTACAGGTGGCCTACACTGATTTCAAAGATGAACGGAGCTGCCCGGCAGGGTCCTGCCCGACCCGCGCTGAGGGGATATATGCAGAAGAGAGCAGTTTCCTGAGCCGCTCCAATAATTTCACCCTGCTGAACACTGGGGTATGGGTTAATAATATGTCGTACGAATACGGCGCGCCTGTTGTGCGGCAGTGCAATTTCCTGAATACCCTTTACGGGGTGTTCATGGAGCATACTGCCGGCTTCACCGTTGAGGATAACACTTTCACCTTCAATGATGCATTGGAAACGCACCCGCCGTTCTTCAAAAAAGTATATGGAGTGTATATACGTGGGCTGTCAGATGGGTTCGAAGTAGTAGAGAATGATTTCACCAATTTGCACTTTAATACTGCCGTTTATATACCGCATGGCACCTATTGCGATGGCACCGGAGCGGGGCTTGGCAACCTGATCGGGCATAATACCTACTTTGGCATGCTGATAGGCAATGAGGCTCAAGGGCAAAACGGAGATATGGACAATGGGCTGCTTTATGTCTGCAATAATCATGACCCTGAGTTGCCTGGATTGCAAAGTGGCGGCTTCTCAGACGAGGTGATTGACTATAAAATTGGCGGGGCAATTAGAAATATCCAAGCTGATTTATCCAATGCAGATGAGATATTGCCAACAGGCAATGTATTTTCTCCTCCATCAGACCCCGAGATAGAAAATACGAGCGGTATTTCTTTTCAGTATTACTATGATGGGAACTTTAGCAATCAGGCTCCTAACTCAAGTACTGGTATAGAACTTGAGGGGCTAATAGATATTTTACCCGAGGAATATTGTACCGCTGCCAGCTGCCCTCCACCTTGCAAAGAAGGACCCATTGCTATCAAAGAACGTTTTCAGGAACGGGGGCACCTGCAAGACAGCCTTAAAACGCTGCTTGCCAACGGGGGAAGCCCCGCCTATTTAGAGGAAATAACAAAGCGGTTGCAGGCACTCCGCTGGCAAAAGGACAAAGCTGCCGGTACTATCATCCGGTACTATGCACAGGATACCCTGCAAGTCCTGCCTGATTCCATCGGCAGATGGCTGGGGCAGGCAGATACCTACAGTGCAGCTTATGCGTTGGCCAGGCAGGCCTTTTTCAAAGGAGAGCTGAGCGGCTTTGATCAGCAGTGGGGGAGTATACCGGCCCATTTTGCCGTTTCTGCCTTCCAAGTATCAGAATACGAAGCGCTCAGCAAGCTATTTGAGCTGCTAAGGCCGCATTTTGCAGAAGGGGGGAGCATCAACAGCTTGCCTAAAGCAACCATCGAAAGTCTATTCGACTTCACGCCCGAATGCAATGAAGCAGGGGCGCTCTCCATAACTTTGCTGCGCCGCAATAAAGCCCTGGCCGGTATTGGACAGCCCTGCAACGGGGCACAGTCATTCCGGGCTGAACGCCACCCCCAAAAAGAAGAAAATCTTAGAAAAGAGGTAACCAAAGCAACTGAATTCCGGATTTTCCCCAATCCGGCACAAGGCACTATACAAATTATGCTCCCTGCCGGACAGGAAGCAGGATACTTACGAGTATACAACCTTCAGGGGCAGCGGCTTTTGGAGCATAGCCTTCAGGGGCGTTTATCTGAAGTGGATATACCCCTCTCATCAGGTATTTACTTATTTGCGGTACAGCCTGCGTCTAATAGAGCGCCTTTCTGGAAAAAAATCATCATTCAATAATCGACTCCTTTGCATGCAGTGAAAGGCTTAAGTGTATCTGTAAAGCCACTTAGCGTTTCTACATGCATTCTATAAAACCATATTGTTATGGATAGATATATCTGCATTTTAGGGCTTATCTGTACCTTCTTCATTTATTGCACAACAGCAATAGGGCAACCCCTGAACCGGGTCGATGACTTTGGCTATATCCTCAACTTTTACAACGATGCTGTGGTAGGGCTTGAAGGCGAAATACTGGGTTTTGGCACCGCCCAGGTAAATTTTGGAGAGGGGCCAGAGTTTGGGGTATTGGTCGGGAAGTACACGCCTGAAGGGGCGCTGGCCACGCACCAAGTTTTTACCGACACATCATACATTGATACAATACTTAACCAGCTTAAAGATGGTGAATTTTACGGTGGCCTTATCCCTACTTCAGACGGCGGGTACCTGTTTAATGCCGTTACCAGCCGGTCTAATGCAATTGTGGTCAAACTTAATAGTGAGCTGGAGGAAACTTTCCGGTATGAATACGAGGACAGCACCTCTAATTCCTCTTTTTCAGCCGTAGAGCCCATTGAGGTAGAGGGTGGCTATCTGCTGTACGGAACCGCTACAGGGCTGGACGGCTACGCAGAGCCCTTTGTACGGCGGATTAACTACGACGGTGAAACGGAATGGATGCGCTACTATGGAGAAGAAGGTGTGGCTGAAATTTGTGGTGATGCGGCCACGGTCGGAGATTCCATGCTAATAATGGGCTGTAGACTATTTGACCAGTCCATAAATGTTTTTTACAAAATAAGAATAACCGATGGCGCCCCTCTTGGCTCATGGCTTTCAGAAACAGACCCGGAAATGGGCTGGATAAGAGAGCTGACGCCCCTTCCCGACGGCGGCATCATTACCTATGGCCTGCAGCCTCAATTCCA
>NZ_JAVJSK010000076.1:0-8363 GCF_040219495.1 Phaeodactylibacter sp. | reverse complement strand
AGAGTTCTGTCTCCTTGTTGCCCTTTACCAGGCTACCTAACACTGTATTTCTTAATTAACCGATAAATATTTTACCTATGAAAAATGTAAACCTGAACCTGAAACCGCCCGCACAGACGCGATTGCTCTTTCTTTCTTTCTGTAATTTGGTAGTAGCTCAACAAAGCACCTTCTACCTGGAAACCTGGCAGGCCAGCCAAGGGGAGCAGCCTGCGATATCGCTGGACCGGGTGTTGAGCACGCCTAACCGCTTTGGGGGCGCATTTACAGCTGGAAGTGTGTACAATGAAAGCGCTGGGTATTATGATCTGCTGGTTACCCAATACAATGGGAGCGGAACGGTAATGTATCAGGACACCTTTAACCTTCCTGTACCAGGAAACATTATTGTCGGTGCCATTGCAACCAACAGTAATAAAACAGAATTATTCGTTACAGGCACGGTTTATAATGGCAGTGCGAATAGCTATGACGTCTTGACTATGAAGTATGGGGTTACAGGCCAGGTAGACTGGTACAGTACTTACAACGGCATTGGTAATGGATACGATGGGGGCAGTAGCCTTCTCGTAGATAGCGATACTATATATGTGGGAGGCGCGATAACGGATACCACCGGCTTATTTGGTGCGCTCTGTATCAAGTATCTTGACGGAGGGACAGAAACCTGGGACCGCACCATTACGCCTAATAACCGCAACGTAGCGATCGGGACGCTATCAAAAGTAAATCCTGATGAATTGATGATTGGGGTAGGCCTTGAATTTAATAATGGCACCCACCGGGTCGGCTCCTCTGTGTTGGCTACCTCAGATGGCAGCACGCTGAGCGGGTTTTCTGAAAATAGCCAAGTTGACCTGGACGAGATTACAGGTTTTGCAGCGGATGCCGACCAGAACCTATATGTTACAGGCTACAGCGACGCTGCTGGTAACGGGGACGATATTGTCACGGTGATGCTCGATGACACCCTTGGCCTGGTCTGGGAGTCCGTTTACAATGGGTCTGCCAATAGTGACGACCGCCCTTCCAGCCTGGACATCGATACCTTAGGCAATGTATATGTCGGGGGCTACACAATAGGTTCCAATGGCAAGGACTTTGCAGTGATCAAGTACAATAACAGCGGTACGCAGCAGTGGGCCGCACTGTACGATGGCGCAAGCCATGGCGATGATGAAGCCAAAGCTGTAGTAGCTGGAAAAGATGGGCAGGTCTATGCCACTGGCTCTGTAGATACCCTGGGGCAAAAGGACTACCACACCCGCCTATTGAAAGCCAGCGACGGCACAACGGAATGGTCTGCCAGCTTCAATGGCCTGCACAGCAAAGACGATGAAGCGGCCTCAATAACTTTAGATGGCGAAGGCGGCTTGTCCGTGCTGGGCAAAAACGGGCTGTCCAATGGCAAAACAGAATACATGCTGGTGCGGTATTCGAAAAAACAGCTGACCATACCTCCGGGGGATGGGGCCGCTTCGCCAGCCTTGGCATTCACAGAACAGCGGGGGCAGCTGACAGATACGTCTGGCACTTCGGTAGAAGGTGTACGCTTTTACAGTACCGGCAGTTATCCGCCCTTATATGTGCAGAACGACACACTAAGCTTCGTGACCGCTAGTGTAGATACGAGCAGCGCTACGCCAGACACTTTGCACCGCGTTGACATTACGTTTTTTGACAGCAAGACTTCCCTGATGAGCGCAGCCGGGCTGGACAAACTGGACAACTACCGAAATTATTATCTGGGGCACATCCCGGAAGGCCGGGCACGGGTCGGGCAGTACGGCCGGGTAGCGGTAACCGACTTATATGACGGCATCAACCTGCAAATGTTTGCCGATGAGAGCGGCATAGTGTACTACTTTGTCATACAGCCGGGCGGGGACCCCAATGACCTAAAACTGGATTTTCATGGGCAGGACTCCCTTTATTTGAAAGCACGCAACCTGTTTGTGGGCACCTCATTAGGAGATTTTAATCTGCCCGCCCCGAAAGCTTTCCAGATAGACAGCCTGGGCCAAGAGGTATCCACGATCTGGAAACCGGAATATAGTATTGCGGGCAGCCGGGTGAGCTTTAGCAGTACGGGGAGTTATGATAGTACGAAGGTGCTGGTGGTGGAATTGCGGCGAGAGGAAGTCCCAAGTTCACCAAGCCAGGACTGGATTACTTACTTTGGGGGCAACGATTCTGATGTCATTAATGGCTCTGATACAGATAGTGAAGGCAACTTCTATGTAGCCGGAACAACATTCAATCAGGTTTTTCCAGAGGTTGAGGGCGTGCAGGTATTTGGCAGCCCAAATTTCCAGTTTGTGTTCTTTACCAAATTCAAAGCATCTGCTGCATTAGACTACATGACTATTTTCGGTGGTGGCGGCCCGGAAAATGGTTATGATGTTTTGGCTTTGGATAAAGTCTATGTGGTAGGAAGGACACTTTCATCTGATTTTCCAGCGACTATCGGAATTCCATCCTTAGTTTCTCAAGGGTTTGTTTCATCGTTCTCTATCAATGACGGGCAGTCCATATCCTCAAAAGTACTGAGTGCTTCAGGCAGTGAGACGGAGCTGTATTCCATTTCGGGTTTTGATAAAAATATTTTTGTAGGAGGCCAGGTTCGTGCAGGCAGCTTTTCCACGGCATCAAGTAGCTCTTGGGGCTACCATGACTCGTCAAATAGTGGCGGAAGAGACGGGCTGCTTATCGGGCTTGATTCAGACCTTAACACGAGCTGGAGCACCCATTTTGGAGGTAATGGAGAAGAAAGCATTCAGGATGTTGTCATCACCCCGGATGAAAAACTATTCATTGCCGGGAATACAACTACCATGAGCTATTCTGCGACTTCATGCGATGTGCCTGCTGATAGCGGTTTTCCATCTTGCCAACCATCGGGAAGCTCCCAGTTCGCCTTCGCCAATGGGAATTCACCGGCACTGGAGGATGATATATTCATTGCGGAGTTTGACCCAGAAGGGAATTTAAGCTGGACCACTTTTATGGGGGGCAGTTTAAGAGAAAAGCTGTTAACGTCCTCAAGCATTGATGTAAACGGCAACAACCTGGTCATTCTTGGGGCAAGTGAACAATTGAGTACGATGCAAGCCAATACAGGTGGCGGGTTTCAGCAAAGCATTTCAGGTAGAGGTTATTTTGTTGCAGAGTTTGCAAACAGGTCTTTAGTATGGAAAACTAATTACGGATGTATTGAAGGCAGCCCTAATGTTCTAAATCTTTTTCAATCTGTTGTTTATGGTGACCAAGGGGGGATCTATATCAGTGGGATATCAGATTGTGCTACGCCTGTTTCGTCAATGGATCATTGCAGTGCTCCTCCTTCTGGTGAGTTTGCGCTATGCCCGCCATCAGGAGGGACCTTTTATGAAGATAATAGCCAGGGGGGATTTGAATTGTTCTTGACTGCATTTGCAACCGATTATACTATGGAGTTCGCGACTTACTTTGGTGGAAATGAAGATGAATTCATTACGAGTATAACGAGTATTGAGGATGCCCTGTTTATAACTGGATTTACGAATAGCACTCAAAATTTCCCGGTCAGTTTCCCGCAAGATGCTTACGAGCAAGATTACTACGCTGGTAATACAGATGGGTTTATTGGAAGGCTTAATATCGGGGCGCTGGTGAACAGTCAAAAAATTGAATCTTCAGCCGAGAGGTTGACTCTTTTTCCAAACCCCGCCACTGATTTATTGACGATTAGCTTACCGAAGGATGTAAAGCCACACCAACGCGAAGCACATATCTATGATATGGCTGGTAAGCTGGTAATGACTAAGGGTTTAAACCATTTTGAGACAGAAGTATCCATAGCAACTTACCCTCTGGCTTATATCAAGTAAGGGTAGAAGAGTTCGTGGAGAGATTTATCAAAATCTAGATATTGATCACCATCTGCATGGGCAATAGGCAAGTAAATCTTTGTCATTGCCCATGTAAAAAATAAAAAGAGTATGCTAAGGTATTTCATTTTCTCAATAATGGTGCTCCTGACTTCAATTCAGGCAGAGCAACTGTATGCACAACGGATATATGGGGCAGAAGTGTATAAAGAATTTTGGATCGATAACGCTACAATTGAAGCCTGGGTATGGCGGCAGGGCGGCTCCAAGCCTTTCATTCTGTATGACTGGGGCGATGGCAGCTCTTTGGACTCAATTTTCCTATTTAATAGTCTACCACTGGGTTATTATGAAGGTCAAAATTATTATTTGGATATATACCGTGGGATGCATAAGTATGATACAACGGGAGTTTATATTATGGGATTTCGAGACAGCTTCTTAGTCGATGATATCGTTAACATTGAAGAGTCTGGCATAAGAAATTTGGAGTTATATGATACTGTAGCTTTATATCCTCAGAGTACAGGTGGGCTTGCAATAAATACGACACCTAGGTTTTTCACTCAACAAGGAAATATAAATGACATTAATGGGAACGTAGTATTCAATATTGATGTGGAGTCAGATGAATCTTTCGCTACAGATTTATACAACGGGGAGTTGGCTCCTTTTCCTGCTGAAGGTTATAGCATACCTGAATCAAGCGATAGCATTTACATGGCCCCTCCGGTAGGAGCAGCTATGATATGGGACGACCCGATCGCTCCTGGCCGTTATGCAGTAGGGATAGTAGTCCGGGAAAGGCGAAAGAGAGATATTAATGGAGGGGTTGATACCTTTTTCCTGTCCACCACCATGCGCGCGATGACGATGCTGGTGACCGAAGAGTTAATTTTATCCTCTTTGCCGGGGGCTGAACCCTTACCGGCAGTGGTCAGTATCTATCCCAATCCGACAGCTTCTATGGTCAATATAGATTTTGCAGTGCCTGGACAGCCCGTAGAAGTTACTATCCTAAACCTGGAAGGTAAAATGATGCGCCACCTCGAAGTGGAAGGCAGCTCTGCAGTCAGAACAGAACAGATAGATGTTGCTGACTGGCCATCTGGGGTTTATTTATTGCGCTTGCAGACAGGGTCGGAGCAGGTGGTGCGGAGGTTTGTGGTGGAGTAAGCTGACAAAAGGAATAGCTTGCTTTTGTGTAGCAGCTTTTTAATTACTTAGATTCGCAAAAGGCTTGAAGCAATAGTAAAGGTTGCTTCAAGCCCGTTTACATCAATTACTTCGTAATGAAAAAAGAGTATCAAATCATTTTAATTTTTGCTTTACTTAGTATTGTGAAATTACATGCACAGGGTATAGTAGGTGCTCAGTTAGAAAAAGAGACTGGTGCTACTCAAGTTTCAATTAGGGCAGAAATTCTTCGAGAAGGAAATTCAGACGTAAGCGAAACTATTTTATTTAAGTGGGGCGATGGAGTCGAGGAAGAACTGCCTGTTTTGAGTTATGGATACCTTCCATTTGTGAATCTTACTCTAGCTGTATATCATGGTTTTCACGTTTACGAAGAACCTGGATTATATGAACTAAGCTTTGCCGACGGTTTTCTTATCGATGGTATAAAGAATATTGAAAGTTCAGGTCAAAAGATGCTGAATTTCAAGGATACTATAAGTCTTTTGCCTCAGGAAAACCCAGATAGCAATAATGAAGCCCCGTTTTTTTTAGGAGATCCGACTATTGATGACCTGATGGTTGATGAAAATGGAGTAATAAAATACATAGCTGTTTTTGATCAGGAATTTTACACTCCGATAGAAGATTTCCGAACGTCAATAGCCCCTTTCCCTGCTTCTGGGTATTCACCTCCACCGGGCAATCTATACATGGATGGCAACATCCTAGTCTGGGATAAGCCTGTGGAGCCTGGTCTTTTTGGAGTATGTATAAAAGTTAGAGAATTTAGACAACCCCGTGAAGAAGGTCAAGACTCCTTGTTTATGAGCACTGCTCATAGAGCAATAGTTCTAGAAATAGATTCAAATTTTATTGTATCCAATTTATCGCTTGAGTCAATCGAAGGACTTGTCAGCCTTTTCCCCAACCCCACCACCTCCACCCTCCACCTACAGCTACAGCACGCCCAAGCCACTCCAGGCAAGCTCCAAATCGAGAACCTGGCCGGCCAAACCCTTCACACCGAAGCTTTGGATCTAAGCCCTGCCCTCCAAAGTTGGCAGGTCGATGTGGCGGACTGGCCAAGTGGAGTGTATGTAGTACGTTTGCTGGCAGGGTCGGAGCAAGTGGTGCGGAAGTTTGTGAAGGAGTGACCGGTAAAAGGGACGGTCAAATAAGGGATTTTGGCAGTATCAAATACGTAGTAGAGCCATTGATCAGAATAGACAAATGGATCAAAAGGTACGCGGCACGAAATCCGCCTTGTTCACAATTGCGGCTGAATCCCCTGTGGCGCGGATGACAAACAGCCCTTTCTTTTCTGCCATCTGTTCTGCCCCGGCATCGGCCTGCAGGAAAGCTACAGCTCCGTAGATGGTATTGGGGGCGTATTCCTCAACCCAGGTTTTGAAGGAGGCCATTTTGTCGAGGAACTCATGGATGTGCTTGGGCTTGAGAGTGGTTTTGACTTCTACGACCACCACTTCCGTACCATTGCGCGCGATGATGTCAAATTCAAAGCGTTGCCCTTTGTGACTGCCCTTGAGTCGCTGAGCTGTTTGCTCTATCTTAATGCCGCGCTTCTCAAAGATGCGTACCAATTCACCTTCCACCAGGCTCTCCACCAGGCGCCCCCACTGCGAGGAGAACAACCCGTAGAGTTCGTTGAAGCGCTTGTCCAGCTTCTTATCGGTCTCTTTAAACTTCCTGTCGGTTTCTTGAAACTTGCGGTCAGTATCCTGAAATTTCCGGTCTGTCTCTGCGAACAATGCTTTGATTTCGTCCCAGCTGATGTCGTTGTGCTCTGCCATGGTCGGTAAAATGATCCCTACGTAAAACCTGCTAACCGTGAGATTGGTTCCGTTAAGGCGTCCTTTGTTAAGAGATTGAAAAGCGGAAAGCTACCTTAGCCTACATTCTACTCCACCGGTTGAACTAATCAGCGCCCAAATTTGTACCTTTGTGTGTTGATTTTGAAGGCAGTTAGCCAGAATCAAAACTGAATTTTTTTCATGAGTAAGCACGGAAGAGTATTAGTAGCCATGAGCGGGGGAATTGACAGCACAGTCACGGCTATGATGATGCACGATATGGGCTATGAAGTCGTTGGGATCACCATGAAAACCTGGGATTACGCCAATTCCGGAGGGTCTTCCAAGGAAACGGGCTGCTGTAGCCTGGATTCCATCAACGATGCTCGGGAGGTAGCTGTAAAAGTAGGCTTCCACCACTTTATTATCGATATACGCGATGAGTTCGGTGATTATGTCATTGACAATTTTGTGGATGAGTACCTGGCGGGGCGTACCCCCAACCCCTGTGTCCTTTGCAATACCCACATCAAATGGAGTGCCCTGCTGAAGCGGGCGGATGCGCTGGACTGCGAATTCATTGCTACCGGGCACTACGCCCAACTCAATGAGTTCAACGGGCGGCACTACGTAAGCAAGGCGGTGGACGAGCACAAGGATCAATCTTACGTCCTCTGGGGGCTGAGCCAGGAGTGCATGGCGCGCAGCCGTTTCCCGCTGGGTCCCTACACAAAGCCTGAAGTCCGGCAGATGGCTGCCGACTGGGGGTATGAAGCCTTGTCCAAAAAGGCGGAAAGCTATGAAATCTGTTTTGTGCCTGACAACGACTACCGGGGCTTCCTCAAGCGCCGGGTCGACGGGCTGGAAGCGCGTGTGGATGGGGGGCAGTTTGTCAATACCGCAGGGGACGTAATTGGTACCCATAAAGGTTACCCCTTCTACACCATCGGTCAGCGCAAAGGGCTGGGCGTTGCCTTTGGGGAGCCGATGTACGTGACGGAAATCCGCCCCGACACGAATACCGTTGTGCTGGGCCGGCAGGAGGAACTTGTCCGTAATGGCATGATGGTCGGCAAGGTCAACCGGATGAAGTACGACCAAATCCCCGATGGCACGGAAGCCGTTACCATGATCCGCTATAACGATCAGGGCACGCTGAGCCAGTTAAGCAATATGGGCGAAAATATCCATGTCGATTTCTTCGCTAATGTGAGAGGTGTGGCACCTGGGCAATCAGCCGTATTTTATGAAGGGGACGATGTCCTCGGCGGGGGGATTATCCATGGTAGCTTCCTCGATGAGCAGCGGCAGAACTGATGGAGTTTTTTTAACGAAAAAGAAGAACGCCTTGCCCTTTTCTCAATAAGAGCATGTTTGGAGCTCGTTGCTATTGCAAATCAACGCTTTATGAACCCCGCAGAAATGCGGGGCAAGCTCTGACTTCCTCACTAAATTTTCATTTAGCCCGCTAAACTCAAATTTAGTGACTTTGCCAGAACCATAA
>NZ_JAVJSK010000075.1:0-15445 GCF_040219495.1 Phaeodactylibacter sp. | reverse complement strand
AAACCTGCAGCAATTAACCGAAGATATATGGGTCGCACATATTGAGCGGAACTGCGCCTATGAAGTCAGGCGAAGGAAGAATCATGGCGATTTAATCTCCAAATTAAAAAACGGTTGACGCCTATGCGGTGCACCGGGACAGACCGATCACTTAAGAGCGTGTTGGGATTTTGCTTTTGGAGCGAACGTAGCCAAACTTTGTTCTGATCAAGGCGTGATACATTCAAGAATGGGATTAAAGGGGCCTGTTCTTGAATCACATAGCCTTAGATACGTGACCGAAAAGCAACGAAGAGCAAGACAAAATTTGGCAAGAGTAGCCCGAAGTGTAAAATCCTAACACGCTCTTAATCAATTTACCTTTCTGCGCTAGTTGCCCCTTAGAAAGTTAGAATTATACCCACGGCTTTGCCCGATTAAAATAAAATTTTCGTCATTCAATATTGCCTCAATCTTCTTCTCTCCATCCAATACCTTACAATTGACTTGTCTTGAAAAAACCTCAACTATTTTAACTTCTCCAATTTTCTCAAAACTTCTTAACTCGCTGATTTGAACAAGATCAAGAGAGGATTTGTCGCCAAACTCATCCTTATCAATTTTGACTATGTCCAATATTTGCCCCTTTCTCAAACCAGAGCTTAAACCACCTTGAAGGGCAATTACCTTTGGGCCCCCTTTCCGGTCTCTTTCAACTACTGACTTCCAAAGTACTCTGACGGGAAAATAGGTGTCAACAAACTCTTTCACCTCCTCGCCCAAGTTCTGAAGAACCGCATTGACAGCCTCTTTGGCAGAATTCTTCCCAATTAAATCCTTTGACTTAACATTAAAGTCTTCCGCTGCAAATATTTTACCTGTTTCGACTGAAATTACTTTAATTGTAAACCCAATTTCACCACCATAACCACCAGTAACTGTTATTGGTGTAGCGACGTTGGCTATGTTCCCTGTAAAAATATATTCTACCCCTAAGATGCGCCCGGCTTTGACGAGGTGAGAATCAGAAACCTTTTGCCAAAAACTATGGTTTTTGGTCATATTATCCATCTGACCTTCTTGAATATCAATGATTTTTTCAAAGTCTAACCGATCAACAACGATAAAACGCTTCGATTGCTGAATAGCTATTTGAACTCTTTCAGCAAGCATTAAAGGGTAATCTGCTTTAGCCTCATCATAGTCAAATGAAGTTGAAAAAGGGATTACGGATACTGTAGTCTCCAAGTCGGGTCCATCCTCTATAATAGATTTTACCGAATCAGCATCTTCCTGAGAAAAAAGGAAGTTTGAAAAAAATAAAAATAAGTAAAGCGGCCATATCTTATTCATGATTGGTTGCATCACTTTGTTTTTTAGGTGAGAAAAAATAGAGCTAAAGGTTGGTGAAAACGCTGAGACTATATTTGGAGCGGGTTCGTTATGAAAATCAAGGAGTTGTAGTTCTGGCTAAATCTTTTTTAGTGCATTTGGCGAGTCACATAAGCTAAAAAAGGTGGCGCCAGAGCTTGCCCCATATTTCTGCGGGGTTTATATAAGCCCTGATTTGCAATAGGAGCAAGCTCCAAACATAGTCTCATTGGACTTACCCCCCCAGAAGAGTGAGACCAAGCAATCCAAGAAGAACAATGCCTGCAGTCTTTAAGAGGTTCCTTCGTTTTTCCACTTCTTCATCTGCTCGGAGTTGGGCCTCTTGTAAAGCAGACGGATTGTCTTTCATTATAAAGGGTAACCCACCATAAACTGCTCCTTTATCGTCGGTACGCATTGCAATCAGCGAATCCTGTCCACTTAAAACCCCATGCATATATTCGATTCGGACCCCTTCATCAAATGAACGCTGACTATAGACCCCCTCTAACTTATTACCCTTAAATAATAAATAGGCTTCAAGGTAGCGAGTATTGTACCAATCATCACCTCCTTTTTGCCCTTCTTCCCCGTGGATCACATTTTGGGCAGCTCTAGTCGGAAGCCTCAGGTTCCTGTCTAGCACCCTATAATTGTAAACTACTACGAAATCTCCAGGAGAAAATTGATGTATAATGTCATATGGAGGGATTTTCAAAATATTAGATACTTCTGATAAATCCATCCCTTGGTTTAATTCTAATAGTCCTGATACGTTTGTAAATGGTGGAGCGGTATATCGACTTACACTACAAGATGAAACTACCACTACTAATACAAACAATTGTGCAAAATTAATTACATTTCTCATAATTAGTGATTTATGTTTTGTTTTGAGTTCCAAAAATAAATTATTGAGATTATGATAAAAAAGAGACTAGTTCTTGGATTTAACTCCTCCATTACTTCTAGCTCCTTCAATTAAAAATCTCAGCCCCCCTCTATTTTCACCCATCCCCCAACCGAAAATCACCACCAACACTAATGTTACTGCCCTGCACCACATTCTTGCTGTTTTGAATAGAGACACCGCCCTTATTATCAGCATCGGCCTCCCGGAGCTTAGCCAGTAGGGCTTCAAGTTCAGCCTTAAAGCCCTCATCTCTTTTGGTGGCTTTACCGACCTCTTTAGAAAGGGACTGTTTCAGGCTATCTTCGTCCTCAATGAACTCCAGGTCGGCTTGGAGGAGAGGCATTATGCTACCCCATACCTCCCGGATGACAGCTGGTGCCTGGGGTGAAAGCGGAAGCTGACCGGTTGGTAAATCTTTGGTAGACAGGTACGGCATCAGCCTCTGAGCAAGGGCTTGCCCGATTTCTTTTGGGTCCATATGTGGTATGGGTTTTAGGTCGATTTGTTTTAGGAGCTCAAAAACAAAAGCAGCAGCATTTTTGGCGGCAATGGGTTGATAGGTTTTATCGTGAGCTGAAGTTTTGCCGTCGAGTAAATCTGATATCCCACGGATGTTGATGCATTCTACGCCATTGAAGTCATGCATGGCCCGCGCAAAACCGATGGCTTCCATTTCCAAAGCCAGGGTGTCATTGTAATATTGCTTTATGGATTGGTATACAGGGCTCTCTGTGGTTGCCACCACTTTCTCGCCGGAAGCAATAGGCCCAAAATACACCATTGATGGGTCCGCCGTTTCGCTATTTCGCTTCCATTGCCCGGCTTCTGCCACCTTTTTGCACTGAAGCTGAAGGGCGGAACTGTAATGAAATACGGAAGGGCGGCTTAAGGTACCCGTTGCGGTTTCCTTACCAGACTCGTACCCATATGCGCGGGTCCCCACTACAATATCACCCAGCCCGGCGTCCTTAATCCCTCCTGCAATTCCAGTAAGAATGACCGCATTTGCTTTGTAAACCTGCAGGGCTTTAAGAGCCGCAAAGCCCACCTGTTGGTTACCGGAACCCGTTTCTACAAGTAAGACACTTAGTGAACGGTGATCTTGCTCTACCTTTCCTGTCAGACATACATAGCTCCCCAGTTCAAAAGGTTCAATTGAACTGAGCATATCGCGCATAGCTGAATATTCTAACGCGATCGGGGTCAGGATTATAACTTTAGCAGGCAGATGCATATCAAAACCAAATATAAGTCAATTTACTTTAAAAACGATAGAATTAATTGACAACTCGACAATGGCCCATCACAATCGACGCTTCTGTAGTACATTCCAAATACTCCTTGCAGATACATTGAACCGCCGGGCCAGTTGCTCCACTGTTTGTGTTTTTTTGTGTTCATTTGCCGGGTAGAGCTCATTGAAGACTTCAACAATGGCATAATGGCGGATCGTGTGTTTATCAATGATACCGTGATCAATGATGTAGGTCGTAAATTGCTCCAAATCCGATGGTAAAGATTGCTCTTGGCAGTATAGTCTAAAATTACGCTGCAGCTTTTGGGTAAAAACATCAACAACTTGTTTTCTAACTTCTTGCTCCATGGCCTTGTCTTTTTTGGGGTGATCCTACCGGCCTCACCTAACCCAATGTGAAGATTGGGTTATTCAGATGAAGGGCAGTTGCTATTCATTCATTTGGTTTTTTGTTCGCATATGAAGGTGAGCCCATGTTGCCACAGGCCCACCAGCACAAAAAGGCTTCCACTCTGAGAGTGAAACATTATGCGAGTTTAGTTTCTTAGTGCACTGAACTTCAGTAGCATGGTGTAAAAGTCGGCTTATCCTGTTGGTTTATCAACCGGATTTCAGCGCCATTCTTGCAGAAAAAACACAAATTTTAAGACACTAAACACTCACTATCAACAACTTATGGCAGCATTTCTTTTTCCCGGATTCAGTGCTTTTTGATCCTTAAACTTTCCCTTTCTACTTTTACACTGAATGCACATGCTTCTTCAGTAAAACAACTGGCTATGCTCAACACTAAAATCGTACAGCTACTTCGGGTAATGCCTGAACAGGAGGTAAAAGCCTTCTTCAAATATGCAGCAGGGGGAATTGGTAAAAACTCTTTGATGGCCGACCTGCTTGCCCTGCTCAAAAAGCACTACCCTGATGAGCTAACTGATGAGTACCTCAGTGAAGCCGAAGTTGCGAAAGCCCTGCGGGAACAACGGTCTAAGTCTGTATTACCCAAAAGCATCACTGAAGCCACTAGCCGCCTGTATAGCCTATTGGAGGATTTTCTCATCCTGGAAAAACTCAACCCTAAATCAGCAACCGGCATGGAAAAAACCAACCGGCAAAAGCGACGGGACCTGTTAATGCTTGAAATTTTCCAGGAAAAAGGCGCCCACCACCTCTTTGAGCGCAAAGCAGATCAGGCCCGGCAGTTGGTTCAGCAGCCCGAATACCTAAGCATTTGGTCTTTATTTGATCAGCTTTATCTGAACCACCTGCTCTATTTCTCCACCAATGATACCAAAAAGAAGGAAACTCAGACCGGGCAGGAAAGGCTGATTGTGCTAACCAGGTTGCTCGATGATTTCTACGAGGCCGCTCATATCCTTTATCAGGCGGAGCTTAAAAACCGTGAAAATGTCTTGGATGATCCGCTCCCTGTGAACAACCATACGGACCTCGCTGAGGAAAACCAAACAGCAACTGAAAACAGACCGCTTGACTTACTGCGCAGAGGGCTTAACCTGGCCAAAGGGTTGAATGACGCCTACACTGACGGTGCCAAACTCGATACGCTGCTGGATTTCTATATCGAACATGGTCAAAAATTCAGCCCGGACCTCCAGATGATCTTGCATGGGTATTGCGTCAACGCTATGAGCCGTCAGGGCAGAAATCAGGATGCGTCCGTGAACACCGCCATTTTCGAAGATTGGTACAACAACGCGGCCCTTAATGAAATGCTTCACCACCACAACTTACTGACCAGCAACCGCTTCATGAACACCATTGCAACAGCCTGTGTAGAACAAAAGACAGGCTGGGCAGAAGCATACCTAAAACAGTACGGCGACAAGCTGCCAGATACGGAACAAGAAGTTGCTGTTGCTATTGCTAAAGCTATGATCGCCTTTCACAAAGGTCAATATGACCGGGTGCATCAACTCCTGGCACTAAGAAAAGCGGTGCCTTCCAGGCTTGAAGCCCGTGCCCGGACCTTTCAGTTACTGGCATTTGTTGAGCAAGATGCCGGCTACGATATCATTATGGACCACTGCAAAAATTTTCAGGATTTCCTTTCCTCACACCAAGATATCGGGGAATCCACCAAAGTTGCTTTCCTAAACCTCCTAAAGGTTATCAAAGCAATTACCAACAATAAAAATGCCAAAGCCGTCTTTGAAAAGCTAGACGGCGAGCCCATCATGTGCCAATCCTGGGTCAAACAAAAAATTTACTAACTCCAGCACAGAAAGTTGTTTACGAAGCGCTTCTTCCATGGAATAAGCAACTGTCCTGCACTGAAGGCTGTAATCAGCGGATCACTGAAAACCAAACATTAAGGCAATACGACTTCCTCAATAATGATCTCCAGGATCTCCATCATCAGGATAAGATCCATAATCAAGATGTTTAGGTAAGAAAATGTGGTTTAGGATACCACAGGCTCTGCCTAAGATGGCACGGATGGCTGCCGTTGGTTAGCCCCGGAAAGGAAGCGAAAACCAGGAAAGCCGGTAAGCCTTTATGGTATTTACCACAAAGATGGGGGCACTAAACATCAAGTATGAGCAGGAATGGCATTCACCCTCCTCCATATGAATTCATATAAATTCAGGCACAGACACCTATCTCATTGTCATGTATGAAAACTTTAGAAAATTCGAGTTGCATCCTTCGAGAGCGCGAGAAAAGACTGGTAATGTGTTCGAAAAAGCTGACGGTGTGTTTGCTTGCTAATCACGGAAACCGGGCAGTCCGCCCGTCGGATGCCGTATAGATAAGGCGCGTATATCATTTGCCCGGACAAGCTTTTACCATCAATAATTAAGAAGTGGGCAACGGGGATATGTCGGTAAAAGAAGACCTGAAAGTCCCCCGGGCTATTTTCCGCCATTAATTCTTCTTTGATCTGAGAAAGCCGTTCAACTGATGCACGGGCTTTTTCCTGCCCCTCGCGCTCTTCGGGTAACACTCGGGCACGGTCATCGAAATACAACCGCGCTTCATTGCAATCGGGATCCAGCAAATATAGCTTAAAATGGACACCTGTGCTGAGCTGAGCAACAATATGGTTTTTGAATTCGTAAGCACTCCGGGTCAGGAAATAACTAGAAAAAGTCCGTAGCCTTAACCCAAACTCAATCACTTCATGTTGTGCCTCATTGATGATCTCAACCTTCTCCTTTATCGTCAAACGCCCTTCGGGCCGGATGATAGAAGAAGTAGAGCCGGGCACTTCCTCTTGCTGCGCTTCAGGTACTACATCGGGCTGCCAACCTAAAGGGCGTTCATCAGAAAGGAATTGTTGCCTGCCGCTATTCCATTGCCATCCAAGTTCATGCCAGACCAATTTTTCCATTGCCAAACGGACCTTCCGGGCAAGAGGAGCACCTATCGGTTTATCGTTGATAATGTTGTTTAAGGAAGCGATTGCTACTTTACAACCGAGGCGAGCTAATTTTCGGTGTACAGAAGCCTGAGTATAGGCACAATGCTCCTGTAATAGCTCCACCCCGGCTTTTATCACTACTCGGTCCTGCTCTGTTAAGTTTTTATTCATCAAATTCACGTAAT
The DNA here is from genome assembly GCF_040219495.1 of Phaeodactylibacter sp. Classification (GTDB taxonomy): domain Bacteria; phylum Bacteroidota; class Bacteroidia; order Chitinophagales; family Saprospiraceae; genus Phaeodactylibacter. The sequence continues at coordinate 8,363 of NZ_JAVJSK010000075.1, read as the reverse complement.
AGTTCGAGCATGCTATGAGTGATTTTGTTGCGCTGCAACGTAGAATCCTCATATGAGAGCAGCCTCATTCTGTTTTGTTTATTGAAAGCCGCCCATTGGCTTTTGAGCAGATTTACCTGATCAGTTGCATCGTTATCTCCCTTGCCCTTGGCAAAACCAGCCAAAGCCTCCATAGCTTGTTTGAGTTTGCCTTTGGCAATCAGTTGCCTGATCGCTTCGGTATCTTCCTGACCTTTCTGACCGACAAGAGGCGTAGAAGAGGTATGTTGGTGGATGATATCCCCAATGTGGATGTTTTGCCCTTCAATATTCGAGCCGTTGACTACATTTTTACTATCTGTGATACGGGTACGCTGCTTTTCTTTCTCTTGATCTTCCATTGAATCTGATGTTAAGTTTCTTCAATAGGGTTTACTAACGCAAATTTTGTACGTCCCTGAATTGCCTTTTTCACCAGCTCTTCATCACGACTGCCGGTATCTCGTCGCCTGTGGGCTCTGGCCACCGATCAATGCGTAGGCAGGTCCCTCGCCTTCGTAGCTTCACGAAGAAAGGGAATTAAAGGGCTCCCTTTCTGAAGTCGAGGCTCCGGGCGTTCACCCGCTATTTGGCGGAACAGATCTTGATCTGGCAAAAAAACCTAATTCATGCCCTACACAAAACTTACATTAACAAACTCTAAGAGCTTATTTGGAGCGGTTTCGTCATGAAAATCAAGGATTTATGGTTCTGGCAAAGTCACTAAATTTGAGTTTAGCGGGCTAAATGAAAATTTAGTGAGGAAGCCAGAGCTTGCCCCGCATTTCTGCGGGGTTCATAAAGCGTTGATTTGCAATAGTAACGAGCTCCAAACATGCTCTAATATAAAACAAATAAAACAATGCACTGAATCTTAAAAAAAATCCCACCACCTATTCACCACCCCCGAAGCCCGCAAATAAGCCCGCAGAGCCACTAATATAGCAACCAGTACAAGGGCCAGGTACCAGTAAGGATGTAAGCGCCCCTCAGTAGAAGCCTCGCTGAGCTGCCGCTGATATTCGATATCATCGAGGTCGGCATCGCGAAAGTCATTTTCTGTTTCCTGCTCTTTTTGGAAATCCAGGCGGGCGATGATGCGCGTGGTTTCCTCCAGGTCCTGAGCGCGCACATGCAGCCCAATGTCCCCACCACCGCCCAGGGGCAGGGCAGTCATAATATTGGTATTGGAAATGTAGTGGGGAATACCGGCTTCCCGTAAGCGGGCAGCGTAGAGATAAGCTTCTGATGCTCTGAAAAAGTGCCTGGCCGCTACAATGCGGCTGCCTTCTTCAAAAGAACCAAAGTAATCCAGAATTTGCTCTTCCATACGGGAAACCGGTCAATATTGTTATTCCGCTGCCGCTTCGGCTGTTGCGGCTTGTACATTAACTTTCTCAATTTCTTTGTCAATGTAATACAGGCTTTGCGGGCCATCACCAATCAGCTTGATGCGGTCGAGGATGGTGCGCATTAGCGCTTCCTCTTCCCGCTGCTCCTCCACGTACCACTGCAGGAAATTGAGCGTAGTGTGGTCATTTTCCTCATAACCGATTTTCAATAGCTTATGAATGGAAGCCGTTACCTTTTGCTCGTGTTTGTAAACCTCCTCAAACAAGGCACGCACGGAATCAAACCCATGCGGGGGCTGATCAATACCGGGTGTCTTCGCGAAAGCGTCCACCTCGCTGAGGTAGTGGAAGATTTTGAGCATATGCATCCGTTCTTCCTCTGACTGCCGGTGCATAAAACGTGCACAGCCTTCCAGCCCCTGAGCGTCGCACCAAGATGCCATTGATAAATACAGTTGTGAAGCATAGCCCTCCAGCACAATCTGTTCGTTGAGGGCGTTTTCCATGTTTTGTGAAATCATAATTTCAGGTATTTTCCGGGAGCGTTCTGCTCCGCTTTTTTCCAGAAAACACGAAATTACGGAAAAACGATCAGACTTGAAGCATAGGCAGGCGTACTTCAAAAACCCCGTCATCGGCAGAAATCAACACGGGTTCACTCGTGAAGTACCGGTAGCGATTTTTCACATTGGCCAGACCGGTGCCGGTGCCGGGCATGACTTGTGCCTTGGGCTGAAGCTTATTGACGACCACCAGATTGCCGCCCTCTACCCTTACCGCCACCGTTAGCGGCTTCCCTTGTGCGATAACGTTATGCTTAATCGCATTCTCAAACAAGATCTGCAACGATAGTGGCACCACCTGCATGGATTTGACCGCTTCCGGTACATTTAATTCTACTTGTAGGTTGTCTCCAAATCGCTCTTTGACCAGAAAGACGTAAGCGTGCAAGAATTGCAGTTCTTTAGCAAGCGTAACCAGTTTTTTGTCCTTCATTTCCAGAATATAACGGTAGACCCGGGAGAGCTTCTGTACGAAACGCACGGCCTTTTCCTGGTCTTCCGGGATAAGGTAAGTCAGGGTATTGAGGCTGTTAAACAGGAAGTGCGGGTTTACCTGATTCTTTAGCCCTTCCAGCTGAGATTCGACCTGCTCCCGGCGCAGCTGCTCGGTCTCCAGCAAAGTGCGCTTCCAGTTCTGGTAAAGATAAATAGATTCATAAATCGTACCCACCAGTGCAATAATCAGTAAAGAGCCGACGATCAGATCCGTATCGTCAGCGTTTTGCTCGGGCACCAGGGCCAGTATGGGTTGGCAAATTTGCCAAAGCGCTACATTAACGAGTAGGAACCCGATGACCAGGGCAACACCAGTATACATGAGGCGTATGGTGGTTTGGCTGGCACCGGTATAACGCCTGCGGAAGTAAATGAAGACTTGACGGCTCACCATCCAGTAGGCGACCGTATACATAAAAGAAATGCCCAACTTTGGCAAATACCGGAGCAGGCCACTTTCTAATGAACCATTAAACAGCAGCAGCGGAATAAAAAAACTCAGCAGCGGGATACCGATCCACATCAAAAGCCGATCGTCTATTCCTATGGCTTGCCTGACTGTCATTTGGTGCTTCATGGCTTAACATTAAACTACCGGAGCTGGAAACAACCCAACTCCGGTAAGTAAGATAATCAAGAGTTTAGGAAATTAAGAGCGTGTTGGGATTTTGGTCTTCTAGTCGAAAACTAGCAATTTTTTGGTTAGGCGAGACCCGAAAACCGGAGTTTAGCCTTAGCTAAATGAGGATTTTCGGGGCGAAGTATAAGCAAAAAAGTGCAGTTTGCAGACCGATTACTAAAGTCCCAACACGCTCTAAAACTGCAAGCGGTACATGATGTCCGGGAAAAACCCGGATTGCAGCACCCGGTCAACGTTGTTGGTCTCAGGGTTGTAGCGTAAATCAAAGATATTGTCATTATTGGTGATGTTCTGCAAGTCGATGAAGAACTGCTGGGACAAACGCTTCTTTTTGCTGTTCAGCTGGTAGCCAAACTTGAGGTCAAGACGGAAATACGGGTCAAAACGCTCGCTGAAGGCCAGGTCTTCCTGCAGGACTTCCACGCCTGCCACTCTTGAGGCTTCCAGGTTTACCGGGGTGTAGTAACGGCCACCGGCATTGCTCAGGCGCATGTCAAAGGTCAGGGCATTACGCTTGTCCTTTCCAATCTTAAACTCCTTACCTGCCAGGAAGTTGACCACATAGCCGTTGTTGAAAGCGGTATTGCGTTCGATTTCATCACTGCCTTCATACCTGGAATCGAAGAAAGAAGCGGTCAGCAAACCATAGTAGCCATTACTGAAGAATTTCTCCAGGGTAAGTTCCAGTCCGTAGTTGGTTCCTGTGCCTTCGTTTACCAGCCGGCCCGTTTCCGGGAAGACGAAGTCTGCACCGGCGTTGAGCATGGAGAAACTACTCGCGAAAGGTTGTACCGGCACATCACTGATGGACTGATAGTACGTTTCCACTTTGGCCCGCCAGCTTGGGGCGATGCTCCAGTCGTAGCCCAGCACGAAGTGGTTGCTGCGGGTGAAATCCAGGCTTTCATTAGATCGTACAAGCTCGCCGGTGACGGGGTCCGTTTCTGTGAAGAAGAAGACCGGCAGCGGCTGCATTTGGTGGTGCAGGCCATAGCCCAGGCTAAAGGCATGCTTAGGGTGTACCTGCCAGTTTAGGGTGGCACGTGGCTCTACTGCTGAGGTTTTATTAATGTCGAGATATTGGGCATGCACGCCCGCTTGCAGCGACAGGTTATCATTGAAGCGGTAGACTCCTTGTGCAAAAGCCTGCATCAGCGTCATACTGCCTTCAAAGTCCCGCACTACTACCCAGTCGGGTTCGCCGTCCTCATCCAGGTCGGGGCGGCCGTCCCGATCGTCTACACGGGTATCAAGCTGATAGTTTTCTGCCACAATACCTGTCCGCAGGGTAAATCGTGCATTGAATTTTTTGTTCAGGAAAGAAGATACCGCAAGGGTATTGGTCACGTCGCTGACTTCAGTGACCCGGAGCTTTTCTTCTCCATCGTCCAGGAAGTTATCCTGCTCAAAACCGGAGCGTGCAGTGGAAGCAGAAACCACGGTCCGGATGTAGGCATTCTCGCCAACAATCAGGTTGTGCCGCAATCCAATGATGCCCAATTGGGAATCGGCAAAGGCATCTTCGTTCGGGCTGGCGAAAAGGTCTGCCTCATCAATTTCATCGCCCAGGAAGTCGATATCGCTGGTTGCACCGATACCGAACAGGGTAAATTTCCCGGCTTTGCCATTCGCGAAATCCAGGTTGAAACTTAGGTCGCGGTAATCAGGGGTCGCGTTGGTACCCACCGGAATACCGAGCTCATCTGCCAACCCAACAAAGGAGTGCCGGTAGCTCACGAGGTAAGAACTATTCTTTGCCTTGGACATTGGCCCCTCTGCCATAGCTTCCAGCCCACTGAAGGCTGCCATCTGGAACATGTATTCGTGCTCGTCGCGGTTGCCATTGCGGAAGCCCACATCGAAAACACCGCCCAGGGCATTTCCGTACTCTGCCGGGAAGGCTGAAGTCAGGAAGTCGGAAGTTTTAAGCAGGTTGGGATTCAGTGCGCTGACCGGGCCGCCCGTAGTGCCCAGGGTGGAAAAGTGGTTGGGATTGGGAATCGGAATACCGTTGAGGCGCCAGAGTACACCCGTAGGCGAGTTGCCCCGGATGACGATGTCGTTGCGGCTGTCATCCGCTACGGCTACGCCGGCGAAGCTGCCTGCCAGGCGGGCCACGTCGTTGCGCCCACCAGAAAAGCGGGTAACTTCTTCGGGGTTAAAGGAACGGGCACTGATGGTCGCCATTTCGTTCTGGGCTTTACCTTTCTCCACCTTAGCAGTGACCACTACCTCATCCATTTGGACAATGGATTCCTGCAGGCTGAGGTTGAGGGCGGTTTGCTTACCGGCGGTCACCAAGACGTTGGGAATCGTTACGGTCTCGTACCCCAGGTAGGAAATGCGAAGTTGATGCCGCCCCACCGGGATGCCTTCAATGGCAAAACGCCCGTCAAGATCGGTAGCAGTGCCTTTGGAAGGCTCAACGCTAAGCACTTCAATCGTGGCGCCAATGACAGGCATTTCAGATTGCTGGTCAGTTACCGTTCCTTTGATGGTTTGCACCGGTTGTGCCAAAAGGGTCCCTGCAATGAACAGGAGTATCGGAAATAAGAAAAATCGAGTCATGATCAGATTAGGTGTTTGTGAGTGATGGTACAAAGGTGTACGCTTCTCTCCCCTTCCACCACTCATTTCTGATCAGCCGTAGATATCGGGCCCTGAACCGTAGGCCATCGGTTATGAACCGTCACCCCATGCTTCCCGGATTTGACTGAGCAGTCCGGCTTTTATGGTTTCCGTTGTAAAAGCAGCATTAATGGCAGCCTCCAGAGTTGCCCGGTACTGATCAGGCGACCAATGGAAGGCGTGCCCGATCCGCCGGTATTCTTCACTGAGTGAGACGTTGACGAGCGTCCGGCCATCGGTATTGATACTGAGCGGGAAGCCCTCCTGTAATAATTGGTGGACCGCATGGTCGGGCATAGCCGGGTAGATGTCGGTCTGAATATTGCTCGTAGGGCAAATTTCCAGGTGGAGCCCGGATGCCCGTATTTCATCCATCAGCCAGGGGTCTTCGGTAACCCTTACACCGTGCCCGATGCGGCTCAGGTGAAGGTGCTGTACAGACTCGCGCACGCTTTCCGGCCCACGGGCTTCACCGGCGTGAGCAGTGGCCGGGACGCCCTTCTCATGCACGTACTGAAAGGCGGGGATATGCGGCGCCAATTCATAGTTGGCTTCATCTCCCGCAATATCAAAGCCGGCCACACCCTGCCCGTGATAGCGCTCTGCCAGGCGGGCAGTCGCCATGCTTTGCCCGGCACTGAACCGGCGCAGCGTACAGAGGATGAGATTGGCATGAAGCCCGTAAGTGGCCTGACCTTCTTTCAGGGCTTCGAGTACCGTCTCCACCACCGCCTCAGGTGCCAGCCCCTGCTGCGTATGCAGGAGCGGGGCGAAGCGGATCTCGGTGTAGACGACATTTTCACGCTCCAATTGCTGCAGCAAATCGAGCGTAGACAACCGCAGAGCCTCCCGGGACTGCAATAGCTCAAACCCCTTGACCGCCCGCTTAAGGAAATCAGCCAAATCTTTGCATTTGGGCGGCGCAATAAACTCCTCTTCGTATGCCTTTAATGACAAGCCAGGCTTTAACTGCCGGGCCACTGAAAAACTGACCGAACAGTCGAGGTGCAGGTGTAGCTCTACCTTTGGCAGAGAAGAATAGTCCATAGAGCGAATAATTTTGAAGGTGCTAACTTACGGGCATTATTTGTGAAGGAAAACATTTTTGGCCATTACCCTACAGCATGCTGAATTTTAAATCCAAGCGTTGGTTAGAACAATACCTTGCACTGCGGCAGGAGCAGCCTCTGCGCCCAACCGAGCCCATTATACTACCGGAGCAGTTGCGGCAGCAAACCGGGCAACGGTTCGAAAGCCTGCATCAGCCGCTCTTTCAGTGCATGCAGCGCTCCGGGATTTCCTTTGGGTTTCCGGTCACCTATCCCTTTGAAGGGCAAAAAGAGGAAGTTGAGCGCCTGAAGCGGCCGGAATTGGCCAAGCTCATTCTGCTGGATACCTTGTTCTACGCCGTTTTTCTAATGGAAGCGCAACCTAAAGGGCAGGCATACCGGGAGATGGTGGACCGGTTTGGCCGTACATTGGGCGATTACTATCATCAGCTGCACCACCTCTCTGCCGGGCGCACCTATAATTTTGTGGAAGAAATCCTGTTTGAGCGGGTGCAGTACAAACGCAGTTACTTCGACTTCCGCCGCAGCGGCATCAACAGTCACTTGTTCTGGGACATCTACGGTTTTCAGCAATACTACCAGCAAAGTCGCGAAGGCCGCCCCTCTGAAGCGTGGGCAGCCGCTTTGCAGCAAGAGCTCAAGGAGTTGAAAGTACTCACGCTAAAGGTCATCGCTGCGGCTATTCATGCCGACTGGGAAGTCACCCGGCAGGAAAAATTCCTGATCAAACAATTCCGCCGCTCTGCCCGCATACTGAGCCCCAACGAGCAACATGCGGTGCGCAACCTTATCCGGTCGGGGCCTTCGGCCTGGGACATTCAGATCCCCGAAAACCTGCATTGGGCCGGGCGGCGCCACTTGCTGGATGTAGCGCTGATGGGCGTTTATGCGGACTCGGAGATCGATCTGCAGGAAACCCACCTGCTGGCAGAGCTTGCTTTCCGGTTGCGCCTTACTGATGACGACCTGATCAGCAGCAAGGCCAATCTCGGGGTATTCCTTTTTCAATACGGAGAACAGCTGCATTTCTATAAAGCCCGCAAAGCAGGCGTCCAACTCGTCTGGGATGCCGTAGCGGAGAACACCCTCAAGCTCGGCCGGGCTGCCAGGATGGAAGCTGTGGAAACCCGGGATATGGCCCTTACGCTGAGCCGGCTGCTCCACCGGCGGTTCAGGCCAAACAGCAAGACACCGATTCCGGACGAAGCAGAGATCAAAGCAGCCATGGAGCAGCTCAAAGACCTGCCCAGGTTCTTACCCTTTTTCAGCCTCATCTTTATGCCCGTACCTGGTATCACCGAGCTGTATATCATCACCGCTCTTAGCCTGGAGCGGTTTAGCCGGGGCAAAATCAGCCTGCTGCCCAGTCAGCTCCGGCGTTTATCCCGGAAAGAAGAAGAAGAGTAAAAGCGTGTTGGGACTTTTGTCTTCTAGTCGAAAACTAACCATTTTTTGGTTAGAGCATGTTTGGAGCGGTTTCGTCATGAAAATCAAGGATTTGTGGTTCTGGCAAAGTCACTAAATTTGAGTTTAGCGGGCTAAATGAAAAATTTAGTGAGGAAGTCAGAGCTTGCCCCGCATTTCTGCGGGGTTCATA
>NZ_JAVJSK010000074.1:0-110627 GCF_040219495.1 Phaeodactylibacter sp. | reverse complement strand
CAAGCCATAAATCCTTGACACCCCAAGTTTCGTTCTTTTCCGCCTACTCTTCGTTGAAGAACCGCTCCTTTAGCTCGGGCTAAAGTCGCGAACCTTCGCCTTGATTAGTCGAAAAATAACTTCAACTTAAGTATCAGAGATTTATGACTTGAGGCACTAGCGATTTTTTCTTTAGCCAAAGCCTGCCCTGCAGCATGGCGGGATTCCCGACCTTAGTGGCGCTAAGGCAGGCGGTTCTTCAACGCCGGATAAAGGAAAAAGCGCTCTTGGGAAACCGACAGTTATTGATTGCTCGTCGCTTAGCATAAGAAATGGTGTTGACTATACCTGGACTAACACCATCCTGTAAACTGCTGTAAGGGCAGGACTCGAACCTGCACGGAGTGGTTTCACTGGTTAAAGCTAATCCCAAAATCTCCACCCCCGAGACGGGAGGGCGCGGCTGCCAATTTCGCCACCTCACAGTATTTTTAGAAATTTGCAACACTTTTGCTGCTTTCGATATTACAAATCTAAAACAAGCCTTGTTTTTTTGCAAACTTATCAATGAAAAATAAAAATAAATAGAAGGTGGTTAAAATAAAGCAGACTTCATTGACATATTCGCAATAAAGTCTGCTTCGAAAGATGGGTTTTTGATAATTTTAAAAAGAAGGTATTTTAGCTGTATTATATTTATAAGAAGGGGTTGTGTTTTGAATAGATAGCAATAAAAAACCTCTTTTGTTAGCCAACGGCTACCGCTTGCATGAGGAAGGCACAAATCAGGGCGCCATAGGTGCCTAAAGCATAGCCCAGTACCGCCATCAATACCCCCACCGGTGCCAGAGCCGGGCTAAAGGCTGATGCCACGATAGGAGCGGAAGCTGCACCGCCTATATTCGCCTGACTGCCCACTGCTACAAAGAAGAAAGGCGCCCGGATGAGCTTAGCCGTAATCAGCAAGGTGGTGATGTGAATCAGCATCCAAACGATGCCAATGGCAAACAGGCCAAGGTTTTGTAGGACCTCGCCCAGGTTCATCTTCATACCGATGGTAGCAACCAAGATGTAAATAAAGACACTGCCCCAGCGCGAAGCGCCCACACCTTCCAGCTGCTTTGCTTTAGAAAAGGACAGGCCTAACCCCATAGTTGTGGCAATGACGATCAGCCAGAAGAAACCAGACATCAGCGAATTGAGGCGGGCAGCTTCCAGTGCGGCTTTAAATTGGCTTACCATCGGCACGATTACGTCGGCTCCCCAGTGGGCGAGGGCCACACCGCCAAACGCTACGGCGAGCAGTATGAAGGTCTCCGTTGTGGTGGGGATCTTCGCTACACTGGCCTGATAGTCGGAGACCCGCTGCTTGAGGTCAGTAATGGCACTGTTGTCAGCTTTGAGGCTCAGGTCAAGCCGGTCGGAAATGCTGGCCCCGTAGAGCAGAAAGCCCATCCAGATATTGGCCACCACCACATCCACCACAATCATGGAGGCAAAGAGGTTATCCTTCACCTCAAAAATTTCTTTCATAGCGGTCTGATTGGCACCGCCTCCGATCCAGCTACCGGCCACAGTAGACAGTCCGCGCCAGAGCTCGTCATGAGTCACCGGGATGAGGTCGGGAAAAACATTGACAACGACCAACAGAGCGATTGGCCCACCAAGGATGATGCCCAGCGTAGCAGCAAAAAACATAATCAGGGCTTTAGGCCCCAGGTTGAGGATGCCTTTGAAGTCGATGCCCAGACAGAGGAGCAATAAACTGGCTGGCAGCAGGTAGCGGGAAGCTACAAAGTACAACTGCGACTTGACCACAAACCCTTTGAGCTCTTCTTTGGGGATATTCTGATCCATAATGATCTGCTTCAGCGTGCTCCAGGAAGCATGATCGGGCAGATTAGGGGCTATGCCGCTTTCGCGGAAGTGCTCCGCCAGTGTGCCGAGGTCGTACCAGCTGGGCGCGATGAGCCCCAGAGGCCAGTGCAGCAGGGCTGGCAGGAAGTAACAAAGCAGCAGGGGCGGAACATAAGTGTAGAATTTCTTCCAGCCGGGCTTATCGCTGCTGGAGGTCACAAAAACCAGGGCGAGCACAACAATGAGCAGCCCGAGAATGATGGCATCGTTGGTAAATAAAGGTTGTGTCATTTTGTTGTTGGATGTTCGTTGGCCTAAATATACCAATTTCCATCTCCCTGCGTAAATTGTATCTTGCAGGCAAAAATCCAGTATGTCAGATCAGGATTTTATGAGTGTGGCGATTGAGCTGGCTAAGGCAGGCGTGGAAGAAGGGCTGGGCGGCCCCTTCGGAGCCGTTGTGGTTAAGGACGGTATCATCATCGGGCGCGGGCAAAACCGGGTACTGGCAGATACCGACCCGACTGCCCACGCTGAGGTGGTCGCCATTCGGGCTGCCTGTACGCATTTAGGGAGCTTTCAGCTGGACGATTGTACGCTGTACACCTCCTGTGAGCCCTGCCCAATGTGCCTGGGTGCCATCTACTGGGCCCGCCCTGCCCGCATGGTCTACGCCTGCACCCGGGATGATGCAAGTGCAGTCGGCTTTGATGATGGAATGATTTATGAGGAGATCAATCGCTCCATAGAAGACCGGCGTATTCCTACCCAACAGTGCATGCGCACAGAAAGCCTGAAAGTAATGGCACTTTGGGCTAAAAAAACAGACAAAACTGAATATTAATGATGGATATCACGATCAATGGAAAGCGTATAGCACTGGTACTAGGCGTTGTTATTGCCAATATTGTGCTCGACCAGGTCACCAAAAGTATGGCCCGGGAGCAGCTTATGAGCGCCGGGCAGATTTCCTACCTGGGTGATTTCTTCCGCCTGTCCTTTGTTGAAAACCGGGGGGCGTTCCTCAGCTTAGGCGCTGATATGTCAGAACAGCTCAGGTACTGGGGCCTGAAGGTATTGCCGGTCCTGCTGTTGATTGGCTTGCTTGGGTACACCCTTTTTTCGCCAAACCTGAGCAAGCTGCAAATCCTGGCCTTCGCCTTCATTCTGGGTGGGGGTATCAGTAACGTATACGACCGATTGCTTTACAATCAGGTAGTAGACTTTATGAATATGGGTTTCCCCAGCCTCCGTACCGGCATCTTCAATTTTGCCGATGTCTCTATAATGGTAGGGCTGGGGTTGATGCTGCCCGAGCTGTTCCGGCGGCCGGCAAAGCAATAGCGGGCAGCCCCTGCTATGGATTAGCTGCCAGATGACGGGTTGGCACTGCGCCCGGCTTCGGGCAGGCCCCAGTGATAGCGTACGGCCCCGATGCGCAAGGCAATGATGAACAGGACGGTGCTCATCACACTGTAGTCGTACGCCAGTCCGGTTTGTTGCAAGATCAGAAAAAGCACTGCACCAGCAAGACAAGCCGTGGCATAAATTTCACTTCTGAAAATCAGGGGTTCTATATTGCAGAGGGTATCGCGTATAACGCCCCCGAATACCGCCGATACGGTGCCCATCATGACCGCGATAATTGGGGAAACCCCAAAATCGAGCGTCTTGGTGAGCCCCAGAATGGTAAACAAGCCAATCCCGATCGTATCGAATAGAAACATCGTACGCCTAAGCTTGTAGATATAAGGCTGGAAAAGATAACCAAAGGAAGCCCCGCAACCGATGGCGATCAGGTAGTTGAGGTCCTGCATCCAGCCCACAGGTGTCGCCCCGATGAGCATGTCCCTGACGCTTCCACCACCCACAGCTGTGATGAAGGCAATGACAAATCCCCCGAAGAGATCAAACCGCTTATTGGCTGCCGTTAGCATTCCGCTAATGGCAAATACGAACGTCCCCGCGATGTCTAAAGCGTAAATAAGCTCCATGCTGCCTGCTTTTATCGCAAAGGTACAGCCATTTGATAAAAGTCATCCTGCTGCTTTGATTATTGTCATTACAACTGATATGGACTAAGCCTACATTTGGCATAGAGAAAATTCCTAACCATTATGATGTCCTTAAGCCAAGCCACAATGAGTACAAGCAAAAGCCAAAGAATCGAACCTTTCCAGATTCGGCAGGGGATGCTTGCCCTGGAGCTGGGAAGCACCGACAACAAAACCCTGGAGTACCTGGACTTTCTGACCAATCAGGTGCCTACCGGGGCCATTTATTTCCTGCATGTGTTGCCTCGTTTTGATATCATCAACTCTGTGCTCGGCCGCGAAGCGGACGGCGTGGTCAGTAATTATGAGATTAACGATGAGGTCGTCACTAAGATGGACCGTGAAATCCGTGCTCGTATGAGTACGCATGAAGGTATGCATGTTGAATTTGACGTCAAAGAAGGCTCTCCACTGGAGCAACTGCTGGAAGATGCCAAAGACGTAGATTCCGACCTGGTCATCATTGGGCAGAAGAGCGGAGTAAGCCGTCACGGTATTTTGGCCAAGAACCTGGCCCGCCGTGCACCTGGCAATACCCTGATCGTACCCGACCGTTCCAAGGTGCAACTCAAGCGCATCCTGGTACCGATTGATTTCTCGCCGCATTCCATCAATACCATGCGCACGGCCTTGTCTCTAAACGAAAGCCTGGAGACGCCCGCTGAGATTATTGCGGTCAATATCTACGAGATGCCCAACCTCAGCGTGTACAAGATACAGCGTACCCGGGCTCAGTTTGAGGCTATGCTGCGGAAAGACCATGAAGAAGCCTTTGAGGCCTTCCTGAATACGCATTTCCCGGACCATAAGGATAAAATCCGCATCGAGCTCATCATGCAGGAATCACCGGGCATTGCCCAGTACCTGATGGAGTTCGCCACAGAAGAAAAAGCTGACATGATTGTCATGGGGGCCAAGGGGCATTCCAAAGTAGAGCTACTGCTCCTGGGCAGTGTAACGGAAAAGCTGCTTGCGATCAACGAGCATATCCCGACCCTTGTGATCAAATGATACAATACCTTAACCGGGTATAAAGACTCTATTTAGTGAGGTTAGTTTTTCGGGAGGCCGCCAAATTTTATTTTGGCGGCCCTTTCCTCAGCCTTTGCCAAGTTTAACCAAATCAGGTGCAGTCCAGGCGCTGCGCAGCAAAAGTCAATGCCATGATTATTTCAGATAGCAAAACCATACGGGACATCCAGGCCGAATTTCACCGGGAATTCCCCGGGTTAAAGATCGAATTTTATAAACAAGCGCACCAATCTGGTGAAGGCTCTCCGGTCAAAGAGCGCATTGATACCAACTTACAGCTCAAGTTTGTGCGGGAGGTCCACAATAAGGAAGATTTTGAAATCGACTCTTCCATGACCGTAGCTTCTTTTGAGCAATTGATGGCCGAGCGCTTTGGGCTCAACGTGCAAGTCTTCCGCAAGTCCGGCAACATTTGGATGCAAACCACTTCCACGGACCACTGGGCACTACGTGAACAGAACCGCAAAGGTGCTTCCTCCGAAAGCCACTACAACGAAAAACATAACGTATGACCACCTCCACGGTCGCTGTAAGCGATATCATGACCAGGAATGTCCTCTTTGCGAAGCCGGAACAAGGTTTCGCTGAAATCGCCCGGCTCTTCGCCGAGATGGATATTCATCACTTGCCGGTCACGGATAAGGCTGGCAAGCTGATCGGCATCATCAGTGCCAATGACGTGATGCGTGGTTTTAGCCGGCGGCTATTCAATAGTGCCGACGGCTCGATTCCTCTTGATCAGTCTCTGACGGTTGCTGACCTGATGACAAGCAGCCCTGTTTACCTGTGCCCGGCCAATTCTATTCAAAAGGCTGCAGAGCTGTTTGCGCGCCACCGTATTCAGTGCCTCCCTGTAGTGGAAGGTACTAAGGTGGTGGGCATCATCACTACGCGCGACTTGGTGAAACACTTCGCCGACATCTAAGATTAAATTGGCTTTTGCGACTAGGATGAGGGGCGGCTGCCAGTAATTGGTGGCTGCCCTTTTCTATTGGGGGCACTCCACAGCGATATGCTCACAACTCCAGCCCGCCCAAGTCCCCCAAATCCGGCTGCTGAAAGTGTTTTTTGGTATAGGCACGCTGCTTTTGGCGCTCCAGCACAAGGCGTGCAAGGGCCACATTGGCTGGTTCCGGACATTGGGGGGAAAGGGCGTAGTTGACCTTGGCTTCTTTTACGTCGAGGCGGTAAAGGTTACTGAGCAGCACCTCCAGGTTATACTCAATCATTCCGGCTATCTGATCGGCCAGCAGGCGCAGGAGGTCTTCTTCGGTGGCAATGGGCTCTTCGCCTTCCTGCAGGTCAAAATCGCGCAGGATGAGTTCCTTGGTTCCTTCCAGGTCTTCCGGTATCGTCATTAGGTTTAATCTTTGTACCCTGCAAGGTAGCACCATTTGGAATTTGTGCAAAAGACCAGCGACTTTATCCTCAAAACCGTTATCTTCAAGGAAACTAACCAAAAATCAAAGCCATGAAAAACTTACTATTTCTGGTTATGCTGTCTGGTCTCCTATTGGGCTGCAATGCCCAGGAAACGCAGGAAGTTGAAGCCAACGCAGAAGCTGAACCGGAAGACAGCCTTGTAGCTTACCAACCTATCGATTCTGATGAGGCGCTGATGGCCACCGCCCTGATGGCTGCCCCCGAAGCCAGCCGGGAAGGTGTGAAGGTAATTGGCTACAATATGGCTGGCGAATTCGTCACGTTCAAAGAAGGGAATAACGAATTCATCTGCCTGGTCGATAACCCCAAACAGAAAGGGTTCAATGCGGCCTGCTACCACCATAGCCTTGAGCCCTTCATGGCGCGGGGAAGGGAACTGCGGGAGGCAGGTAAGAATGCCAATGAAATTTTTGATATGCGGGAGGAGGAAGTAAAGGCGGGCAAGCTCGAAATGGGGGAGACGGGAGCCACCTTGCACCTTTACTACGGCCCGGAATCCAATTACGACCCGGCTACGGGCGAGGTGGATCAGGCGCAGTACCGCTACGTGGTTTATATGCCCTTCGCCACTGCTGCATCTACCGGACTGCCAGAGCGCCCTGTGGAGCCTCATCACCCCTGGATCATGAACCCGGGCACGCACCGGGCGCATATTATGATTACCCCTTTGACGGAGGGGGAGTGATTTGATTCGGGATGCCGCTAATGAAAAAGTATCTAGAGTAGGAAAACGACTTGCTAATACATGAAATTCAGCTAAATTCTATGTAGTAGGATACGAGAATTCCGCGTTTTTCTAAGCTTGGGCCTGGGCAGTGATGCCTGGAGAAGTGATAGGATTACTAGAGAGCGTGGTTGAAAACAGCCCTTTTTTCCGCTACACTGACCCTGGTATCTCAATTTATTGATGGCCGCCGTGCAGTTCCCTGTGAGTACTCCAACGGCGGCATTGGGCTTACTGCGGGCTCACCTTTAGGCGGCTCAACAGCCATCGGCCATCAACCTTTACAGCATGGTGGTCGAAATGGCCCTTGAAGGTCGTAGTCTCGCCGGTCTCCTTGTTGGTCATTGTTTGCGTGAAACTGCCTTTGGTGTTCGCTTTGCCGTCGGAAAGCAGGGTGGCGGCCATATCGTCAGCAAACTCAATAGTGCCTGTGTTGCCGGCAAAGGTTTTTGCCCAATTCGCTTCTATATCGGCACGGGTGACCGTACTAAGGCTGCCATCGGCGTTGACAATCTCCACCTTTTCAGCGTGTACTGCGGCCAGGGCGGCTGCGTCGCCGCGCTCGTAGGCGGCTTCCCAGGCGCTGCCTAGGGCGGCTATCTCAGTGTCGATAGTTTGGGCTTGCATGCTGACCGCGGTCAGGAGCAATGCGGTAAGCAAAATGAAATTATTCATAAGTTGAAAATTATTTGGTTTGAAAATGTGTGTTTTGTTGTGAAGCCGGGCCTAGGGATTACCGCACCGCTGCGGCGGCTTGTTTTGTATCCGTAAACTGCTGGAAGGCGATGATCTTGCCATCCCGCAGCGTCCACAGGTGGGCTGTTTGCGAGTCGATCGTCTTGCCCGTTGCTTTGTGCTTGGCATTGTAGCGCAGGGTGGCCAGCACTTTATTGCCAGACACGTCGTGCAGTTCGATGTCGGTCAGGTTCCAGTATTCCCACTCGGCGCCGATGCGGGCGAAGACGCCGTTCAGCACAGCTTCGGGGCCGACGTAGGGATTCTTATCCGCGTAGGGAAAACTCTCGGCTTCGTTCCAGACGATATCCGCGTCCATCGGTTCCAGGGCGGCGGGGATATCCCCCTTGGCGAAGGCTTGGTACAGCCCGTCGATGACCGCCACGTTTTCCGTTGCGGGATCCATCAGTACGGATTTGGCGATCTTCCACTCGCCGTCCTCTTTTAGCATGGTGTTGGCGTATTGGCCAGTGACATCAATCGCTATGTTGTAGACATTTGGGGTACCGTAAACTTCGTAAGTGCCTTCAGCGACAAATGCGTACTCCGCATCCGACCAGCGCAGCCTGTTCTGACGGACCAGTAGGGTGGCGTTATTTGCCCGTAGCTGTTCGGCCAAGGCGGCAGCGATGCTTTCGGGCCCCTCAATCCGCTTGCCTTCCGTATCGATGCGTACGGCGTCGTCCGTGTACATCTCTTGGAGGGCGGCGTGGTCGCCTGCATTGTAAGCAGCCATGTACTGGCGGGTGAGGCTATGCATCGCGGCTTCGTCCGTCGGGGATTGCGCTTGCAGCAGCGTGGTGCAGCCCAGCAGGGTGGCGCAGAATAATAGCTTTTTCATAGTTGTAAAGTGTTTTTGTTAAGTAATGGCACACCCAAGTTCCAGCGCGGACAGGTGCGCGTATTTCGCGGTGTTAAGAATATTGGCGGCCAGGACTTTGACCCGGTAGCCTTTTCTATTTATTTTCAAATTCTTTCCAAAGCCGTTCTATTAATTCAGCTGCAGTAGGAATATCGTTTATTTTACTTACGCCTTCACCCGCATACATACACATGCTTTCTAAATCGCCAGTATCACCTTCCACAGGCCTACGTCCCGAATACATTTTAATATCACCTCCCCAAGGTGTTTTTCCTATCACTTCTCCTTCTCTTGGCTTTTTTCCATTTAGAGGGCAACCTTCGGCTTCCCAATTGAGAAATGTGCTCGTTCTCAACACTCTATGCATGGCATTCCATTCCAAGTTGAAGCAATGGGTATAAACCGTACTATTCTCTCCGGCTTCAAGCAACTTTTGTCTGTAACCATCAGTTAGGTTACTTTCTTTAGTGGAGATAAATCGAGTACCCATAACAACTCCGGCGGCGCCATTATAGATAGCCGCCCTAATATCCTCTCCTGTACTGATACCTCCAGAAACTAACACAGGTACTTCTCCAGCTACTTCCAATACTTGAGGCAAAGCATATTTGTTGTATTGTGTTGCTTGTATGTGCCCACCAGCCTCTAGACCCTGACAAATCAGAAAATCCGGGCTTAATTTCAGGGCATTTTCAGCATTCTTTTTGCTTGAAACCTGTATGCCTAATTTTCCCCCTGCATTCCTGATTTGTGAAACAATTTCGGCGCTGGGAACCCCCCATGAAAACTGAAAATTCTTACAACCTGCTTCCAGAGCTTTATCCAATGATTTTGGCTCAAAATGGAGGACATAATTCGCGTAGTAATTCCCATCTGTTGCTTCATTCAGGCGTTTGGCCGTTTCGAAGGCATCCTCGGGGGACGTCCATGTGAATTGAATGCAACCCATTCCTCCTGCATTGGCAATCGCAATAGCCAAATTTTCACCACCAGGTGCTGCCTGGAAAAATGGATATTTTAAATCAAAAAGCGATAAAAGCTTTTTGCTGCTTTCGTTTAGGGCCCCGGACTCCTTTTCTTCGATTGGTTTTGATGCGGTACACGAAGACACTAACGCGGTGGACAACCCTAGTGCACCAACAGCGCTTGTTTTAATGAAATCCCTTCGGGAAGGTGTGTTAAGGTTCTTTTTTTTCATTTTGAGTGTTATTTGATTTCGGTTGCACCTAACTCAATGGTATCCGAAAACGGGCGCAAACCGGATTGTCGCATTAGCTCTTATTTTCTTGGTAAGTTTGACACCTGCGGCGTCAATTAAAAGAGGAGGCCTGTTTTTTACTAATGGTCGACCCCTATCGGGGGTCGTACATCAGTAAAACTTAAGCTTGAAATGTAGCGCCGACTCCAGCGGAGTCGCACTTTACAATCTTCACTTACCACTTGCGACAATTTGGTTTACGCCCCCGAAAACTACAGTGAAAAAGTTCAGTTCCCGGCTTTTTCGGTGCCCGCCTTCAGGCCTTCCATGCCCAGTCGTTTTCAGCATCCGGCCGATTAAGTGCTCGCCGCTTTCATAGCTTGCACATAGCGGGCAAAAGTCGTGCTCAATGGTTTGAACTGTACGCCCAGCTCCCGGGTAGCCATCGCGTTGCTGTACACCTGACGGGCTGTACCGGCGGGTGCCGACCCGTTCAACATCAATGAGATGTCGGATATGCGGTAACTCTCGCTGGAAATCAGATAGTTCTTGCCATGCAGTTTGCTGCGGGTAGCTGCCTGGTAGACCGATTCGGCCACGTCCGCTACGTCCACGTTCGCCCAGTACACATCCTGCTCGTAGAGCTTCTCGAGGAAGGGGTTCGGAGCGATGTTGTTTTTGAATAAATACTGCAAGCCCATAGAGGTGGAGTCTTCCCGCTGTGACAGCGCCACGCCCATGACGCCCACGGGCGAGACCGTGGTGATTTCAAAACCTGCATCGGGATTGTCGGCGATGAACTGCTCGACGGCCCGGTTGGCGAGAAACTTGGCTTGCGCGTATGGGTGATCTTCTTCTCTGAAATGGAAAGGATCCGCTTCACTGACCGTGTCCCCCTCGGATTTGCCAGCGGGCAACATCGGGAAGCTGGTATTCATAGCCGCTACCGAAGCGATGAACACTACTTTCGTTACACTTGGTGTTTCGCTGACCACCCGCAGGAAGTTCTCCGTACCTTTGATGGTGGGGTCGAACAGGTCCCGCTGCGGATCTTCCACATCCAACTGAAACGGCGTGCCCCCGTGCACGAGGATGTCGCAGCCGTTGGCAAAGGCCTTCAACTGGTCCAGGTGTTGAACGTCAAGCGGTACGAGCTCCATGTTCTCCGAATGGGGCAGCGCAGACAGATGCGCGTATTTCGCGCTGTTGGAAATGTCCGTGGCCGATACTTTAACTAGGAACCCATTTTCTAAAAATTGCTTGGTGACGTAACTGCCGATGAAGCCGGCGCCACCGATGATACCTACGGTTTGCATGATGTTGTGTTTTGGTGTAAGTAGCCGGGTACCATATTGGCACCCGGCTACTATGGTGATAAATTTTAATCTTCTGCTTCCTCTGAAGCGGCTTGAGCTTTTTAGGTGCCTGCCGACCAAACAAGCTTAAGGTACTACTCTGCCGCGGGGGTTGGCTTGGTGGCAGCGTTCACCAACTCCCAGAACTCCTCCCGGTTATTGGTGCGGGGAAAAGCTGTGGCAGGGGTCGCTACGCCCAAAAATTCGCATAACGGATCCCATCCTTCCTTTACCTGATATACCAGTAGTTGCTCAGATGGGATAAAACTCCGGACTGCCTGGTTGTGTGCTTCATACCGCTCTGCCAGCCCCTCGAAATCAAGGTTCATGGGGAAACCTGATTTACCAATCGCTTTCACCACCATATTGAGCCATTCCTGTACGGGCGCGGGAGCTTTTTCCCGCTCGGCAAGCAATTTGTAGATGGTAGAGCCAAAGCTTTCTGCCCATGACTTTTTGCTTCGGTGGGTTAAAATAAACCTGGCCTTCGGATAGGCTGCATACAGCTCCTTGTAAAAGGCAGCCGTAGGCCAATCAACGGCGCTTTGCATGCCTTCATAAATGGCCTCAAAGTTGGGCATATCATTCAATGCCGCATTCCACAGTGGCAGTTGCACGGGCATGTTTTGAGCCACGCGCTCCATGTGGTGGCAAGGCCCGAGTTGCAGGCTTTCCAGTGCCGTTTTTAGGGAATAGGTCCCGGTTCTGCCAAGGCCTAGTCCAATGACTTTCAAATCCATGATCTTAATTTTTGGTACCTGTTGTAATCGGTTTTCGGCTTTCCCGTTTTGCGCTGATCGGACGAGTTTACAGCGCCCGACCAGCGCTACTTTAATTTCCGGCTGCCTTCATAGCTTCCCGTGCCTTCTCCGCCCGTTCTTCAGCAAGTTCCATTCCCATTTTAGCGGCTTTATCGTAGTATTCCGCCGACCTGGCATAGTCCTTAGCTACCATGTAATACTCGCCCATGCTGTCGTAGGCATTGGGTTCGTTCGGGGACAGTTCGAGGTATTTGTCAAAAGCGGCTTTGGCTTTTTCCATCTCACCGAGTGCCATGTAGTTGTAGCCCAGCGTGTTATAGCTGCCTCCGAATTCAGGGCGTAGCTCAATGACCTGCTGTGTATACTTCACTGAAGCCTGCGGGTCTTTGCTAATCCAGGAAGCGGAAATAGCGGCGAGCCCATAGGCTTGCGCATTGTTGGGGTAGGCGTCGGTCAGGGAAGCCATAAATTTGGCCACATCGGCTTTTGGGTCTTTGTCCAATGTTTGCAAAGCCTTGCGCAGGATCAGTTCGCCTTTGTTGAGTCCGGTAGCATCAATGGCCAGAGCCGACTTGATGTGGGGGGCTGCTTTTTCGTATTGCGTAAAGGAGGTCTCCGCTATCGCCAGATAAGCGTAGGCCATGAAGAAGTCCGGATCTGACTTTAACGCGGTATTCATGGCTTCATAAAAAGTAGGCAGATCCGCGCTGTCGGTCGCCTGTATGCCCTTTATATACGCCGCTTTGGCCGCTTTGGAAGTGGTGGAGACGGGCAGGTACATATCCTGTGCAGACAGGAAGGACAGGCTGCCCAAAATCAGGGCAATGGAAAGGATTCGAATTTTCATAAAAGATGATATTTGATTGAAATGAATGAGTGAATGTCGGACAGGTACTACCTGAAGCGTGGGACTTCTACCAGGCGAGTAAGCTCTTCTTTAGTAAAGGTCAGATCGGCTCCGTGTAAGTACCACATCTCTTCGGTGTACTTATTCGGGCAACAGGCGTGCAGTTCAGCTAAATGCTGCAGGTAATTAGCGAATGCATCCTGAGCTATCTTTTTGGTCAGCCCGGAGAATTCTGCCTCAGCAGATGGTACCGGTGGTGCTACCCGATGCTTGAGTTCCAGAAGAAGGTCAGGGTTGTCAATGCACATTACCGGTTGGTTTCCGGCTTGTGGTTGAGCAGCAGCCGTAGTGGCCAGCAGGAGGGCTATGCCCCAGAATAGATTTTTCATTGCAGTGTGGTTTTCAGGTTGATTTGGGCCATGTAAAAAAGGTTACTCGCTCCGGGCACATTTTTTTATTTAGGGGCGGGTCCGAAAGAACTGATGGGTTTTTTAGAATTGAAGCATTGCTGTTGCTGAGCCTTTTAATGATCAGGTACTTATGTGTCCATTCAGGCTAAGACAGTGTAGCTTAGAGTTCTAAAAAAAACCACTTCAATGCCTTGAAGGAATTGACATTTTGTTTTCGAGCGGTGACGATAAAGCTGCGGGTTCTCGTGAAGAATTTTGCGCCATCGAAACTTCTGAAACAACCCGAGATTTTCTTATTGGCTTTCATCATTCGGATATCCCGTTCGGAGAGATTGTTGTCAAATGGCATTTTAAAACCGTAGAAGAACCTCAAAATATCGTCAGCGTAATCTTTAAAGTGTTCTATGAGGTTTCGAGGCTTTGTTTTTTGTCCATATTACCCCTCAGCAAGGGTAAATCTCGGTGAAACCAAGCTCATTCGCCTGCACTATTTTCCGAAGCGGGGGGGCTTTACCGAAGGAGCATCGGGTTTCCGCTTTTATCCCGGCTTTTTGGTTGCCGAGCTATCAGATAGGCGTATCTTTAAGGGGGGGAGTGGGCCCAAAAAACCGAAGGAATGCCTGGTCAAAGCAGGGGTATTGTCCCCCATGCTGCAGGTATAGCCCATGCTGCCAGTCGCCCATATACATTCATCGTTCTCGTTGTATGAAAAAAATCATCCACACCTTTTGTTGCCTCCTCCTCGTCCTGCCCCTCGCAGCACTACAGTCCACGCCAAACGCACATTTTCCATTTAGCCATAATCATAAAACACTGATTTTCAAAGATGAATTACCTCCAAACATACTCTTAACCGGATCAGAAGATCTTCTTTATCAAAGGGTTGGTGAGGTATAGGCATCAGCCCCGCATATTGGAACCATCTAATTTGTCTGACTATGTAGCCTGGGTAGTCAGTAAAAGGATTGGGATATGGCTGGACCGCTCGTCGCTTTTCAGGGGTTCGCAGGCCTCGATAGCCACTTTTTTGGGGCATCATGACGTTGCTGATGATGATGTCAGGGATGATCTCGAGTGCTTTTTGATACCTAATGCTCTGTTCTCAGCCGTATAGACTTTATAGATTTCGCTTATAATCGTGTGAATGCAGGTGATAATATTCTGGCCTCTTTGCTGTTGTCGGTTTGGCCTACCTGATAAAACCAGTCAAAAATACGGTCGAGGTCTGCTGCAGGGATGCCAATACGATTATCACAGTTACCTCTTCCGAATGGAAAAGGAGCCGATAGTTTTTTCTGTGTGGCAGCCGGG
Organism: Phaeodactylibacter sp.; assembly: GCF_040219495.1. GTDB lineage: Bacteria > Bacteroidota > Bacteroidia > Chitinophagales > Saprospiraceae > Phaeodactylibacter. The sequence continues at coordinate 96,059 of NZ_JAVJSK010000074.1, read as the reverse complement.
TAGAAAGACGCTGTGAGGTGCCGCAATAGGGAATGATACCCTATAATTCATCGTGTGGCAATGAGATAGTATCGGCTTGTAACAAGTCTGTTATTATGCGTTAGCGCTCCGGGGTAGATGTGTGTGGGGCGTTTGTTCACAGCTGTAGCGTAGTAAGCACCCGTACGGCAATTCCCGCCTTTGTAGTATGGGCGAAAAGCCGTACGGGGCATTTTAGGTTTTTTTACAATGTCCCTCTCAGTTCCTGCTCCCGCTCGATGGCTTCGAACAAGGCTTTAAAGTTGCCCTTGCCGAATGAACGGGCGCCTTCCCGCTGAATGATCTCGTAGAATACTGTTGGGCGGTCCTGTACAGGCTTGGTGAAGATTTGCAACAGGTAGCCTTCTTCGTCCCGGTCTATGAGTATATTCAGGCGCTTGAGTTCCTGCAGGCTTTCGTTGATTTTGCCTACCCGATCCAGTACCGTTTCGTAGTAAGTGTCCGGCACACGCAGGAAGTCTACGCCCCGGCGGCGTAGTTCGTCTACCGTATGGATGATATCGTCAGTAGCGATGGCGATGTGCTGTACGCCGGCACTTCGGTAATAATCCAGGTATTCTTCAATCTGAGACTTCTTCAGCCCCTGAGCGGGCTCATTGATAGGAAATTTGATGTAGCCATTGCCATTGGAGACCACCTTGCTCATCAGGGCGGTGTATTTGGTGGAGATATCCTTGTCATCAAAAGTAACGAGTAGTTTGAAGCCCATTACATCCTGGTAGAACTTTACCCACTCGTTCATCTGCCCGAGCTCGACGTTGCCTACACAGTGGTCGACATATTTAAGCCCAATCGGCTCAACTTCCATAGGGCTTTCCATCGCTATGAAACCCGGCAGAAAAGGGCCTTCATAGCTGCTGCGCTCCACGAAAGTGTGGATGGTCTCCCCATAAGTATGAATGGAGGCCGTAACGACGTGCCCGTTTTTATCCTCAATGCGCTGAGGCTCAGCGAAGGATTTAGCGCCGCGTTCTACCGCTATACGGTGTGCTTCTTCGGCATCATCCACCCACAGCGCCAGGACCTTTACGCCATCTCCGTGCTTGAGTACGTGTTTGGCCACCTCGTGGTCGGGCGTCATCGCAGCGGTAAGGACAAAGCGGATTTTATCCTGCTGCAGCACGTAGGAGGCGGTATCTTTCACGCCGGTCTCTGGTCCGCGGTAGGCAATCAGCTTGAAGCCGAAAGCCGTTTGGTAGTAATGGGCGGCCTGCTTGGCGTTGCCTACGTAAAACTCGATATAGTCCGTCCCATTGATGGGGAAGGTATCCTGAATCGTTTCAGTGGTTGATTTGGTTAGTGCATCCATGAATTACAGTTTTTTGTTAAAATACTTTTTTGTCGTTTGTCATAATCAGACGCCGGTGTTTGGGCTCCTCTCCAAAGTTCAGTAGTAACCCTACCTCTATGTCGGTGGCCCTCAGGTAGTTTAAGAGCTGAGCTTCGTGTTCGGGAGCTAAGGTTTTACAAGCTTTTAGCTCAACAATGACTTTATTTTCAACCAGCAAATCCGCATAATATTTACCGATTACCTGCTCTTCATAAAACACCTTGATGGGTTGCTGCTGAACAACGTGAAAAAACATATTATCAAGCTCAATCATCATGGCATTTTCATATACCTTTTCCAGAAAACCATAGCCCAGGGTATTGTAGACCTTGTAAAAGGCTTTGAGAATAGCTCCTGTCAGGGCGGAGTGGAGAAAGTTTTCATTGACCATTCCTTTTGTTTTTTGGGTGTTGAATTAGTTGGCAAAGTTATTTCCTGTAGATAGTACACTGATGACACTGATCCTGGCAATCCGGTACAGCCACACTAGCATGCCACCGCTCGCAATCCGTGAAAATCTGCGCAATCAGTCCAATCTGTGTTCCTACCCTCAACGTAACGCAATAGTACACTGATGACGCTGATCTGGCTGATGATACTGATCCTGCAATCCGGTGCCGCCACACTAGCATGACCCTGCTCGCAATCAGCGAAAATCCGCGCAATCAGTCTAATCCGTGTTCCTACCCTCAACGTAACGCAATAGTACACTGATGACGCTGATCTGACTGATGATACTGATCCTGGCAATCCGGTGCCGCCACACTAGCATGACCCTGCTCGCAATCAGCGAAAATCCGCGCAATCAGTCCAATCTGTGTTCCCCTCTCTCCACATACGGCAATAGTATACTGATGACGCTGATCTGACTGATGACGCTGATCCTGCAATCCGGTACCGCCACACTAGCATGCCACCGCTCGCAATCAGCGAAAATCCGCGCAATCAGTCCAATCTGTGTTCCCCTCTCTCATAGTACACTGATGACGCTGATCTGACTGATGATACTGATCCTGCAATCCGGTGCCGCCACACTAGCATGCCACCGCTCACAATCCGTGGAAATCCGCGCAATCAGTCTAATCTGTGTTCCCCTCTCTCCACGTACGGCAATAGTATACTGATGACGCTGATCTGGCTGATGATACTGATCCTGCAATCCGGTGCCGCCATACTAGCATGCCACCGCTTCCAATCAGTGTCCCACCTACTGGCTCTTCACCTCTTCCGGCAGCCAACTCTTATAATAATCCCGGTCCTCAATACCCACTGCATGCTCCGTCAACTGTAACGGCTTGAAGGTATCCACCATCACCGCCAACTCCTGCGTACCTTTTTTGCCGATGCTCTTCTCGACAGTGCCCGGGTGTGGACCGTGCGGAATACCACCGGGGTGTAGAGTAATCATCCCTTTTTCCACATGCTTGCGGCTCATGAAGTCACCATCTACATAGTAGAGCACCTCGTCACTGTCAATATTGCTGTGGTTGTAAGGCGCAGGGATAGCCAGCGGATGGTAGTCGTACAACCTCGGCACAAAGGAACAAATGACAAAATTGCGGGCAGCAAAGGTCTGATGCACGGGCGGCGGCTGATGCACCCGTCCTGTGATAGGCTCAAAGTTATGAATGCTAAAGGCATAAGGGTACACATAGCCGTCCCAGCCCACTAAGTCGAAAGGGTGGCTGAGGTAGGTGTAAGGGTAAATCTGATCCTGCTTTTTGATATAAAACAGAAATTCGCCCTGCTCGTCGTGGGTTTCCAGTAACTCAGGCTTTCGGATATCGCGCTCACAAAAAGGCGCATGCTCCATCAACTGGCCGTAGTCGTTGCGGTAGCGCTTAGGGGTCACAATAGGGCTCGAGGACTCCACTATTAGGAGGCGGTTGTCTTCCTGATCAAACTCAAACTGGTAAACAGTACCCCGGGGAACGACCACGTAGTCGCCGTATTCAAACTCCACGACGCCATACATCGTCTTCAGCCGGCCTGTACCTTTGTGGATGAAGATGCACTCGTCCGCATCCGCATTTTTGAAGAAATATTCCGTCATACTTTGACGGGGTGCTGCCAGGATGATCTTGCAATCGTCATTAACGAGCACTGGCTTGCGGCTTTTGAGGTAGTCGTCCTCGGGCGCTACTTCGAACCCCTTCAGGCTGCGGTGCTTGAGCTGCTTGTCCGACACCACTTTAGGGGCAACAGAGTAGGGCTCGCCCACCTGTACAATTTGGGTGGGAGCGTTGAGATGGTAAAGCAGGGAATGCAGATCGCTGAAGCCTTCGGTGGAAAATAGCTCCTCTTGGTAGAGCTCACCGTTGGGCTTACGGAACTGCGTATGCCGCTTGGGCGGTACTTGTCCTAAGCTGTGGTAATGCATGTTAATTCAGTTTTTTCAATGCATAAGGTGGAGCAGCTGGTAAAGCCAGGCTGCTCCTGTCCTTATGTGGGCAATGTGGTTCTATTTGGTATCCTCAGAGCTGAGGTTGTTGAATACGGTATTGAGCATGTCCATCAACTGATCAATTTGTTGATTTTCAAGGTTGCACCAGGCTTTGCGGCGCGCCCGGTGAATGATGGGCAGCACTTCGTCAATCTTCTGGTAGCCGCCGTCAGTCAGCTGAATGCGGAAGCGCCGCCGGTCGCTGGGGTCGGTCACCCGCTCCGTAAGCCCTTTCTGGCAAAGCAAGTCGATGATCCGGGTGATGGTGGGCGGGTCCTTAAAGGTCGCCCGGGCAATCTCCAGCTGGCTCAGCCCGTTTTGCTGGTTCAACGTCTGCAGGACCACCCATTGATCGATGGTGATCTCGGTGCCGGCCCCGGCCAGGGTTTGCTGGAAAAACTGCTTCATCCGCTTAGCGGTGCGCTCCAGCGTGAAGCCCGGCATATCGGGCCGTTCCGTGATGGATTCTGAGTGGGTTTGCGTACTGGACAAAGCTTCGGAATTAGTTTCTGTAAAAATAGTTGTTATACGAACTAATTCCAACTTTTATGCCCCTTTTCTGATAAGGCCGCACCGATATGGCCTGATGCTTACCGCAGTACGCTCTCAAGTTGGGGCTGCCGCAAGCGCACAATGAGCTGTCCGCCCAGTAACAACAACTCCTGCTCAGCGGGCTCGATGGTGTATTTTGTCCCGATATAAGTCAGCAATTCGTAGAGGGTTTGCTTATCCTGGTCCGATATCTCAGCGCCGGATTTCAAGAGCTGAATCAGCCGGGTCTGCTCAGCCTTGATTTTAATGACAGTGGGTGGCTCTGCGTCATTGTCTTCAAGCAGCACATTGAAGCCCAAAAAAACCGGCTCAATCCGAGCGGGCATACAAACATCCAGAATATCCCGGATCAGGGTAGCCCGGCGGGCATCGAGGCCACTGGAGGGCAAGCGGGCAGCAACACCAAGGGAAAACAGGGCGCCTTCCTTCTCTGAGAAGGTGTAGCGATTGCCAACAGCATCGGCATCAATGATGATTAATATTTTTTGCGGGGCAGCTTCTTGCTTGAGTACCTGCAGGGCCGTATAGTACCCGGTGTTGTCTGTCATCGCTCCATCAAAGAGGTGCAAAAAGGGGCGCTCGCTACTAAGGTTGCTGATGAGGGTAGTGTTCGAGATGAGCACCGGGAAGCTGCCGCTGGATTTGATGCCTACGGAGAGGGGCACGGTATAGGAAGCCAGGAATTCATGGACTTGTTTTTGCATGCGGTGGGTGTAGCCAACAACACCATAGGTTTCCAGCACATCAGGTGTGAAGGGGAGGATCTGCATGGTATTGACCGTAGAGCTATTGGTGATGTGCATGGGCAACTGTACGGGCAAATCTGAGCCCTGAGGGATGAACATATCCCCCAACTGTATACTTGGTGTTTCCGACCCCAGTTCTTTACGCCGGTTCTTGTAGCCCAGTACCTGATCGTCAATGGCGCGCTCCAGGGCGTCCCCATCGTCTACGTGCGTAAACCAAAGCCGGGGGTTGAAGTTGGCCCTCAACAAGGCACCGGCATAGGAATAAGCCAGGGCTTCCTGTATGCGTTCGTTTACATAGTCTTCAAAACTAAAAGGCTCATTCGGCCGGAAGCGGTTGTGGTCATAGAGGGTGGTAACGTAAGCCCCCCCTGCAAACCCGCCACCAGACACCGTGGAAAGATAATCGACTTCTTTAAGCAGGTTCTGGTAGCCTTGCCCTTCGAAGTCTTCCAGCCCAAGCATGATGCCAACACCAAGGTTAGCAGCCCGGGAGCCACCGCCGGAAATGGCAATCGCGACGGCTAGGTCTGGGTTTTGCCCAGGGCGTAACTGTACGCTCTTGTAGGTACTAAGGTCTACCGTAGGCGCCAGTTCTCCATCCTTGATAAATTGACTGCGGTCCGGGTACAGGGTTTTGCTGCAGCTGCTGAGCATAAGGCTGCCAAGAAGCAGCATGAGGGTAATTCGCATGAGGTTAACTTTTAGCGGGGTGAGCTTTTTTTCCAAATGACCTGAAAGTCATCGATAAAGATAGTATCCTGTGGGCGTTTCCAGAAATAGAAGGCAAGGGTGTCAGAAGGGAAAGAAGGGGGGATGCGAAAGCTTCCTTCATGGCGCTGCCAGCCTTTCCCGGTTGCTGAAGAAGGGTGGATTTGATGAGTGAAGTGGAACTGACCGGCATCGGGGGCTGAAAAAACGAGCCTGGTCGTGCCTCCATCCTGCCTGTCCTGTAAGCGGTATTCGAACTCGTCAAAGGGTGCTACCGGAAACACCCGGTGCGTAAGCCCGTACTCTTGCCCCGGAGCCATACCGTAGGCGAATGTACCGTTGTAACTGTTTGGATAAAGGCTTGTTTTTTCAGTGCTCCTCAACTGGACAAAGCCGGGCCCTTCCGGCCATCCGTCAGGCTCCATTTCGTAAACCATTGTATCACGGGCAGCCCATTCCGGTCTTTGCAGGAGGAATATGGTATCCTTTCCTGGTGGTAAAAGGCGCTGAAACGGATAAACCGCAACCGGGGTGTAATTGTGGTAAGGCCCAAAGCTAACTACGTAGGTATCCTCTCCGACAAACCACCAGCTTTGAGCATAGGGCAGTTTGGGCCGCAGGGGGCCTGTTCGGTACCAGCCGTTAAATTCAAAACCGCCATCAATTTTTTCAGCTGGAATACCTCTTTCCAAAGCCTCATTCAGCGCTGCCCACCGGGCCCGGTTCCAAGCAAAATAATCATGAGTACCGGCTGTAGAGAAGCCAAACAACAGCAATAACAATACTGTCGTTGTTGTCCTTTCCCAGGGATGGATATGGCTTTTAGGGCGAATAATCAGCAGGCCGCTCAAAAGTACAGGCAGCAGGTAGCGGTCAAAGTGTACATAATTAACCAGTAGGAACAAAACATAAGGCAGCAGGAAACCACAAAGCCCAAGGCGCAGGGCCTGCCCAGGATTTAATCCCGGCCATCCGTTGTTTCGAAACAGGATAAACTTCCGCATCAAATGGATTATCCGGGTGCTTCCATGGCTGATGAGGAGGAGCAGGCCGGAAACTCCCAGCAACCTCGCTGGAAAACCCAGCCAGGCAGGAAGAGAGGGCCAGTGGCCGTTATGATGGACGCCCTGCAGAGGGATCGTCCCCAATCCACGGTGGTGGAGCGTGTTGCCAAGCAGCCCTTCTTCCCACGATAGGGCGATAAGGGCTAAACCGATAGCACTCAGCAGGCCGGTGAGAGCCCATGCGCTTTTTTGACGGGGGCGGCAGCAGCTGAGCAGCAATACCGGGAGCAGCATAAAGCCTGCATACATCAGGTACAAGCCGCCATAATTCTGTATACTGGCTACCAAATGCTCCGGAGTAAGCATATGCCGTATGCTGCCAGGCTGACTGAAAGCACCGGGAAGACCGGAAGGCGTACTCTGTTGCCAGAGGATATAACCTTGCAGGCACAGGTATACAATGGCAGTGCTCAGGAATGCCAGTCCAAGTCTCCGCCAGCCGGGCCTGCCCACGAATCCGGCAATGCCCATTGCGAGGGGAAGGAGCAATGCGGGTTGGCGCAACAGGATGGCAAGGCTGCTGAAAAGAGTGGCCGCGCCCCACCATCGCCATTGGTCTTTCTCAAACGCCCGCAGATAGGCATATAGGCTCATGGCCATCAGGCTAAGGAAAGGGATGTCCGTCATAAAGGTGAGAGACAGCTCAAAAAAGACCGGGTTGAAAACCAGGGTGAGCAGTGCTACTAACTGCCACCAACCGGGCAACTCCAACCGGGCCATGGTTTTCTGAAAAGCAAGAATGCCCAGTGTGCCGAGGACGAGCGTGGATAAGCGCAGGCTGTAAAAAGAAAAACCAAAAACTTTGGCAAACAGCCCGCCCCATATCACCTGTGTGAATAACGTCATGGCTGGCCAGTCGCTGACCCAGTACTCGCCCGTATCCACCCAGTGCTTTACCGCTTCAGCGTAAGACCAATCGTCATCAAGCGGAAAATCACCAACGGGCCATACCATAAGTACAGCCAACAGCCAGAAGATAGCGAGCGCCCGCAGGGGCTTTTGAGAGAAATTAGGCATAGCCGTAAAGATACAGTATACTGATAGTTCGAGTAAAGAAAGAGAATGGTAAAATAAGCCTAAAGTGTCAGCCGCCTTTCAACAAAATTAGACTTGGATTGTCCTCCAACCGTATTCTCCGTAGTATCTTTTGGCATTTCCAACCTTTTACATTATTAACCTTGTGATTGTATGAAAAACATCTATTTGCCCATCTTCTTATGGGTTTGCCTAATGGGCACCGCTTTGACTGCCCAAGTGGCAGAGCCTGGCCAAATTACCGCTCGCTATCTTACACAAGCGCGCGAAAACTTAAAACTTGATCCGGCGGATGTAGCGGATTACAGTATTGCTAACACCGTAGTCAGCCGGCACAACAAAGTGACCCATGTGTACCTGCAACAACAACATGCAGGCATCCCGGTGCGCAACGCCATTATGAACCTCAATATCCTGGAGTCCGGTGAGGTCTTCAGTGTGGGCAATCGCTTTGTTTCTGGCCTGGCCAGGCAGGTGAATACCACACAGCCACAGATTGATATGGAGACCGCCGTGCGCAAGTTGATGGCATTTGCAAAAGTCAGTAATAGTGCGCCACTCTACATGGACCGGGAGCTGGGGCCCAATCATGCCGTTTTCAGCCCTACCGGACTTGCCCTGGAGCCCATTGAAGTACACCTGGCGTATCAGCCGGTGCGTGGAGCTGTGCGCCTGGCGTGGAATGTTACGTTTTATGAACTCAGCGGACAGCATTGGTGGGACGCCCGCATTGATGCGCTGACCGGCGATGTGCTGGATGCCTTCGATCAGGTGTTGCACTGCGAATTTGGCCCGCATGCCTCAGCCGACGCACACCTGGAGACGGGTTATACCGCACCAGTCCTGCCACAAAGCCCACTCCTGTCGCCTCTGCCGCCCTCTACTCCCGAAGATGGCAGTCAGTACCGGGTTTTCCCACTTACCGTGGAAAGCCCTAATCACGGCGACCGTATACTGAAGACCAGCCCGGGCGATTCTCTGGCCTCCCCTTTTGGCTGGCATGATGAAGATGGAGTGCCGGGGCCGGAGTACACCATTACCCGCGGTAACAACGTACATGCCTACCACGATATCTTCGACCTGAACAGCTCCATTGGTGATGAGCCGGATGGTGGGGATTCCCTCAACTTTGATTTCCCACTCGACTTGTCCACCAACCGGCCCTTCACCCAGATCGACCCACTGGTTACAAACCTGTTTTACTGGAACAACATCATGCACGATGTCTGGTACTATTATGGCTTTGACGAGGCAGCCGGCAATTTCCAAACAACGAATTACACTGGGTTTGGGCAAGCCGGTGATTATGTACGTGCAGAAGCTCTTGACGGCAGTGGCACCAATAATGCCAACTTCGCTACCCCTGCTGATGGCAACCGCCCCCGTATGCAGATGTACCTCTGGGGTGGTGCATTGCCCAACCTGAATACTGATGCACGACTGACCGTGACAGATACAGCCGGGAACGCTTCAGATTACACTTTCTTACAGGCTGGCTTTGGTGGTGCATTACCGTCTGCGAGCGAGCCACTAATAAGTGAAATAGTACTGGTGGAAGACGAAGCAGCTCCAACTACAGATGCCTGTGAAGACCTGGTCAATGGCAGTGCCCTGGCAGGTAAAATTGCTGTGATCGACCGGGGAAGTTGTGAGTTTGGCGTTAAAATCCTAAGTGCAGAGAATGCTGGTGCCATCGGCGCAATTATCTGCAATAACGTAGCCGGCGACCCTATCACCATGGGTGCGGGTGCTGTAGGCGATCAGGTCACAATACCCTCTGTAATGATTACTCAGGGCGACTGTGCAATTCTGAAAACACTACTGCCTGGCGCTACGGTCACCCTTTCTGCTCCTGAATTTCAGGTCCCCAACCCGGGCCCTTCCGGCCTGAGCAGCGACCTGGATAACGGCGTGATTGTGCACGAGTACACCCACGGTATTTCCATCCGCCTTACCGGTGGCGCGGGCAACAGCGGCTGTCTGGGCAATTTCGAACAGGCCGGCGAAGGCTGGAGCGACTGGTATGCACTGGCTATGACAACGACTTCCGAAAACACGGCAGACCAGGTACGGGGCATTGGCACCTACGTAGTCAATGAACCAACTAACGGCGGCGGTATCAGAACCTATCCCTATACTCGTAATATGGACGTCAATCCTCATACTTACGCTAATATCAATGGGGAATCTGTTCCGCACGGCGTAGGCTCGATATGGTGTGCCATGATTTGGGATATGTACTGGAACCTGGTCGATGAATACGGCTTTGATGACAACCTTTACACCGGCACCGGTGGCAACAATATGGCAATGCAACTGGTCACCGATGGGCTGAAACTACAGCCCTGTAGTCCGACCTTCCTTGAGGCACGTGATGCCATACTTGAGGCCGATATGCTCAACTACGATGGCGCCAACCAATGCCTGATCTGGGAAACCTTCGCCCGCCGGGGGCTGGGCGCGAGTGCCATAGCCGGGGGCGTGGAAGCCTTTGATGTACCGGATGCCTGTAACTTTACTTTCCGGGTGAACAAAACCGGGGTGACAGAGGCCGATGCTGGTGATGTCATCACTTATAACCTCGAAATTATCAACGGCCGTACCGTAGCCGTGGAGGACGGTATCGTTACGGACCTTTTGCCGGAAGGCACCACTTTCGTGGAAGGCAGCTCCAGTTGTCCGGCTACTGTGGAGGATGGCGTGCTGACCTTCGACCTCGGTGCAGTGGAAAGCGGTGCAACTATCAACTGCAGCTATCAGGTGGCACTGGATGACGACAAAGGCACCTATGCGGTCTTTGAAGATGGAGCGGAAGAAGGGCTGGATAACTGGACTCTGGAAGCACCGGTGGGTACGAATAACTGGCAGGTCACTACCGTAGATGCCAATACGGATAATTCGTCCTTTTTTGCAAGAAACCTGGCTTCTGCTACCGAACAGCGTATGACTATCGAAGTGCCAATGCCCAGCAACGGGCAGCAGCGCGGTATTTCCTTCTGGCACCGTTACGATACCGAAGATGGCTGGGACGGTGGTATCGTCGAAATCTCTCCAAATGGTATCTTCTGGCTCAATGCCAGTGGCTATATCCTCGAGAATAACTACAACGGGTCATTGAACCCCGCTGCTGATCATGCCCTGCCCGGGGAACAGGCCTTCACCGGTGATAGCGATGGCTGGATACAAACTACTCTTGACTTGGAAAACATCGACTGGAGCAATATCATTGTCCGTTTCCGCTTCGTCTCTGATGGAGAAATTGGTGGCAATGGCTGGTATGTTGACGATGTTCGCATTCTGGGCGAGTTGTACAGCATTACCAACGTAGCCTGTGCAGGCGAGGGCGAAGAAGCCCTCTGCGATGAAACCACAACAATCGTCAATATTGAAAATCCGGTAGCTACGCGCGAGCCGGAGCTGCAAGTAGCCATGAAGCTGTCACCCAACCCGACCAAGGGCAAAGTGGTGCTTGCGCTTGACGAGCCTTTGACCACAAGAGTTGACCTGGAAGTGCTGTCCGCCGATGGCCGTCAGCTTCGTTCCGAACAATTCGATAGCCTGGAGAACCACACCCTTGATTTCTCGGGGTACAGTGCCGGGGTTTACCTGGTCCGTTTGCGCACCAAAGACGGCGTAACTACCCGTAAGGTGATTGTGCAATAAATCCAGGCAAAGGGATAACTTTAGCAAAGTGTGGCTGCCCTGAATGTGTTTGGGGCAGCCACACTTGTTTTTGGATGGCTTGCGGGGTGATCCATTTTGCAACCCAGAGAATGCTCAAAAAGCCTTACCTTTCTCCAAACCACTGGATAGACACATGGCAGGTACCCAACAGCAGCGGGAAAAATATAACGAAGCATTTCAACAAATCCTGGAGCAGCTGAATCCTCAGCAGCGACAGGCGGTAGACCAAATCGAAGGGCCGGTGATGGTCATTGCCGGCCCGGGGACGGGCAAAACCCATATTCTTTCTTCCCGTATTGGCCGTATTCTGCTGGAAACGGACGCACAGGCGCATAACATCCTTTGCCTTACCTTTACTGATGCAGGGGTGAATGCCATGCGGGAGCGCCTGTTGCAGTTCATCGGGCCGGAAGCCCACCGCATTCCCATTTACACCTTCCACTCCTTTTGCAATAGCATCATTCAGGACAATCTGGAGCGTTTTGGCCGGCAGGAGCTTGAGCCGCTCAGTGACTTGGAACGCGTGGAGCTGGTGCGTAAAGTGCTGGATACCCTTCCGCCTGATCACCGCCTGCGGCGGGGGCGCAGCGATGCCTACGCTTACGAAACGCAGTTACAAAACCTTTTTCAGCAGATGAAAGCCGAGCGTTGGACCGTAACGCTCATGGAAGAGGCCATCGATGCCTACCTGGAAGACCTGCCCAACCGGGAGGAATACATCTACAAAGTCAGCCGAAAGGGGCAATACCAAAAAGGAGACCTCAAAACCAGTCAGATCGAAGAAGAAGTGGAGCGTATGGAACGCCTGCGGGCGGCAGCACAACTGTACCCGGGCTATCAGAAAGCCATGCAGCGCGCCAACCGCTACGATTACGACGATATGATCCTCTGGGTGCTCGACGCCTTTGAGCGTTTCCCCAACCTCCTGCGGTCGTATCAGGAGCGCTTCCTCTACATTTTGGTAGACGAATACCAGGATACCAACGGGGCACAAAATGAGGTCATCCGTAAGCTGGTGGCCTATTGGGAAATGCCCAACCTGTTCATTGTAGGGGATGACGATCAGTCCATTTATGAATTTCAGGGCGCCCGGTTGAAGAACCTTACGGATATCTATGAAGCTTACCGCAATGGCATTGAACTGGTGGTACTCGAAAACAACTACCGTTCTGCACAGCCTATTCTGGATGCCGCCCGGGAAGTGATCGGGCACAATGACATCCGCATCGTCAACCGCCTGCAGGAGTTGGGCATTCAAAAGGTGTTGAAAGCGAGCCACCCGGCAGTACAAGACCTGCCGGCAGTGCCCGAGGTCAGCGTCTTTCCCAATCCTATGCAGGAAGAAGTCTGGCTGGCTGGCGAGCTGCAACGCCTGCGCGGGGAAGGGGTGGCGCTCAATGAAGTAGCCATTATCTATGCGAAGCACAAGCAGGTGGAAAGCCTGATGGAGTTGCTGGAAAAGCAGCACATCCCGTACCAAACCCGCCGCCGGGTGAATGTGCTGAACCTGCCCCTGATCCGCAATCTGCGGCAGATGCTGGAGTACTTTGCCGCCGAATTTCACCGCCCGACGAGCGGAGAATACCTGTTGTTCCCGATCATGCACTTTGTCTTTATTGGGTTGCACCCCGATGATCTCTCGGCGATTAGTCAGCATCTGGGCAGGCAATCGGGAACCGGCCGGACCTCCTGGCGGGATTTCCTGGCAAACGAAGCGAACTGGCAGCCCCTGCACCTAAAGGATGAGGCAGCCCTGCAGCGCTTTATGGCGTTTCATCATCACATGATCCGTCACTACAACAGCCTGAGTGCCCCCGCCTTTGTCGAGCAGATGATCAACCGCAGTGGATTGCTGGGGTACGCATTGGAGCAAAATAATAAAGCCTGGCTGCTGCAGGTGCTCCGGTCTTTTCTGGACTTTGTACACCGGGAGGCCGCCCGCAACCCCCGCCTGACTATTGGGGGGCTCCTCGACTTGCTGCGCAGTATGGATGCCAACCGCCTGCCGGTAGGGGCGAGCGAGGCGGTCTACGCGCAGGAGGGCGTACAGTTGCTGACGGCTCACAGCGCAAAGGGCCTGGAATTCCGGCAAGTCTTTCTGCTGGATGTCACGCAGAAGCCCTGGGAGCCCGGTTCGAGAGGCAGCAGCTTCCGCTTCAAATTGCCCGATACGCTGACCTATTCCGGCGAAGAAGACCCGCTTGAAGCCCGGCGCAGGCTCTTCTACGTGGCTATTACCCGCGCACAAGAGCGTTTGCACTTGTCCTATGCGGTCAATGATATGGAGGGCAAAGCGACACCGCGTGCGCAGTTTGTAGACGAGCTGCTGGCGCAGGGGCTTGCAGAGGTGGAGGAACGAAGTTTGCCCCAAGCCCTCTTGTTAGAAGCAGAAGCCCTGCGCCTGACGGAGCAACAGGCGCCTCGTATCCCTGCCCCGGATCATGCTACCGTAGCTGCCCTGCTGGAAGGGTTTCAGCTTAGTGTTTCAGCGCTTAACCGGTACCTGAAGTGCCCACTTGGATTTTACTACGAAAATGTACTCCGAGCACCGGTCCTGATGCGAGAGGCTGCTCACTACGGTACTGCTATGCACTATGCCCTGGAGCGTTACTTCGAGCGTATGCGCGCTCACAAAGAACTTGAATTTCCGGCAGCGGACGTTCTGCTGGAAGGCTTTGAGCAGGAGATGGAGCGCCGCCGTGGCTTTTTTGCCCGCCGGGAGTTTGAGCGCCGCTTGGAGGTCGGACGGTACAATTTGCAAAAGTACTACGAAGCCCACCGCAGCAGTTGGAAAACAGAAGTGCTGATGGAGTACCGCCCCCGCAATGTGGAGATTGATGGCGTGCCGGTCACAGGGAGTATTGATCAGCTGATTCAACTGAGCAGAGAGCAGGCAAGGGTCGTCGACTTCAAAACTGGCAGCCAGCAAAAGAGCAAACTCAGCCGGCCGACTAAGAAAAACCCGATTGGCGGGAACTACTGGCGGCAGTTGGTCTTCTACAAATTGCTGTATGAAAACTACCCCGGCAATACCCGCACGGTAGTTTCCGGAGCTATTTCCTACCTCGAGCCCGACAAATCAGGAGAGATGCCGGTATCCGAAATCAGCTACCGGCCTCAGGATACTGACACGGTCCGCAAGTTGGTCCGGGAAGTCTACGCTGCGATTCAGGCACACAACTTCTACACTGGGTGCGGGGAAGCAGATTGCCCCTGGTGCAACTTTGCCCGCGAACACATCATACCGGATACCTTTGCACAAGCGGATATCGAGGCGCTGGACGATGAGGGGTGATTTGGAATGAGTTTGGAAGTGTTTTTGTACAACGTAAAGGGTGCTCCGGGCAAACGCTTACTCCAAACCTGTACTCTGGCTCCCAGAACTAACTATACTGCGCAATGAGCGCTCTGACCTCCTGCTCCTGATTTTCAAAATACCGGCTGATAGCCTCCTTGGTGGGGTCGATGATGTAGCGTGTTTGATCTCCTTTCAA
Source organism: Phaeodactylibacter sp. (assembly GCF_040219495.1). Classification (GTDB taxonomy): domain Bacteria; phylum Bacteroidota; class Bacteroidia; order Chitinophagales; family Saprospiraceae; genus Phaeodactylibacter. The sequence continues at coordinate 80,961 of NZ_JAVJSK010000074.1, read as the reverse complement.
GCGGAAAGCCACTTTTCGTTCGACGTATACGACGATCCCGGATTCTTTGTCGACTGAGCGGATTTGCCCCGCTTTTTCCATTTCTTTATAGCCTTTAGAGTTGAGGCGGTTGATAATGCGGCGGTTTTTTTCGTGCACCTCCACCTGATAAACGATAAGCTCTGCCGTGCTACCAATGGGCTGGCTTTCAATCACCCGTACTTGCCCGTATATGGCACGGGCGGAGCCGTTGTTAGCCAGTGGGTAGGTGGTAAGGGCATTTTCTGAAACCAGCTTTTCGTTGACCTCTTCCAGGTTGCCGTCAGAAATGCCTGAATAGATACGTTGAAGTTCAGATTGTACCTTGCCGCTATCGGTACTATTGCAATTGTGCAGTAGTAGGGCGGTCAACAGAAAGAAAAAGTACTTAGTGTATTGCATCGGAAAAATGGATTAACAATGGGCAGCCTGCTTGTGCAAGCTTACTCAATAGACAAGTAAAAACGTAATTGGGTTGGCTTTAGTGTAGAGCAGCGGCAAAAGTAGCATTATCTTAGCAAATGCCTACCTTTGCGCTGACTGAGTTCATAAAACAATTTGATGAAAGTAGCCGTTATTGGCGGTGGTGCCGCTGGTTTTTTCGCAGCCATTGAGGCTAAGCGCAATCATCCGGAAGCTGCCGTAGTTATTTTTGAGAAGTCCCGAAAACTGCTGTCCAAGGTGAAGGTCTCGGGCGGCGGGCGCTGTAATGTTACCAATGGTTGCACCTCTATTGCCGAGCTATCGAGGGCGTACCCCCGGGGCAGCAGGCAGCTGAAGAAAGCCTTCCGCACCTTCAATACGGTGCACACGATGGACTGGTTCGAAAGCCGGGGCGTTGCCCTGATGACGCAGCCGGATAATTGCGTGTTTCCGGTCTCTCAGGACTCCCAGAGTATTATCGATTGCTTTCTGAAAGAAGCCCGGCAGCTGGGAGTACAGATTGAAATGGGGGTGGGGATTTCTAATCTGGAACCGGTGGGGGAGGGGTTGAAACTACATTTCCTTAAAGCGGCTCACCCGCCCATTTTTTTCGATAAAGTTATTGTTGCCACCGGCGGTTCCCCAAAACGCAAAGGGCTGGAGTGGCTGGAAACTCTGGGGCATCAGATTGAAGACCCGGTCCCTTCCCTTTTTACTTTCAATATGCCAGAGGAGCCCGTAACGGAGCTCATGGGCGTGGTGGTGGAACCGGTGCAAGCCAGCATTCAGGGCACCAAACTCAAATCTGACGGACCGCTGCTCATCACCCACTGGGGTATGAGCGGGCCGGCTATCCTCAAACTGTCTGCTTTTGGTGCGCGGGTGCTGAGTGAGCTGGGATACGCCTTCAACGTACAAGTGAACTGGGCTAATGAGCAGAATGCAGAGCTTGTAGCAGACCACCTTCGCCGCATCGCCGGGGAGCACTCCAGAAAAGACCTGAATAACGAGCGCCCCTACGCGCTGCCTAAGCGCCTGTGGGCTTACCTGCTGGCGAAAGCCGATCTCCGGGAAGATAAAAAATGGGGCGACCTGGGCAAAAAGGGGTTACATAAACTCACCCATTTACTGACCAATGATGTGTATCAGGTACAGGGCAAAACGACCTTCAAGGAAGAATTCGTAACCTGCGGTGGCGTGAGCCTGCAAAGTGTAGATTTTAAGACAATGCAGAGTAAAGCGTTTAAAAATCTGTACTTTGCAGGAGAAGTCCTCGATATTGACGGTATCACAGGCGGCTATAATTTTCAGGCGGCCTGGACGACTGCGTATATTGCAGGGCAACTTAACTAAGATTCTATTACCAAACGAAAAATTGAAATTATGGACTTACTCTACACTTTAATCGTAGGCGCCGTCGCAGGATGGCTGGCAGGAAACATTATGAAAGGAGCTGGCTTTGGTCTGCTGATCAATATCGTTTTGGGTATTGTTGGGGCTTACGTCGGTAGCTGGCTGTTCGGTCAACTGGATATTAATATCGGTACTGGTATTTTTAACACCATCATCACAGCCACCGCCGGTTCTGTAGTGGTACTGTTTATTGCAGGACTGTTTAAGAAGTAGGTATGTGGCTGCTATAAGCGGGCGAAGCCGCCTGCATTATAAGCTTACAATACATTCTGATAGCATATACAGGCCTGGCTCCTTTCGAAAGGAGCCGGGCCTGTTGTGCTAAGAGCGTGTTGGGACTTTAGTAATCGGTCTGCAAACTACACTTTTTTGCTTATACTTCGTCCCGAAAATCCTCATTTAGCTAAGGATAAACTCCGGTTTTCGTGCCTCGTCTAATCAAAAAAGTGTTAGTTTTCGACTAGAAGACAAAAGTCCCAACACGCTCTAAGTGCAGCGGAGTTTGGTGTGGCTAATCCGGAATAGTGTATCGTGTTTCAGGCTTTGAAGTTTTGGGTTTGCTGAACTCTTACGTTCAATGACTTCCGGAATACGCTCTAATGCTTTGTCAAGCATGAAACAACGGGTAATCTGTGGCATCTTTTTGCCCAGTTCTACGTAGGAGGACCGCTCATGGGGCCTACGAGGGAAAGGGATTAAAAAAACGCCTTTCTGGAGTTGCTCGCGAACCGCCGCCGCCGTTATTAAGCGGGTCAGGCTTTGATCTGAACATAAACCTGCCAATTGCGCAGGAGGGCTAGTGCGCTTCAGAAATTGTGTATATCGAAAATGGTGACGTAGTATTAGCGTCGCTATACAGAACCTCTTGGCGATTCAGCTCCAGGCAAATAGCTACTTTACGGCTCGTATCGTACAGATGAATGGCACTGTCTTCTTTTTTAATTTCCTCGTAGGTGAACTTGGTTTCCCCCTCCGTATCCGTTTCTATCCAACTGCTGGTACCATCTTTCAGGTCCAGGAAGTAGCCCACCAAAGTTCCGTTATTATCTACGCATGTTACCACCGTCACCCCGGTATTAGAGGAGTCATCGTGGTCCGCCTCTCCCTGATGCTTATCTTCTGTTGCTGCCTCTACCCGACTGTCGTCGCCGGTATTGGTAGGAGCAGATATATCCGAGATAGTGTAAAAGAAACCTTGATTTCCTCCGGTAACACCAATGTTCGGACCTTTTTTAAAGTTGGATTGATCTTGCTGCACCGGCACTGCGAACCGTCCGTCTGCCATCCTTCCGTAAGCCCAAACGTTAAGCGCTTTTTGCTGAAAAGCAGCTTCCACCTCTGAGCTGGATGCCATTTCCCAGCCATTCTGCTTAGCCATGGCCTGCGCCTCCGCCAGGGACAAGCTATTTTGAGAATGGAACAGCACTTCTTTGACAGCTGCCGCATCACTTGCATTGGAATTATTACTTGTTGTTTTCCCACCACTTTGCGCAACTGACGCTACATGGGGGCAATCGGGGTCACCGGCCAGATAGTTGGTTTGAATCGAAAAGTCATAGAAGTCTTCTATTATCAGCGTGCTTTCGACTACTTCTTCTTTAGGCTTTCCGTCAAATAGGACAGGTACCAACTTACCAGCGGCCGTAATGGAGTCTATTTTGACGAATGTTTTAGTAACCCGATAGTACTTGGTTTGGGGGATACCTAATATTTCGATTACGATCGTACAATTATGAGGCTTAGGGACAGCTGCGCTCGCTTTAACAGCGGTGGTAATCGTTTCTTCGGTGGCTTTCCCGGTGGTTATCGTATTTTGGACCATGGCTTCAATCTCTACCGTCCACGTGACATCAGTAATCAGGTAATTTGCTGCAGTTTCAAAAGAGTTGGTCACGCTCAGGCCAAGCGTCGTACTGTTACTTACGGTTTCCGTCACACTCGCGGTATACGATACGTTGGATTCTGCTGTGATTAGACCGTCCGTTGTTCCCTCAGTCACGGTTTTACTACCTAACGACCTTCTTCTACTTTCACTTTGGCCGTCATTCCTCGCTTCCACCTCTTCGATCAGAACTTCCTTCAGACCCCATTTGGTTTCCATCACTCTAACCGAGCTGATGTTCTCGCCAAACCCATAGTCTTTCAGGTTCCACAGGGTGCCTCTACCTTCGTGCTTGTCATAAAACACGGTTCCCCGATCGAAGTTATTCGCCCCACTAAAATTCACGCCACCCCAAACGTAGACGCGGACATCACCTTTTACAAAAAGGTAGTTATAAGAATCCGCAGCACTTAGCTCCTGGGCTGAAGAGTACTCCCCATACCTTAAGCCTTCGTAAGATTGATAAGCAGACTCTTTATTATCTTTAGAACCGTAGAAGTAGGCGCAGTTCTCCAGTCCCTTGTCTGGATTGTAATTAGGCATCGGAATGATTTTTATAGAGGATGCCATGTCCTTAGCGTGCCACAGGTTGACGTAAAGCCCTTCGGTAAATACGTATTTCTTACCTTGATATCCTTTTGACTGATAGAGCTCTACGTAATAGCCTTTGGGGACGTACATCCCGTGCGCTTTATCTCCTATAGCAGGCTTCAGGTTATTAAGGTTAGGAATCTCTTTCTTAGCACCAGGCGCTACTTTGATATAGGCCACCGGATAATCATTGCGGCCATACCAGTCCCACAGGATAACGGTGTTCGCGTGCTTATTATCTAAGCCTTTCTTGGCGGCAGGCCAGATATCGTCGAAAGCATAAGCCTCTTGAGCCGTGAGACTCAGGCTAGCCAGGAAAAATAGCGGGAGCAGCACAAGGCGTTGAGCCAGACCGGAATAAGGGAGGTGCTTAATATTCGTTTGCATAGTACCTATATTTTGTAGTTTATAATTAATGAATACTACAAAACTAGGGCTGCTGAGGGTAGTCTCCCGGATTAGTCTCTAAACGGCGGGCTACACTTTCTAAACGGTAAATTTTAGCATTTAAGCGGGGGGGATGGCTAAAAAAGCCGCAGTCGCCTCAGTAATTCCGCCTTAAAACGACGACTGACAGGAATATGCTTGTTGCCGCCCAGGGTGAGCGTTTCCTGATTGTCGTCTAGTGTTTCGATTTTGGTGAGGTTGACTACATACGAACGGTGAGTACGCATAAAAGCATTATCTGGCAGGCTCGCTTCAAGGGTCTTTAGCGGTACTGTGAGAATGTACTCCTTGTCTGGCGTCGTGATGAGGCAATAGCTACCGTCGGCCTTGACAAATAAGATATCTTCAATAACTACTTTGACCATCTGGTCTTTGTAGCGTACAAAAATACGGTCGCTTAGGATATAAGAGAAGTCGGTGTTTTTTTCTGTTGGTTTTTGACTTTTGTCTTTGTTGAGTCGGCTCACTACTAATTCTAACGCTCTTTGCAAATCCAGTTTTTTATACGGCTTAGTCAGGAAGGCATAAGGCAGGGTGCCTTTAGCTCGGTTAAAGGTAGCCTCATCCGCATTAGCAGTAAGGAATATGATAGGGATGCTTGCCTCTTCATTCAGGAGATGTGCCAGTTCCACTCCATCCATTTTTCCTTTGAGGTTAATATCCAAAAGTACCACATCAGGAGGCGTTTGTTGGCAGTGCACAAGCGCCTGTTCCGCTCTGCCGACCATGCCCGTCACTTCGTAGCCCAGTTCATCGAGCTCTACCGATATCCTGGCCGCAATCACCATTTCGTCTTCGACGATTAACACTTTAATCGGACTTTCCATTAATTCAAATTTGCTTTTTCCAGGCAGAAAGACCACTGCGTACCATGCTTAAAGTCAGTTTTTAGCGTTCCCTGCAATTGGGCGGTTAACAGTTTAATCAACTGCGTTCCAAACCCCGTTCCTTTCGCTTTGACGTCTGTTGGGATACCGATACCGTTATCAGCAACCAATAAATGCAACTGCTGATTATCCATTTCTTTCAAGCTCAAAGTTACGGTACCTTTTCCTTCTCCGGGGAAGGCATACTTCAGGGTATTCGTTAGTAACTCATTTACAATCAAGCCAATTGGGATAGCGGTGTCCACGTCCAGTTCTACGGGGGGCATATCGTAAACAACTTCGACCTGCTCATTGGCCCCAAAAGCATCTAAAGTGTTTTCACCAAGGTTTTTAAAGTAGTCCAACATCTCAATGGTAGCCAGATTCTTGCCCTGATACAGTTTCTGGTGGATGATCCCCATCGACTGAACCCTGCTTTGACTGGCCAGCATCACGTCTTTAGCAGCGGCATCATTGGTCTTGACCGATTGAAGTTTCAAAAGGCTGGAAACCATTTCGAGGTTGTTCTTTACCCGGTGGTGGACTTCTTTCAGCAGGAGCTCGTTTTCCTGATTCTTTATATTGAGTGCCGTATTTGTTTGCTGATTCTTCCTGAAATAATAGAACAAGGTCAGTAGCAGTACCGCCATTACACTAGTTCCAGCAATCGTCAGCTTTTGGACATATGCTTTTTGCGCCAAATCCGCTTCCTGAGAAGCAAGGAGCTGATCTTTTTTTTCTGTTTCATATTTAGCAAACGTTTCTTCTTCCAGGGTAGCTACTTTTTCTGCGTAGACTTTATCTTTCAGGGCGATTACTTCATCCTGGTATGCTAATGCCTTTTCATAATCACCTAATGCTTTATAGCATATTGCCATTTCCTGATAGTAGCCGGTCGTGGCTTCACTCTGTTGCTCTAAGTCTTTAGTTAATTGAGTAGCGGCGAGTAAATGCTCCAGGGCTTCTTCGTATCTTCCTAAATACCGACAGGCAATACCCATTTCGCCCCGCCAACCGGCTGATATATACTCGCCATAGTCCGCTACGCTCATTTCCCAGGTTTTGGTATAGTCTTCCAGCGCACGTTCATAATCCTGCCTGGCAATAGATATATTCCCACGAAAAGAGTAAGCCCTGCCCGCTATATCTCTTCCCGAAAAACCGCGTTCCATCGCATCAGCGGGGACCTTGGTTTCGCACAATTTAATACACTCGGTTGCTGCTTGGTAGGCCTTGTCGTACTGCTCAAGTAGCGTATAACTACGTATGTGTCTCAAATAAGTCATTGCCATGGCGATATAATCATCTGCCTTTTTGAATAAAGCCATAGCTTGGTCTGCATACTGAATGGATCGTTCAGGTTCTTGCATACCAAGAGAAAAAAGAGAAAGACTTTGATAAGCCCTCGCTATTCCCGCTTCGTCTCCTAATGTTTCGTAAATAGCTAGTGCGCGGAACAAAGCCTCTTCTCCCTTTTTAAATTCACTCATGCCTAAATAATCCATCGATAGGGTATTATTCAACTGAGCTACTTTTTGCAGATTATCGATTTTCGCATAGTATTCAATTGCCTTTAGGCCATGATAGATAATGGAGTCAAACGTAAACGCTTTCGTGGCGTCATGGAAGTTTCTAAGCAGCTCGTGTGCCTTTGCTATTGTCGCATCGTCTTTAGTAAAGTAGGCTCTGTTGATCGCTTGTACGCCTATCGCATGGGCCCTGAGATTGTAAGCTTTGTTGTCCTGGTAATCGTAATTTTCAATCCAGACAAAGGAAGAATCCAGCGGTAAATCCTGAAACGAGGCTTCAGTGGGCATTTTCACTAATCCCACCTGCGCAAAAAGCGGAACGAGCAATAACTGAAAAAACAGGCTAGAGACAATCCGGAAGGTTTTGTTTTTCCGCATAGGTTGAACTCGTTTGGGCATGAGTGAGTTGTTTTTGAAGGCAATAGGGTTAGAAGCCCGGGAAAACCAAGAGCCCAAAGTGTAAAATCCAAACAAGCTCTCCGTTCAAAACATGTTTGTAGCGGAGGGCTTAGGTAGGGCCTCCAGCCTAATACGTCCACGCCGGCTGCCCGGCCTCGTAGGGCATGCAAGGCTTGTACTGCCCCGGTAAGGGCAGGAAAGCGGTTACTTCTGTGCCGACTTTCTCAGAAGTGAAGTAGCCCAGTAAAATGAGTTGTTTCAGTTTGAGAAAACCGGAGAGCTCCTGCTCTTCTTCAATATCGGAATAGACGATTTCAGCTTCTCTCGCTTCAGTATCGATGTGGTTGAGCAGCGACAGGCGCGCTTCGGGAGGGAGGTCCGGAAAGGCTTTGCCATGTTCAGCTTGTGCACGGCCTTGAATATCAGCCAGGCTCTGAGTAAGGGTTTCCTGTTCCTCTTTCTTAAGGCAGGTGGCAGTCAGGCGGTCTATGAACTCCGGCACACCCACGTCTTTTGCCCCCGGCGTATCGGTAGCCGGGAGGATGGTTTCGGCTACCTCAGACAGGGTGGCTGCCTGATCGGCATCAAAAAATTGGGGCACCCAGGCTGCTTTGGTTGAAGCTTCTGCCTGACAACCCTGCATTACGGCGGTAATGGTAGATGCAGAAAGCGCCGCACCGGTCAGTAATACTGTTCTTTTTATAGCTGCTCTTCTGTCCATGATCAAAGGTTCAGTTTTTTGAGTTCCTGCACGGCGTGGTCAGCAGCGCGTGCTGTTAGTGCCATGTAGGTTAAAGAGGGGTTTTGGCAACCTGCAGAAGTCATACAGGCTCCATCGGTAACAAAAACATTCGGGCAGTCCCAAACCTGATTGGTGCCGTTCAGGACGGAGGTTTTGGGGTTGCGGCCCATACGGGCGGTGCCCATCTCGTGTATGCCCAGTCCCGGGTAAGAGCCTGCATCATAGGTTTGCACATCGCGGAAGCCCGCCGCGTCCAGCATCTCCGCTGCTGAGTCCATCATATCCTGCCGCATGATACGCTCGTTTTCTTTAAACTCACAGTCGATAGTCAGGGTGGGCAGCCCGTGCTTATCCGTCACCTCCTTGTTGAGTTTGACGTGGTTTTCGTAGTAGGGCAGGCATTCGCCAAAAGCGCCCATGCCGACTTGCCAGGGCCCGGGGGTAATGAGTTGGGCTTTGTATTCGGCACCGAGCCCTTTTTCCATCTCCTGAATACCCCGCACCCAGTTTTGGCGGCTGCCTGCACCCTGATAGCCAAAGCCCCGGATGTAGTCCTTGCGCTCGGTACGCTTGTCGAGGTTGCGGAACCGGGCAATGTAAAAGCCAACCGGCCGCCGGCCTTCGTAGTAGCGGTCGCCAAAGTCATCATGTATGCCCTGCGCACCGGCGCGGAAGTGGTGGTCCATCAGGTTGTGCCCCAGTTGGCCGGAGCTGTTGCCCAGCCCGTCCGGATTGTACTCATCAGCGGAGTTCATTAAAATAAAAGTAGAGCCCAAAGCTGAGGCGCAGAGGAAGACAATCTTGGCGTAGAACTCCATAGCTTCTCCGGTTTCTGCATCGAGCACCCGTACGCCCTTGGCTTTTTTCGTTTCGGGGTCGTAAATGACGGAGTGCACCACAGAATTCGGGCGCAGGGTCATATTGCCGGTAGCCTCCGCTGCCGGCAGCGTAGCTGCATTACTGCTAAAGTAAGCCCCGTAAGGACAGCCACGGATACATCGGTTGCGAAACTGACAAGCTCCCCGGCCGTGAATGGCCTTGGTTAGGTTGGCGGTGCGGCCGATCGTCAGGGTACGGCCAAAATTCGCCTTCATGCTGTCCCGCAGGTGCTCTTCAATACAGTTGAGTGGAATGCCCGGCTGAAATTGCCCGTCGGGCAGGTGGGGCAGCCCTTCAGCGGTACCCTGAATACCGGCAAAGCGTTCCACGTAGTCGTACCAGGGTGCCAGGTCTTTATAACGCACCGGCCAGTCCACCCCGTAACCGTCTTTGGTATTGGCTTCAAAATCCAAGTCGCTAAGGCGGTAAGAGTGGCGGCCCCACATGATGGAACGCCCGCCTACGTGGTAGCCCCTGATCCAGTCAAAGCGCTTTTTCTCCGTATAAGGGTGCTCCGTATCTTTGACCCACCAATGCTGTGTGGAAGGAGCCATCGTGTAGCCCGTCCGCTGTTGTTTGGGGTAGTCCCGGAGTTCTTCCTGTGTGAGGTGGTTACGATTGGGCAGCTCCCAAACTTCCTTCATAGCGGTCGGATAGTCGCCGTGGCGCACCATACGGCCGCGTTCCAGCACAATCGTTTTGAGCCCTTTTTCGCAAAGCTCTTTGGCGGCCCAGCCACCGCTGATACCGGAGCCTACCACGATGGCATCGTAGGTGTTCCCGGCGTTCCCTTTACTGTTAAAATACATGTGTTGTTTCTGGTTATTTAGTAAGGCCCTCTGAGGCAGTTGGCTAATTTATCAAAAAATAGTTGTTAACTATCCAGCATCAATTGAAAAACGCATTTTCTGTCTTTGTTTGCTCCAATCCTGAAGGGCGAAAAGACAGAAAATGATCCGCCACCTTTCGGTACCGGTTTGTCACCGGGCATTTTCTGCCATTGGCTTAGCAAAAGGAAGGGCCGAGACAGGTACAGTCACCTGCAAAAGCGTTAAAAACAGCCCCGGAGGGCGAAACTGATTTTCAAATCGTTATATTTTGATCGGACCAAGTTCCTGTTTTTCCACAACCCTGCCTGCAACCGGTAAGTGAACGGCCGGTGGGCCACTATAATTGAAGTTCTGGCATATGAATGCAAACCTAACTCGACGGCCACTGAGGGCCTTGCTGCCACTGTTGTTTTTGTTGGTGCCCGGCACGAATGCCTGGTCGCAGGACTTCACGATTATCGCCGAGAACCAGAATCTGTACTCGGTGGATATTGATGCCTGTGAAGTGACCTTTCTGTCCTCAATCTCACCTCCTTCGGTGAGTTTTACCGATATCACCTACACGCCGGATGGCCAGCTTTGGGGCATCTCTGCCGATGGCCGGTTGTACCGGGTAAGCCCTAATACGGGCGCCACGGTCCTGATGACTACGATCCCACAGGGCAGTTTCTCTTTTTACACGAGCCTGGTCGCTGACCAAAACGGCTTGATCTATACCGTGGGCTCCAATGGTAATGTGTATACCTACAATCCGGCTACGGATACAGCCGAGTTTCTGGGACAGTCGAATTATGGCTCCGCAGGCGACCTCACGTTTGTTGACGGGCAGCTGGTGATGGCGGGTATCTCTAATCAGATGATCGAAATAGACCTCGATAACCCCGGGAACAGTACGCCGGTCCTTAACTTTAGTGTAGGGGGCTCTATTTTTGGTGTGGTTACCTTTGTAGAAGATTGCGAGAATACGGTTACCTACGCCAGTAACGACAGCTGGCAGGGGGCCATCTTTTCTATCGACTTCGTCAACGGCGACCTGATTCCGGTTTGTAATGCCGGTGTGGTCATCTACGGTGCGGCCAGCGAGCTGGAGTTTTTGGCCGCAGCACCTTTGGAACTGGAGACCCTGCAAATAGTGCCGACCTCCTGTGCAGTGCCTTTGGGCGCGGTTACCGTCGAGATATCTGGTGGCAACGGCGGGTTAATGTACAGCCTGGACGGGCAGGGGGCGCAGTCTTCAAACGTTTTTGATAGCCTCCTGCCGGGGACTTACACCATTTTGGTGGAAGATGACTTCGGGTGTACACTGGAAGTGGAAGCAGAGGTGGAAGCGATTGGCAGTGCACCGGTAATTGAGAGCGTGGAAGTGGAGGGGACGACCTGCGGGGATACCAATGGCAGCCTGGCCATACTGGCAGAGGGAGGAGAAACACCCTACGAGTTCAGTATCGATGGGGCCACTTTTGGGAACGCAAACCTGTTTAGCGATTTGCCCTCCGGGACCTATCTCGCTACCGTCAGCGATGCTCAGGGCTGCACCGATGAAGTAGAAATCGAGATTGACAGCAGCTCTGCCCCCCTGATTAACGGGATTGATATAGACCCCTGCGAGGCAGCAGGCGTGCGCCTGACCATTTCGGTCCTCAATGGCATAGCACCTTATACATACAGTATCAATGGGGTGGATTTTCAGTCCGGGCCGGTCTTCAATAATATCCCCAGCGGTACATTGACAGTGACCGTAAGGGATGAAGCAGAGTGTGAAAGTATGCTCGATATTGAGGTGCCGGAGGCAACGCCCCTCCCTACGCTTTCTACCACCACCACTCCCGTGAGCTGTACCAATGACGGAGGCACGGTCACCGTCAATACCGGGTCGGCAACGGGGTTAGCCTTCAGCTTGGATGGCAGTACATTTGCAGATAACCCGGTGTTCGCAGCCCTGCCTGCCGGTACTTATACGGTGACTGTGCAGAACGAATTGGGCTGCACCGAAAACTTCGAAGTCACCGTAGAAGACTTGGAAGATGGGCCTCAGGTAGCTGAATTAGAGATTGAAAACACGACTTGCGGGGCAGGCAATGGCCGCCTGGAGTTGTCAATCAGTAGTGGCACGCCCCCGTTTACCTATCAGTTAGGCACAGGCGCACCGCAGCCTTCCCCGGTCTTCGAAAACCTGAGCCCCGGCACCTATCAGCTGAACGTGGAAGACGGGCAAGGCTGTACCTTGGAGGTCGCCGCCGCTATTGGCGAAAGCCTGCCCCTAAGCATCAATGTTGCGGCAGCGCCCTGTGGTGCCGGTGCAAGCACCTTGTCCATCGAAACCACCGGAGGCAGCAGTATGGGGCTGGAATATCGCCTTAATCAGGGGATATGGCAACCCGATCCCCTGTTTGACAGCCTGGACCCCGGTTTGTATACGGTAGAAGCCAGAGACAGTGGGGGCTGCATGGATAGCCGGGAGGTAGAAATTGCAGCAGTGCCCGCGTTGACCCTTGATCTTGATTTTGTGCGGGGCTGCGGGCCCGGCGAAAGCGCCCTTAAGGTCAGCGGTAGCGGTGGCAATGGCGGCTTACGCTATCAGCTCAATAGCGGCGCGGTGCAGACGAGCGGGGTGTTCACCGGGCTTTCTGCCGGGAGCTATCAGTTGTCGGTGGTGGATTCGGCGGGGTGTAGCTCAGAAGACCTGCAGGTAGACGTGCCCGGCGCTCAACCACTGCAGCTTAGCGTTCAAAGCACGCAACCTGCTCGCTGTGCGGAACCTAATGGTACGCTCACGCTAGCAGGCAACGGCGGCACACCACCCTATGCGTACGCCGTAAACGGGCAAGTTCAAAACGGCTCGTTCTTCGAGGGGTTGCCCACCGGTATAGCCTCACTACTCCTTACCGATGCTGAAGGCTGCACCCGCGCAGACAGCCTGGAACTGGTTTCGGAATGCCCGGTTTATGCCCCTTCCGCCTTTTCTCCGAATGGCGATGGCCGCAACGACCGTTTTGAACTTTTCTCCGGACTACCGTTCTTTGTGGTCAGGTACCAGATCTTTGACCGCTGGGGCGGGCTGTTGTACGAAGCGGCTGGCTTTGATTCCGACACCAGAAGCTTGTATTGGGACGGCACGGCTGCTGGTGACCCGGTCAATACCGGTTACTATACCTACTATATTGAAGTGCTGGATGGGCAGGAGAAGCCGTTGGCATTCAAAGGAGGTGTGATGCTGGTACAGTAAAACCAACACGATATGATTGAACCCGATATCCGCAAAGCGCAGACCCTTGAAAGCCGGTTTTACCGGGATGCGGGCATATTCGAGGCGGCCAGGGACCGCATTTGGGCCAAAGCCTGGCATTATGCCGGGGATGCCGCTGCTTTAGCAACGCCCGGTTACGCCCACCCCTTTACGTTGTTGCCCGGAATACTGGACGAGCCGTTGGTAATCACGGCTGATCAGGCGGGGCAGCGGCGATGTTTGTCCAATGTATGCACCCACCGTGGCAAGATTATCGTTGAGGAATCAGGTCCTGTCCGGCAACTTTCGTGCGGCTACCACGGGCGTTGCTTTCGTCTTGATGGCACGTTTAAAAGCATGCCAGCGTTTGAGGAGGCTGTAGGTTTTCCTGCTGCGTCCGACCATTTGCCCAATTTGCCACTGGAGGAATGGCTGGGGCTGTTATTCACCAGCCTGGAGCCCTATGCTGATTTTAGGGAAGCTATTGCTCCAATACAGGAGCGGATCGGTTTTTTGCCTTTATCACAATTGCAATTTGCGGAGGAGGGGAGCCAGGATCACCACGTGAAAGCACACTGGGCGCTGTACTGCGACAATTACCTGGAAGGTTTCCACGTACCCTTTGTGCACCCGGCACTGAACACAGCACTGGACTTTGGAGCTTATGATTACGAAACCTTCGACTGGTGTAATCTTCAGATCGGGATTGCCAGGCCCGGGGAGCCGGCCTTCGATTTGCCGGAAGGCCACCCCGACTATGGGAAGCGGGTATACGCCTACTACTTTTTTCTATTCCCTAACCTGATGTTCAACTTCTATCCCTGGGGGCTTTCCCTCAATATCGTAGAGCCGCTTACCCTCAGTCAGACCCGGGTGCGGTTCCGGTCGTATGCTTTTCCGGGCACTGCTTTTGACCGTGCAGACAACAATATTGACCAAACAGAGCTGGAGGATGAAGCTGTGGTGGAAAGTGTGCAGAGAGGTATTCAGTCCCGCCTGTACAAGCGAGGGCGGTTCTCACCGAAGATGGAACGCTGTGTGCACCATTTTCACCGATTGGCTGGTCAGGCCATGAAAGGGGAGGCCGGTTAGGTCTTTTTAATCCTTGCAATACTCCCCAAGACAACAAGCCTGTAATCAGATCCTAAAATTTTCGAAGATTACATAACCCCCATAACCAATGCAAAGTGCGCTTGACAAGATAATGAGGATGAGTTGCAAACTCCCCTGGCTAAGCATCCAACGTGCAAAAGGAAGGCTCAATGCACCAGCCGCTACCAGCATTCCAGCGGCAGAACTTAAGCCAAAGATTAACAAATAAAGTAAGCCTTCCCAGGTCCCGGTTACATTAGCCAGTACCAATAGAATCAGCGCCCCTGATCCTGCTAAACCGTGTACTAGTCCTACGCCATAGGCCAGGCCGTGGGTGTGGTTGTCATCAATCGGGGTGCCCTTTTGATCATGGTTTTGGTAAGCCTGAAAAAGCCTGCGCAGGCCTAAAACAACCAGCATCAGGCCAACGGTGGCTTCAAGGTATCCGAACACCGTATCCGATATGGCCGCTCGCCCCAGAATGACAGCCATACCGATCAACATGATGGTTGAGCTGTGTCCCAGTCCCCAATATACCCCATCCTTCATGGCTAAATTTACCCGGTCCCGACGGGTCACCAGATTGCCAACTGCAACGAGATGATCCGCCTCAAATGCATGGGTGAAGCCGATAATGGCGGCTAAAAAAATAGTCAGTTCTTCGGTCATGATCAATCAACTTTGTGTAGTACGACCCGGTGATTACCCGTATCGGCAATGGCTAATATGCCTTCATCAATGGTAAGGTGAAATGGCCAGTATAAGCTATGCTGACTGGCCTTGATGCTGTTGCGGTTTTCAATGCCCAGATTAAATGTTGCCTGGCCCAGTAATGAACTGGCGGGCTGATTGTTTTGGTGCGGTAAGGTGTCAAAACGAAGTACCCGGCTATTACCTGTATCGGCTACGTAGAGGCCATTCTTGTAAAAGGCGGTATCATAGCACCAATTCAGGGTGTTGGCTTCGGGGAACCAGCGAAATTGATTCTGTCCGTTTCCATCGATTTCCGCCTGTCCGATGATGATTGGCGAAGTTGCTGGGTCGGTTGCCGCCGCAAGGTTTTCAAAAAGCAGCACCCGGTAGTACTGGGTATCTGTAATGGCAATCTCTCCTCCGGGGCCTACCTTGACAGAGTAAGGCCAGATGGGTTGTGTATGATCATAATCCCGGTCTGTAAAGTGCTGTTTACCGATCAGCTGATCGGC
The DNA here is from genome assembly GCF_040219495.1 of Phaeodactylibacter sp. Taxonomy (GTDB): domain Bacteria; phylum Bacteroidota; class Bacteroidia; order Chitinophagales; family Saprospiraceae; genus Phaeodactylibacter. Next base: position 65,419 of record NZ_JAVJSK010000074.1, on the reverse strand, counting down.
CGCTGCAAAATGCTCTGTGGGGAACTGGTTATAGACCAATACCCGTCGATTTCCGGTATCAGCCACAAATAGTTTCCCACCGGAAAAGTCTATTCCGTACGGCCAGTTTAAGCTGCGGGCGGAAGGCGTTGAGCCTACGCCCTCTACATTGGGTTGGTTGTGATTGAAGTCCGGCTGGCCCAAGACAATATCAGCGGGCTGCCCATTGGTGGTAGGCCATTGGTTCCAGATCAATACCCGGTGGTTCCAGGCATCACAAACCACCACGCGGTTTCCGTCACTCCACAAGCCTGATGGGTACATTAAAGTTGATGCGGTCACCTTTCCTCCTGCATTTCTGTCGGTATCCGTTTTTTCTATCTGCCCCAGCACGACATCTGGTTCCTGGTGGCTTTGAGTGGGCATTTCGTTCCAGATGAAGACGCGGTTTTGACCGGTATCGGCGATGAGCAATTTTTTATTTACCAGGTGTACGCCCCTGGGAGCGAGTAGAGGATTGTCATTGCCCCCTAAGAAAATCTGACCATCAGGTTGATCATTTATGGTCTCATCAGGCTGTTCTCTGTCGTTAGCACGGGCTGGAGTATCTAACATATTCGAGGAAGTTGTTCTCCGGTAAGCATACTGACCACACGCTTTCCGCCGATGCCGGAAGTCATCACGACCTTTTTGGGGTGTTGTGCGGTAAACGTTCCGATTACTTTGGCAAAACGACCGGCAGGGTTAGCGTGGCACTTCGTCAAAAAGAGGTCCACAGCTTCTTCGGCAACCACGGCCAGGAATAATCCTTCATTGGCTACGTAGAGGGGGTCCAGCCCCAGTAACTCACAAGCGCCGGCAACTTGCTCATTGATCGGCAGATCGCGTTGCGCAATGCTGACGCCCAGGCCCCGGTCTCTGGCGATTTCATTTAAGACGGTAGCGACCCCGCCCCGGGTCGGATCCCGCAGGAGTTTAATATCATTCCCAACTTCATCTAGTAACTCCTTTGCTAAATGGTGGAGCGGTTGGGTATCGCTTTCAATTTGGCTTTCAAATTCAAGGCCCTCCCGAACAGACATGATCGCCATCCCGTGGGCGGCCAGTTCGCCGCTAAGAACGATTTTATCACCCGGTTCGATGCGGGTCAGGTCAATAGCGGCATCGGGGTGTACTTCGCCGACCCCTGTTGTATTGATGAATATTTTATCTCCTTTGCCACGCTCCACTACTTTCGTATCACCGGTAACGACCTGCACACCAGCGGCGAGACAAGCATCACGAATGCTTAGGAGAATACTCCAGAATTCGGTCATGGGTAGCCCCTCCTCTATGATGAAGCTCAGGGAGAGGTAACGCGGGATAGCACCACACATCGCCAGGTCGTTCACTGTGCCATTGACGGCTAATTCACCGATATCGCCACCGGGGAAGAAAATTGGCGAAACGACAAAACTGTCGGTGGTAAAGGCCACCTTGCCCTTAAGGTCGAGTATCGCACCATCGTGCCGCTTGTCCAGCAAGTCATTTTTTAAGACCTCGAATACGCCACTGTCCAAGAGGATGTTGGTTAGCTTACCGCCGCTACCGTGCCCCAGGGTGATGGTTTCAAAGTCAAGTTTTGGCATCGGGCAACTAAGGTTCATTTTACTCATACTTCCTGCTCTGCTAGTAGTCCGCTAAAATGGTAATAAGCGGCACAGGCACCCTCTGAGCTCACCATAGGCGCCCCTAAAGGCCGCTCGGGTGTACACTTTGTCCCAAAATTCGGACAATCATTCGGCTTGGCCAGCCCTTTCATAATAGCTCCTGATATACAATCCGGGTTTTCAGGTGCTTCGGCAATATTGACACTGAATTTCCTGGTGGCATCGTAAGCGGCGTAAGCGGCTTTGACCTGGTAGCCACTCTCAGGGATATTGGTCATACCCCTCCAGGTCCGGTCAGTCACTTCGAATACCTGGTAAATGGCCTCCATTGCATTATGATTGCCTTCGGGCCGTACCATTCGGGTATATTGGTTTTCCAGCTTTGCTTCACCGGCCTCCAATTGCCTGACGGTCATCAGAATACCTTGTAGCAGGTCGATCGGTTCAAAGCCCGTAACCACCATTGGGATATTATACGCCGCGACGAGCGGATGGTATTCACTGGTCCCCATGATGGTGCAAACATGGCCAGCGGCCAGGAAGGCTTCAATTTTACTTTCCGGGTCATCCATTACGGCTTTAATAGCGGGCGGAACGAGGACGTGACTCGCCAAAATGCTATAATTGCTTACTTCCATTCGCTCAGCGTGCAAGACTGATAATGCGTTAGCAGGTGCTGTGGTCTCAAAACCGACCGCGAAAAAGACGACTTCCCGGTCAGGGTTTTGCTCCGCAATCTTTACGGCCTCGAGGGGGGAGTAAAGAATTCGGATATCCGCTCCGTCTGCTTTGGCTTCCAACAGGCTTTTGCCTGATCCCGGCACCCGTAACATATCACCAAAGGAGCAAAGGATCACATTTTTCTCTTCCGCCAGGTAAATGGCTTTATCGATCAGGTTGGTCGGCGTTACGCAAACCGGACAACCCGGACCGTGAACCATGTTGATCTCTTTAGGCAACATATTGAGGATGCCATTTTTGACCAAACTATGGGTTTGTCCACCACAAACCTCCATGATGGTCCAGGGTTGGGTGACGGTCTTCTTTATTTCTTCCAGATAGCGCATGGCTACTTCCGGATCTCGGTATTCAGATAGGTATTTCATGAATTTCAGTTATAAGTGCTAACACATCTTCACGGTATCATTCCAGTCGGGTGAATTTTGATCCTCAACGGGAAAGAAGACCAAGTGCGATCGCCTAAAGGCCACTGTAGGAATAGACAACGGTTGTACTAAAAAGGCTTTCTGACCAATCTTGAAGCCAGAGGATAATGAGTAGGGTAGTGCGAATCAGGCTTTTCGCCAACCAGCGGCCTCTACCTGGCCGGGCACGTAGTCCCCTTCGGTCAGCTCATCGGTTTCTCCCATCTGTTCGAGGTACTCAAAGACCCTTTTGGCTTCCGTTTCATCGACTAAGCTGATCGCGACACCTACGTGAACGAGTACGTAATCCCCTACTTCTGCCTGTGGGACCATATCCAGTGTAGCATCTTTGATAATCCCACCAAAGGATACCTTCGCCATTTTGATTTTCCCGTCATATTCGTGGCGAATCGATTGTATTTTACCCGGTATAGCTAAACACATGTTGTTCTTTTTTATGATTTTCCACCCGCTGTTTAATCGTGTAATGCGCTAGTTGACCCAGGGCCACACATTCGTCATTGGGTGATACAAATTTCTGAAAATGAACTTGATAAGACTTATTGAGTTTTTCCGTCAGCAATTCTACCAATAAGATATTTTGAAATACGCCGCCGCTAAACGCGATTTCCTTTGTTCCCCACTTCAGGGCGGACTGCTCGACCAGGCTCACCAGTGTCAAGTGAAAACGGGCAGCTTTGATTTCGGCACTGTTTTCATCCTCTAATATAGCCTTAATGATCGTTTCGGCGGCAAAATTCCCGGAGTGATCCAGGCGTACTGCGTATCCCCCCAGGAGTTGGGCGTCAGCCAGGCCTTTTCTAGCGATTGCTTCCAATCTGCTGGCCGCCATGCCTTCATAACTTTGTTGGTCGCAGTACCCTAGCAGACTTGCTACAGCGTCAAACAACCTGCCCATACTGGAGCACCCGCGTTTCGTACTAGTCCTTAGCTGCTGATATATACGGTATTCGGATGGCGTAAATTTTTCTTCAACTGCGGTACGGGCAACAGGGAGGTCACCCGCAATAGCCAGGGCTGCCAAACGGGGCTCCTTTGCTAGCTTATCCCCCGCGAAGTGTGGGTAGTAAGTCAACTGGCCGACCCGCGTGAAAGTGCCGGCCTCAAAGACAAAACTTTCTCCGCCCCAAATCTGTCCGTCGCTTCCATATCCGGTACCATCCCAGATGATTCCCAGGACAGGGGTATTCCGGACCTTCAACAAATTGTTTTCTAATAATACCGCTGCAAAATGAGCTTCGTGGTGCTGAATCCGGACCAGGGGAAGGTTATTGGCTGTAGCGTAGGCTTCTGCAAGCTGACTGGCCGCGTAGTCGGGATGCAGATCAGCTAAAACCAGGCTGGGTACTGCTTGTAACAGTTGCTGGAGATGGGATAGGGTTCGCTGGTAGTTTTGCTGGCTACTGTAGCTACCCAGATCACCCAGGTACTGGCTCAGGTAGGTATTGCTACCGTGCTGAAGCGCAAATACAGATTTTAAATCCGCGCCGGTGGCCAGTATATCCGTTTCCGGAAGGTCCGTGTTTGTGTGAACATAGGTTGGGGCATATCCCCTGGACCTTCTTAGGAATACAGGATGCTGATGACGGGAAAAAGCGACGACGCTATCATCCTGCGGTACAAGTACCTCCCGGTTGTTGGTGATAATAAGATCTGCGACTGAGCCAAGCCTGTCTCCGGCTTCTCTATCTTGGTATACAATAGGTTCTCCGGAGAGATTGCCACTCGTTGCGATGATCGGGCTACCAAAAGCCTTTAGTAGCAGGTCGAATAGCGGTGCACAGGGCAGCATTATTCCAACCCGGTCGAGCCCCGGGGCAATCGCTTCTCTTGCCAGGGGCAATTTATTGGCGTTGACTTTATCTGATAGTAAGACGATTGGGGCATTGAGGCTTTCCAGTGCTTCGGACTCTTCTTTACGGAGTTCGAAATGTTTTGCCACTTCACCGGTACTGCCGAACATAACCGCGAGGGGCTTGTCCGGCCGATGTTTGCGGAGACGCAGTGTCTCGACAGCCTCCACGTTGGAGGCATCACAGGTCAGCAAGAACCCCCCGATGCCTTTTAGAGCGACTATTTTTCCTTGCCGCCAGTAAGTGGTTACCGCCTTTAGTATTTCTGGTTGACCAAAGGGTTGGTTATCCCCATCTATACGCAGTTGGACCGCACATTTCGGACAGCTGTTTGTCTGGCTGAAAAAGCGTCGATTGTCAGGAGAATGATATTCGTCGGTACAGGCCGGGCACATGGCGAAATCTGCCATTTCAGTTCGGTGCCGGTCATAAGGCAGGCTATTGATAATGGAGTAGCGCGGCCCGCAATTTGTGCAAGTCGTAAAGGCATAGCCCGCTCTACGTCCGCCCTCTGTCTCAAGGTCTGCTTTACAGTCTGGACAGATACCCAGGTCCGGGGTCAGCAGCAAGTCCGTTTTTCCCTGCCCCTCACTTTCGACGATCGAGAATTTCTTAAAGGCCTGCCATTCGGTTTCGTGGTAGGTTACCCGTATGATCAAGGCTGCTCGCGGGGCCTCATTTTTAATTTTTGTGAGGAATGATTCAAGCTGGCCCTCATTTGCATTCAGCGTTATCCGGACCCCATCTACTCCGTTTGATACATGACCAAGCAGGTCTTCCGCTTGTGCAAGACGGTATACAAAGGGTCGAAACCCCACCCCTTGTACCTGACCTTCGATATGTATTTTCCAACTTTTCACCTTAGGTTTTGGTCAGGCTTCCCGCCTTTTTTTCAGCCGTTTTGGTTAGTAGCCAGTCACACCAGGCATCCATGCCGTCTCCCTTGAGACTGGATAATTCGAGTACATCAATGGTGGGGTTGATATCGAGTGCATCCTTGACGACAGCATCTACCGAAAACGGTAAATAAGGCAACAAGTCGCATTTGGAAATCACCATCACTTCGGAAGTCAGGAACATCCGGGGGTATTTTTTGGGCTTGTCATCTCCTTCCGTGACCGCAATGAGTGTTACCCGATAGTCTTCCCCCAGATCAAAAGCTGCCGGGCAGACCAGGTTGCCTACATTTTCAACGATTAGCACGTCGGTATCACTCAAATCGAGTTGTTCCATCGCCTGCCAAACCATTTGAGCTTCAAGGTGACAGATGCCTCCGGTGACAATTTGCAGGGCATCGAGCCCAACCTCTTTTAGCCGGTCGGCATCCCGTTCGGTCTCGAGATCCCCCACCAGTACTTTCATCTTTATCCGGTCACCCAAGCGTCGGGCCGTTTCCTGTAGCAAAGAGGTTTTACCACTTCCCGGACTAGAGGTGATGTTGACCAATAGGATTTGTTTTTCAGCTACCTGCTTTCGGATTTGCTCCGCCACGAAATCGTTGGCTTTGAGCAGGTGCATGGTGGTATTGTCGCAGTTGACGGAACCGCGAGCCATCCGATTAGATTTTTGGGTAGTATTCATGATGATTCTTTTTGAATGGACAAGATAGCCTGGAAAAATTAACCAGTAGCAGGAGATGTGATGGGGTCTGCAAATTCTACCTTATGGATTAATAATTCATTCCCCTGAATGACGTTACTGGTGGGCCTGCCACAATTGGCGCAGGCAAATTTGTAGTCGTGGATCTCACTTTCGTGGGTACAGACTTCGCAGCGCACCCGAACCGGCAGGACCTCAATTTGAAGGCGGACACCTTTAAATTTCCCTTCTCCTTCCTGTACTGCAGCAAAAGCATTTTGCATCAGGATCGGCTGTACATTAGAAAGCACCCCAACGCGCAAACTGATCTCCGTTAAGCGGGATAGCTCTTCTTTGGAAAATTCGGTTTCCAGGGTAGCGGATATCGTTCTGACCAGTGATACTTCATGCATAATATCAAGCGTAAGCAGCTTTAAGCTGATGTAATTTCTGTAAGTGGTTTTCTGCTTCAACGACCAACTCCGGGTTGGGGGAAATAGCGATGACCTCCTTTGCTTTATCTACCATATCATTGAATCGAAGCTCGTCGAAGGTGTCCTCGGGCATCCCTAAAAACCATTGCCCTTCCAGGTAATTCAGCAGGGTTATTGACCTTTCCAGTGGCATGGAACCCGCCGGCCTGAGTTTCAGGGCTTCCTGATAAAAGTAGAGCGCCTTTTCTACATTATCCGTCAACTTTGCTTCCGGATATTTGATAAGTGCATTACCGTAATGATTACAAACCATGGCGTACTCCCGAGGATGCTCTTCCTTGTTTAGAATACTCAGCGCTTCCTGGAAAGCTGTACTGGACACCGCTGCCCAGATCCCCTTCTTTTGCTCCTCATCAGGAATCTCGGTGTAAATAAGGCCTAATTTTTGTTGAATATCTGCGTAGATCATCGGCGCTTTTTCGCGGGTGAAGCTCTTAGCAGCCTTTTGCAGAGCCTCTGCGGCTTTACGATAGAACTGAGGGTTGCCATCTTGCGCCCAGCTGAAGAGTAAACTTCCCTTGCGCAGGTAAGCATCCGCGACTATTAGTGCCGCCTGCTCTTCTTCTTCCAATAGTGTGATTGCCCGGCTCAGATAGCCGAGTCCTTCGCTCCAGCTTTTTTCGTGGTGGCAGATCGTTCCTGCATCCATTAATACCATAGCGGTATCCATTGGGCGGTCCTGCTTTTCAAAGGCTTCCAGTACCAGCCAAAGATCATGCTTGATCTCTTCCAGCTGATTCGTATCGAACGCCGGGCCGACCAGGGACATTCGTGCCTGGCACAACGAATAACGCAATGCCGTTTTTCCAGCTTCGGAAGCTACGCTGGCCAGTCCAATCCGCAAGACGCGAATCGCATCCTGAAATTCTCCCAGATCCATCAACAGCATCCCGAATTGCCGAGCCGTATATGCAAGATGTTCTCCGCCCGGAGCCGTTTCCAGTGCTTGTAGGTAATAGTACTTGGTTTGCTCAGGGTCTACTTTCTCCATCCCGTAATGGCGAATTACCGCATGGTTATGCATCAGGCGGTATTCGTCAAAATGCTCAAGGCTTGAAGGTAAATCGTTAGCATCAATCGTAAGGCCGTGTTGAAGGCGGTTGTAGATATCCAGTTCGTGATTCAGGCTGGGGTCCGTGGTTGCCAGAAAATGGTATACCCTTTCGTAGTTGTTTAACCGGCTGTACAGCAGCGCTAATAAATATTCGGGCTGTAAGTCCAGCTTTTCTGTAAGCAAGTAGGGGGGCATGACATCAGACCAGTCCAGGAGTGGAAAGATGGCATCGCCCTTGACAATTAGATTCAAAGCACTGGAAACTGGTTTTTCTTCCAGATAATCTACGAGGTGGACCAACTCGTCCAATCGGTCTTCGCTTTGAATAATAGCGGTCAGTTGCTCGTGGTATTTAGTTGCGGCGTATATCGTTAGCATCAGGTTGTTCCTTAGGGCGCGGATCACGGGGATCGGCGCTGATTTGTCGTTGAAAAATATTGGCGTGCCATTCGGCTTTTTGGCGGCTTGGGTAGTCGTTGATCGGGCGGACCAGTTTCTTTAAAGGGTCATCACGGTCGGTAAAAACCATAACCACCCAAAATCTTCCCTTTTCCTCTTTGATTTTATGCGTAACCAGACATTTTTTGAGCCAGCCTGCTTGTTCACCCAAAAATCCGAGGTCCTTTTGATCTCCAGTTTTATCGCTCACAGCTTAGCATTTTGTTGTCGCTAATCATTCCGTGCATAAAGTCAATTAAAAGTGTGCTAAAGCAGCTTGGCCAAAAGATTGCTAGAGAAGGCTGTTTTAGAGCGTGCTGGGACTTTAGTAATCCGTCTGTTCCGGTGCGGCGGGACGCTTTTTGATTATACTACGTTCCGTAAACCCTTATTTAGCTAAGGCTAAACTCCGGTTTCCGTACCTCGCCTAATCAAAAAAATGATTTTTTTCGGCGAGAAGACCAAAATCCCAAAACGCTCTTACTCATCACTACCAAGTATGACCTGAAGTAATTGTAAACCTTCTATCGTCGAAAAAGCCAGCGGACGATCTTCTTCATCTAAGCCGTTGTCGATAATGATCTCCTGTAGGCTCAGGGATTTGTCGCCCTGCATATTACGGTCCTTAAGCATGACCAGACTGCATTGATGTATAGTCTTGAAAGCGTCATTAGACATCGGTGCTATAAGTAAAGCTTTCCGTTGGGGATAGTATACCGTATACACTTGTCGCTCATTGTTGAAAACGCGTTTAGCCAGGCCGCCACTCAACCATAAATGCTGCCGGTTGAGGCGCACCTGATCGCCGTCTAAACCAGGAGCGATATCGGCAAATTCGGAAAGCAAATCCTGGTGAAAAATACGTTCCATTTGATAGATTTTTTATCGCTTTTAGTGATTAGAGATTTGATGGATTGAGCGAATTTTAGGTGGCAAAGCGGCCTTTTATCCTCTTCCTTATTGGAGAAAAGGCTAATTGTTTTATCCAACAAGCCCCATAATCCATCAAGTCTGCTACACACGATTCGTCACCGCTTCATGATTGTTGTCGGTGGCTTGGTTAGACCCTTCGTCCAGACGTGCTGAAATGATATCAATGAGTCGGTCACCACCGGCAATCACCTCCGGGCTCATCCCAATATCTAATTTAGTATTGGTAATGGAGACCAAGTATACACCTATGTCATCAGGGTACTCATCCTGAAGAATTTTTTTGGCGTAGCTAAGGGCTTGGTCCCATTTCAGACTATGCAGAAACACCATTGGGTCATCCTGAACAGCGGCATTGATTTCGCTTGCTGGAAGGTGGTATAAAGTACCATCAGGTTCTCCGGTATTGATAACTCCATCAACAAAGATGATCCTTTCGTTTCCTTTAAGTTGGAATAGCACCTCGAAGGCGGAAGTGCCCATATCGAGAATGGTCAGTTCTTCCCGTTCGGGGTACTTCTCTTTTAGCTGCTGAATGACGTAACAGCCAACGCCGTCGTCGCTGCGGGCTGGATTTCCGAAGCCTAGCAACGCGGTTTTTTTAGCATTCATAATGCGTTTAGACTTTACCGGCTTAAAAAAGCTGTTTAGAGTAGGTCTGGAGGTTTTTTCAGTAGAAAGTACCTCCAAACGTACTCTAAAACGTTTACAATTTAAATCGTGCCATTTCTTCACCATTCTTAGCATCGTGGGCGTGAACGGTGCATACCAGACAGGAGTCAAACGAGCGGGCAACCATGCCAACTTCTACCGGATCATGTGGGTCTTCCACTTCGATACCTTCCAGTGCGGCTTCGATAGGGCCGACTTGCCCTTCGTCGTCATTAGGGCCGACGTTCCAGGTCGTTGGAGCCATAACCTGATAATTCTCGATTACCCCGTTTTTGATTTCTACCCAGTGGGCCAATGCACCACGAGCGGCTTCGGTAGCTCCCCAACCCTTGCCATCACGTTCTTCTGGCTTGATGTAGAACTCTCCGTCCAGATCAACTTGAGTCAACCACTCCATGATTTGAGTATAAATGCGTGGAGCTTCGTGCGTCCTCGCCAGAGAGCGTGTAAAGACACTTGGGCCCATCTTATCCATGATATCGAGGAACAAAGGATCTTTGATCTGATGATCGAGGTTATCAGGGTTTCCGGCCATGATGACCCGGCTAAGGGGCCCCGCTTCGGCGGCGTGGTTATCATAGCGTGGTGCTTTACTCCAACTGTATTTACCTTCCCAATTGGTATCGTGCATGGTTTGGCTTTCCATTGGTGTTGGCAGTGGTTCGTCCCAGGGGTGAGCGGCCGGGACATCTTCGTACCAGGCGCGGCCAACGTGTTCCTGTATCTTGAGATGGTCCATTTCATGGAATTTTTTTCCATCATAGAATCCACCCGGGCTGATCACAGCGCTTTGCCGGCCCTCTACGGTAGGATTATTGTAGAGGTCTTTATGCAAATAGGTGCCATAGGCAAGGAATTTACCCACCCCTTTACCGAATTTATCAAGCCCGAATTCAATAGAGGCACGAATAAAGAGTCCGAGGTCAGAGTTTTTCTGACTTTCGTTTTCTTCTACCCATTCCATCAAGTCATCCCAACTTTTGATTTGCAAGTACCGTTCGATAGAGCAACCCAGCCAAACGGGTTCCAGCCAATCGTTGCGAAATTGATTCAAGATGGCCGTTGCCCGAGTGATATCCTTGAGGGTAGGTGCACACATGACGCCACCAGGCACCATATAAGAAGAGTGGGGCCACTGCCCTCCGAATAACGCATAGACTTCCACCGGTCGCCCGGAGGCAACTACCCCTCTTTGGAAGGAGGTCCCTACGTAAGCGGCAAATCGTTTAGTGACTTCCGGGTAGAGCGGGTGATGGGCAAATTTTTTGTTCGCCAAATCTGTGGCAAAAATAGCGTAGAACCAACGCGGAATACTCTGAAGCGTTTCCGTTGCCTGCCCGATTGCACGAAGCAGTAGCGCGTTGGGCGTCAGTTGCGTTTTCCAAATGGTATCCAGCGCAGAAGAAGCGCAATATAAGTGGCTGCCGCCACAGATCCCACAAATACGTGGCGTTACGATCAGTCCGGACTGGGGGTCTTTCCCCGCCATAATCTGTTCAAACCCACGAAACATTGCTGCCTGGGTATGGGCTTTAGTGACAACGCCACCTTCCATATATACTTTCACGTCTAGGTCTCCCTCCACGCGCCCGACCGGGCTGATATTTAGCTCTTTTACTGTTGACATAGTGAGGTCGCTTAAAGGTTATTTACTGGTTTCGAAGTGTTCCTGCATGGTACCGGTTGCCCTTTCCAGACTACCAAGTACTTTCTCAAACCCAGCTCGGGTGTAGTAAGCGAGTTTGGATACCCCTGCGGGGACGTCCTTGGGTAAAAAACCCAGATGCTTCATGGTTTTAAGAACGGATCCTTTGACCAAATCGTGATGCGGGAACCCTGGTTCGGTACAGCCAAGACAAGGATGATTGGTCCGGGTTTTGGAGCTTTGGCGGTTCCATAGGATTCGGTTACAACTTGCTCTCGTCATGGGGCCGCGGCAGCCTACTTCATAGAACAGGCACCCGCCACGCTTGCCAAAATGTCCGTCCATTTTCTGGGCAAAACTTATAGCATTGGGGCAGCCGGTTTGTACGAAATCAGTGAAGAAGGTCTTTGGCCGGTGATAATCATCGATCAAGACGTCACCAACCCTGCCGGTACTGATCGCTACCAGAATTTGAGTCACCCAATCAGGATGAGCAGGGCAGCCCGGTATGTTAATTACCGGCAAACCTCCCTTTGACTTGAAGTCTGGTCCTAGCAAGCCTCCTTTTGCTTTCTTATGGAATTGCATCCCTGTACTTTCGCTGGGATTTGGGGGGACTGCGGGGATCCCTCCCCAGGTGGCACAATCACCGATAGCGACAACAAAGCCGGCTATATCACTCAGCTCTTTCACCCAGTCGATCATGGGGCGTTCTGCAAAGTAGTTCATCGTCCCGGTGCCGTTGGGGCCCTGAATCAAACTTCCTTCAAAAACTAAAATGTCTAATTGGGTTTTTCCGGCTTTTATGTCGTTCATCAGGTCAGTTACCTGGTCGCCTATTTCCAACCCAATGCTTGGGTGCCAGAGGATGTTGATGCCGAAATCGACTACCAGCTCGGGTATCGTCGGCTCTTCGGCGTTAAGAAAGGACATAGTGTTACCACTACACGCCCCGCCCTGTAGCCAGAGAAGATTTGCCATTGATCAAATTTTAATAAACGGTGGTTTTGCTCCTTAAATAAGGATAACACCTATGAAGGTATTGACTAAGAAAGATTAAAAATATGAAATTTTTATTTGTCCAACAACTTATTTGATAAAATCATAGCTCTTTAAAAAAGGTCTAAATAGGTTTTTATTAGGGATTAGCGGCCCATTACAAAGCTATAGCGCCTTCGTTTTAAGGGCGGTTGGGATCATATTGCAGATGCTGTGACGATTGAAAGCATCATTTTGCCGGTTGGTTGGTCAGGCCAGTCAGGTCCGTTTACCGGTCTTTTGTTTTTCTTCCAGTTCTCCCTGTTCATCGGGCTCGCCAAAGTGCAGGTCTGTGCTGGAGTAAGTCGTGCCAAACGTTTTGGACAAAGCGATGACCTGGTCAATGGCATTCAGCAACTGCTCCCGGCTGAGTTCCTTTAAAGGGTGCGTGAAAACACTGACAACAAATCCATCGTGGATGCTGTACTTGGCATCGAGGGCAGAGTGGAAGTTGGCGCGCAGCATCTTCTCGAGGTGCAGGGGTCTCGCATCCGCCGCTTCGATAATCGGAGTGAAGATGCGCATGCGGTTGCTGCCCGGGTCAGAAAGGACGAGCAGGATGTGGTCTTGCGTATACAGCAGCCATGCTCCCGGGTCTCCTTCGTAGGAAATGTCAGCTTTTTGGAAAGCCTTTTCCATTTTGCGTAGGGTCATCTTGCCCTGAGCGGTGAGGGTGAAAGAACAGCAAAAAAGGCACAGGGCCAGAAACAGCCGCATAATGAGAGGGGTTTTAAATGCTCTTTTTTAAGAAATATGCCCCCAGCGGCCGGATGGCAGCCGGGCGGTGTTTGACTCCGGCAAAGGGGCGCTTATTGCATGACTTCCATCCAGTCCAGGATATCCTCATTGCCCTTCCTCTCAATATCAGCGGGGAGATCGGCTCGTTCCCGTTTTTTTAAATCGATAACGATGGCGCGTTCATTCCCGTCATTTTCCCGCAGTAGCAAAAAACGATTGTCCTGAGCCGTCGCAACGGTTTGGGGGTCCAAAGCCACAGGCTGCTCAAAAACCGGATTGATTCGGAACAAACGGTCGCGGCGGTTGAACGTAGGGAGGATGACCTGCGCCCCCCGGTCAGAAGGCAACAAAAAAGCCTGGCTGTAGGAATCCATCTCATCCTGATATTCCGCCATAGGGAAGACCGGCACGGGCTGGTCTTTGTCATTCAGTTTGAAGACGAAGGCGCCATAATCCTGAACGTAACCAATGAGGTACGACTCCCATACTTCGAGTTGCTGAATGTTGCCTGACTGGGCATCGATGCCGTACCGCTCGCTGCTAAACTGAGGCTTAAACGGCCCCGTCAGGGTTTTCTGTTGCAAATCATACACATAAAGCTGCGTAGTGCCCCGGATAGCCAGTTGCTGCGCTGAACTATTGTAGTTGATATCTGCAATCTGGTAATTAAAGTCAGGGGAGCGGTCTACCGGAAGCGTTTCCTGCTCTATCAGCTGGCAGTTGTTGGCGTTGTAGACCAGTAGTTTCCGGTGGCTTGCTCCCAACTGCTCATCCCGGGTGGTACTATCTGCGGTAATAGCAATGAAGAGGTCTTGGGAAACGCTATAATACGTGTTGCCTTCAAGGACCTTTCCGTTGACGGGGCAATCGGGCATAGGGGCTTGTCGGGCAATGACAGTGGTGGCCAGCTCTGTTGAATCGGGCCTGGATTGGTCTGCTAAACCCGTGGAATTGGTGACCGGTGCATCGCCGCAAGCCATGAGCAGGAAGCCGGATGTCAGTACGAAAGTTAGTAACCGCATAGATTAGTATTTGAATGGAAGCAACCTTACGCATTGCCAAGGCTCTTTATAGAACTCAAAGTAAGGGCAATAAGTTGGCAACAAGCTCTAATAGTAGAGTAGGGGAAAGGTACGGGCGTTATTGGGCTGACCGGTTTTCGGTGGCGGCCGGTGACGATCTTGTTTTTTGACCGGTAGCCCGTACTGTTTTTTCGGGCACTTGACAGGCAGAGATATCCTTTTACGAATTTTTTCGTACTTAAAATTTGTAATTACGAACGCTTTCGTATATCTTTGTCTACGAAGTATTTCGTATAGTAGCTGCTAAACTTTGGGAAATGAGTAAATACAAAAAAATACGGCCCACCGAATCCGAGCTGGAAATCCTGCAGGTGCTGTGGGAGCATGGCCCCTCCACCGTGCGCTTTGTCAATGACCAATTGAATGAAGACCGGGAAGTAGGGTACACGACCACCCTTAAGCTCATGCAGATAATGGCAGAAAAGGAGCTGGCCAACCGCGATACTTCGCAGCGCACCCATATTTACAGCCCGGCGGTAACGGAAGCGGAGACGCAACACAATCTGCTGACCCAATTTGTAGACCGCACCTTCAAAGGCTCGGCTATGAAACTGGTCATGCAGGCTTTGGGCAACCACAATGCCTCCGAAGCGGAGCTGGACGAAATCAAAGCCCTGATAGAGGAAATCGAAACTAAGCAGAAAAAGTAATCACCCGACTATGACTACCACACTTGACTTTTTTGCGGATCCTCTGGTTTACGCCCTGGGCTGGACCGTCGTCCACTCCCTTTGGCAGGGCATGCTCATTGCTTTGGGCTTGGCCGGTGGGATGATTTTGGCGCAGCGCCGGACCGCCCGTTTCCGGTACGGGCTGGCTATTGGAGCCCTGTTGCTGCTGGTCGCCGTATCTGCAGCTACCTTTTACCTGTATTTTGAGGTGCCGGATGGCGCTGGGAATGGTCTGGCCGCGGCTCCGGCTCCAATGGCTGAAGGCGTTGTCCCGTCAATGAGTACCGAAGCCGCCCCACTGCAAGGCCTTGCTTTCTGGCGGGCACAGGCACAGGCCTATTTCGAGCAGCATTTACCGCTGATCGTGGCTGCCTGGCTATTAGGCGTAGCGTTCTTTTTGCTGCGCATGCTGGCCGGGCTGGGTTATGTGCAGCACCTTCGGCACCGGTCTGTCCGGCCGATGGGGGAGCCCTGGCAGGGCAAGCTGCAGGCGCTTTCGCGCCGTCTCCGGTTGCGCCGCAGGGTGCAGTTGCTTGAATCTGCACTGGTGCAATCTCCGGTAGTGATCGGCTGGTTGAAACCCGTGATCCTGATTCCGGTAGGCACGGTCAATGCCCTGACGCCGGCGCAGGTGGAGGCGGTACTGGCCCACGAGCTGGCGCATATTTACCGGCAAGACTATTTACTCAATATCATGCAATCGATAATTGAGGCACTGTATTATTTCAACCCGGCTGTTTGGTGGATTTCCGCCTACGTACGCATGGAAAGGGAAAACTGCTGTGACGATATTGCGGTAGGCCTTAGTGACGACGCCCTGGGCTACGCAAGAGCCCTCGTCAAAATTGAAGAAGCCGCTCAGCGGCATCCGAGAATGGCGATGGCCATGGCTTCGAAAGGGCGCCCTTTTCTGCTGCAGCGCGTACGGCGCATCCTCAATCAACCACCACAAAAAATGTACACCATGGAAAAAATGACCGCTACCGGCTTATTGCTGGCTGCCCTGTTGTTCTTCTCTTTCTCTTATGCACACAACAGTTCCGAAGCTGCTGAGCGTACAGTAATGGAAGCTTTAGATGAATTGCCACCGCTACCATTGACAACCCTGGCCTCCCGCCGGGCCGTACCCGATACCCTCCCTCGTCAGATCATGCAGCTCCAAACCGAGGACAACGGGCGCACGGTCGATGCGGAATTGCAAGATGGCAAAATCACAAAACTAAGTATCGACGGAGAGGAAATCCCGGAAGCTGAATTTCCAAAGTATGAAGGTTTGGTGGAAGACATGCTCGCCGATATGCCGCCTCCTCCGGTACCCCCTGCCGCCCCGGCACCACCGAGCACACCTCATGCGCCTGCACCACCGGCCCCGCCAGCTCCTCCATCGCCGCCAGCTCCTCCTTCACCTGAAGGGCTACGCACCTTCCGCTTTGAGCGCACCACGGATAAAAAAGTCCGCACGGAAAAGCGCGATGATGGCAGTGTAATCATTGAAATACAGGATGAGCGCAATGGCGCGCCTATGGAAGTGATCGTTGAACAAAAAGACGGCAGGCAGGTCATCCGCATTGATGAGAAAATTATCGAAGTAGGGGACAGCCTGGTTATCGAGGACGAAGACCATAATATGTTCTTCTTCAACGGCAAAGACAAGGATATTGACTTTGACTTCAATTGGACGGGCGATAAGGATATGCTGAAAGGCCTCCGGTCAACGGAAGAAATGGAGATCATCCTGGAGGAAGCCCATGAATCTACTCAGAGAGCATTTGAGGAACTGCGTAAAAAAGGGCTTACAACCTATGACTTCGACGATGTCGAAATAGAGATGGACGGCTTTGGGCTTGGGGGGACTCACCCTGAGGTCAAGGTATTTACCGCACCGGAACTCCGGGGAGCAGACTATCGCTTTCCCCGGCCCGGAGGAGGCAGCATGAAGCAAACCATCGAGCAGCAAATGCTACGTGACGGATTCATTGAAAGTACCGAGGAATACAAATTCCAGCTTAGCGGCAAGGGCAAACTGCGCATCAATGGCAAGCGTATGCCGGATGGGGTCTTTGAACGGTATAAGAACCTGTACGAGCGGTCTACCGGTTCCCGCCTGGGGCAAGGGGATGAGGTAGAGATCAATAAGAAATCTTAAGAAATCGGCGCATCGTTTGGAACAGCCAGGTAACATTATTGCCTGGCTGTTTTTTATTTTCCCCCCACTACTTATGCCCCCAGCCACCGCTTAAAGTCGGAAGCCCGGTCCCGGCTGACCGTTACTTCAAAATCAGCAGCGGGTCGAAGGGTGACCAGCAGCCGGCCATTGAAAAAAGGGGCTACTTTCTGTACCGATTGAATGTTAGCAATGACCTTCCGGCTAAGGCGGAAAAAAGACGCCGGCTCCAGCAGGGGCTCCAGTGCATCCAGCGTGTAGTCCAGTGCGTGCCTTTTTTTGCCTTCCAGTTGCGCAAAAACGATGCCGTCTTCTGAATAAAAGTACTGGATTTCTTCAGTGGCAATGTAGCTCAGCTGTTGCCCAATCTTAATGATAAACCGGGACTGGTACTGAGGTTGAGACAGGCTGTTGACCAAGGATTGCAGGACGTCCGGGGACAGCATATTGGGCGACTGTTGCCGGCGGTCGAATTTTTGCAGGGCGGCGGCCAGCTCTTCCTCCTCAATCGGCTTGAGCAGGTAGTCTACGCTGTCCTGTTTGAAAGCCTTCAGAGTGTACTGATCATAGGCAGTGGTGAAAACCACCGGCCCCATAAAGGGCGAATGCTGGAAAATATCAAAGCTCAGCCCATCCCCCAGCTGTATGTCGAAAAAAGCCAGATCCGGAGCTGGATTATTCTTCAGCCATTGCAGGGTGCTTTCCACGCTGTCCAAAGTGCCGCATATTTCAGTGCCTGGCCTCATCTTCAGGATCAGCTGGCTGAGCCGTTTGGCGGCGGGGTATTCGTCTTCTACGATTAGGAATCTCATAAGATAGAGCCTGTTATAATATGAAACTAAGGTACATAAATTGCCAGTTATTGTACATCATTAATTCCATGGTGGCATTACGTAACAGCCTAAAGAAGAGGGGAGCGAGAAAATGAGCTTACGTGTAAGAGAATGGCTGCCTTTCGGGCTGACAGGCATGCATTTATCCGGTAGGAATGGTTTTGATTTAGGGTGATTTTTTGATTAGAAGGAATATTTGTAATTGCCTTGAGTATTTTTTAGGTTATTATTTTGTTTTAATTGCCATATTTGCCGGCATTGTTTATATTTGCTTTGCGAGTTCGAAATAATGTTTTTGCGTTTTCTGTAACAATCAGAAGCGTTCCTGTATGTTTTAAAACCAGTTTTCAGCCTACGGTAAATTATGCACAAAGATTGGTGAGGCAATTTATTAATCTGTTAGAGGTCTGCTAAAGAGGTAGATTTTTTGTCTTTTTCTTTAGGTATATTCCTGTTCTGCTACTGATTTGATAAACGTCCAAATCATGCAGCCTTTTGAAAGTGGCTTGGCAAAAGTATTCAACAGTCAGGAGGAGAGGTTAGAGCCATAAGTTTGATTGGACAAGTTAGTCCCCTGTCAGTATCTGGCCTCCCGGCTGGCTTGTACATGCTGCATGTTCAATTGGATGATGAACGCCTAATGAATAAAACCTTTGTTGTTAAACCATAGATTCAATAACTACAGGTGCCTGGCAGGAATGATCTGAACCGGAACAATTGGGCAATAAAGATGACTAATTATTAGACCATACGTCTGAGCACAGCTAAAGCGTACGCGGGCGTAGAGGAATCAATAGACA
This sequence comes from Phaeodactylibacter sp., assembly GCF_040219495.1. Taxonomy (GTDB): domain Bacteria; phylum Bacteroidota; class Bacteroidia; order Chitinophagales; family Saprospiraceae; genus Phaeodactylibacter. The sequence continues at coordinate 46,635 of NZ_JAVJSK010000074.1, read as the reverse complement.
TATTGTCTGTTTACTTTGGATTCATTTCGGCGAATATCTTTCCTGACAGGTACTACTCAAGTTTACTATTCTCATGAAATATTCAATTGCAATCATATTCGTATACCTACTTCTTTTTAAAGCGTCTGCTCAGGTACCCGACTCTACTTTTGGGGAGATTAACTCTTGGGAACCTGTAACGGGTCTTGAATTCTATGGTATTACAGGGTTTTTTACAGAGTTTGCAGACGACGTTGTCCAAGGCGCCATTCACATCTCAGAGGGTAAAATTATTCTTGGAGGCTACACGGTAAAAAATGACAGCCTTGATTTTCTTATGGCCCGTTTGCTGCCTAACGGCCGGTACGATACGGCTATAGGCCCTATGGGACGTAAGACTATAGATATTGGATACGTAAATGATAGCTGTACCCTGATCGCCAATTACGATGAAAGCCGTTTTTTAATGGGCGGGTGCACTTATCTGCCAGGGCAGCAGGATTACGTAGGGCTTTTGACCAGACTGGATTTTGACGGTGTACCTGATTCCACTTTTGGAAATGGCGGGCACCTGATTCTGGACCTGCCCTCTAAAGAAGAAATGATAACGGAGGCTATCTCGTTACCAGATGGGAAAATTTTGGTAGGAGGGAATGCTTTCTACGGCGGGCAACTCTGGTATGAGTCGGATTCTACCCACCACTTTGTAGTAAGACTTTTGCCCGATGGCCGAATAGACTCTACTTTTGCAAATAACGGAATTTTGTACCATACCCCTCAGGACTACGGTGGCTGTCTGGCACCGATGATTGCGGATATGGCACTGGCACCAGATGGGGGTATCGTAATCGCTGGTATAAACTATGACCCCTATCCGGGCGAATTGAACTGGGAACATGGTTATTGCCTCGAGAACGGGATGTTTGTTTTTAAGCATAGCCCGGATGGAGAGGCAGATCTCTCCTTTGGGGAAGAAGGAGCGGTGGCTCTTCCTTCAATAGAGGGGGTACCTTATTCGATGGAGATTCGAGCAGATGGCAAAATCGTGATTTGCGGAGGCGTTACTTTTGGTTTTCTTAACTGGCCCACAAACGTGTTTATAGCCCGGCTTCTACCGAATGGAGAGGTCGACTCTTCTTTTTTAGGAGGAGATTACTTTATTAAAAATATCATTGGAGGGACGGAGTCTATAAAGCCAACCAGCACTATTCAAATAGGGGAAATGACTTACGTTACCTGGGATGATGAGCATTCAGGATTGACTTTCGGTCTAATGCGTATGGATGAGACCGGACAGTTGGACAGTAACTTTGTGCAAAATGAGTTTGTTGGTGCTCAGGGCAATGGAGTCCTGTTTTCAAGCTATGAGTGGCTGCCTTTTATTCGCGGGATTGTCAAGGCTTATTCCATCGACTCTACAGGCGTATATTTTGTAGGAAGGGTAGGCGGCAGTGGCGCACCTTATAATAGAAATATGTTCATCGCCAAGGTCAAGTTGCCACCTCCTGTCCCTGTTTCAACGGTAGCTGTGCCCTGGCGGCCGTTGTCCTTTTCAGCTTATCCTAATCCAGTTAGAAATGGAGTGCTACATTTATCTCCTGCAACGGGTCCGGTATCGGGCCCTTTGAGTATCCGCCTGGCAGATTTACAGGGGCGATTGGTTTGGCAGCAGCAGGTTACGGATTTGCAAGGTGCATCTACTATTGATGTTAGCGGGCTAAAAAGCGGGATGTATATACTGGACGTTTCAGGGCAGGCAGGGCGATGGGTGGAAAAGATCGTAATATCAGAGTAGTCTTGGTATCAGGAAGCTGAATAGGGGAGCACGAGTAAGGCAATTGAGTTGTATAGGCTTGATCGGGAAAGAGGGGCGCTCCTCCTTTTTTCCTTTCAATTGTACACTGGTTTTTGAAGATCATACGAATTTATGTAATTTGTAACAAATTTAAGCCACCTGCTTAGAGCCAAACCTTATGCACAAAAACTTGCTTAACTAGACACCACCCATGAAAGCAACCGAAGGGCAAACAGACCCTGCTCCCCGTATTCTAATCGTGGACGATAGCCCCCTGAACACGAAACTCCTGAAATTCATCCTCGATGAAGCTGGTTATGAGACCCTTGTAGCTTCCAATGGTGAAGAGGGGATTGCTGCCGTAGAGGCGCATCAGCCCGACTTACTGCTGCTTGACGTGATGATGCCGGATATTGACGGTTTTGAAGTCTGCCGGCGCATCAAAAAGGACCCGGCTAATGAAAACCTGCCCATTATTTTCATCACAGCGTTAGATCAGACGGAGGATATTGTCAAGGGTTTCGAACTGGGTGGAGTGGATTATGTGACCAAGCCTTTCAATAAAAAGGTGCTGCTGGTCCGCATCAAAAACCACATTGACCTCCTGACAAGCCGTAGAAAGGTAGAACAGCAGGCCGCTGACCTTACAGCCTCCAATCACCTGAAGTCGCGCATGTTTTCCATCATCGGGCATGATCTGCGCTCGCCCCTTGGTTCTCTTAAGCTAAGCCTGGACTTTATCAACCGGGGCTTAATTGATCCAAAGAAGGATGACTTTAAGGGCACCGTAATCAAATTGCTCCAATCAACAGATGAAGCATTGAGCCTGCTGGAGAACCTCCTGGGCTGGGGTAAGTCTCAAAGTGACGCACTGGTGGTTACGCCCGAAGCTATTGAGCTGCGGGAAGCCATAGAAAGCGTGGCCCGCCTGGTGAAGCTCAACCTGGAGAACAAAAAGATTCAGCTTGACCTCAACATTCCGGAAGAACTGCGGGCCATGGCTGATTTGCATATGCTCAACGCCATTGTCCGCAACCTGATCTCCAACGCCACAAAATTCACGCCCACCGGTGGCGCGATCACCGTCACCGCAGAGGAAGACGGTGATGAGGTGGTCATAAAAGTGGCAGACACCGGCGTAGGCATACCACCGGAAAACCTGGACAAAATCTTCAACCCCAATGTGCAGACCACTACGGAAGGCACGAACAAGGAAGGAGGCAGCGGCTTAGGATTGCTGCTGGTTCAGGACTTTGTTCAGAAAAACAATGGAAAAATAAGTGTTGAAAGCACCGTCGGTGAAGGCACCACTTTTGCATTTACCTTGCCCAAGGCTTAAGCGCAGCAGGTAACAAATCGCTGAGCACCCCGAGGCAAAAAACATTAAACAAAGTGAGCACAAAGAAAGACTACTCCGTAGAAACCCTTCGCGGTTTCGCAATTATTCTGGTGGTAATGGGGCATGTGATCGGTTCCGGCTCCGATGGGGGCATGAAAGTAGCCGATGATTCAGGCTGGAGGCACCTTTACTTTACGTTCGAATACCTGAGGATGCCTTTGTTCACGGTGATTTCCGGCTGGGTATACGCACTGCGCCCGGTCTCCCTGGAAAAGTACCAAGCCTTTACCTCGAAAAAGGTACGGCGAATTTTGTATCCCATGGTTTTTGTGGGCACGGCTTACTTCCTGTTGCAGTACATCGTACCGGGTACTAATAAAACCGGGAACCTCGCTGAAATCTGGAAAATATACGTGTTCCCCTACACGCTCTACTGGTATTTGCCCTCGCTTTTCTGGGTATTTCTGGCGGTAGGCCTGCTGGATGCGTTTAAGCGGTTGGACAAGTTTGGGCATTGGGCAATCTGGACAGCAGTAGCCTTTGCTTTGCTGTTGATAAGAGATATGGTAATCCCGGAAGCGTCCCCCAACTACCTGAGCTATAAAGGCGGGATATACCTGTTCCCTTTCTTCATGATTGGGGTGGGCATAAAGCGTTTTAAGGGATTCTTTGGGAATGTATGGCTCAACCGGGCACTGGCGGTGGTGTTTATAGCAGGGCTGGCCATTCAGCAATTGGGATGGTTTGATATCATTCAGTACAACCTGGATAAGAAAAGCGGTATGGGGCTGCTGATCGGTGTGACGGGGACCATACTGTTCTTTCGTCTAAAATGGAAGGTGGAATGGCTGATCTACTTTGGCAGCTTTGCCTATTCTATCTATTTGTTCCACTCCTTTGGCACAGCAGCCGGCCGTATTGTACTGAAGAGTATTGGCATCTCACAGGACATCCCTATCTTTTTGTTTTCTCTGGCAGTGGGGATGTTTGCGCCGATTCTGGCGGAAAAAATACTGGATCGCTGGGGCTGGACTCGTATGCTCTTCCTGGGGCGCAGCTATGCTCCTCCTAAGAAAGTGGACGCCACTCCAAAACCGATGACCCGGAGGGTGGTGTAGATTTGGGGTTTCTGATAAACTCAGGTAGGGTTATGCCAAAAAAAATGAGCGATATGGATGCATCCATATCGCTCTAATTGTATGTGTTTAAGGGGAATCTTTCTTTTACTGCAAAATCAAAGCCTGTGGTGCAGATGCCCAGCCTTCGTCAGATACGGCACGCAGGGAGTAGAAGCCTGCTGGCAGGTTGCCCCGGTCGAGCGTAATCGTGATTTTATGCTGGCCACCTTCTGTTTTGGTGTGGGCGATGCTGTGTACCCGGCCCTGAACATCGATCAGTTCAATAGCGTAGTTTCCTTCCGCCGGGCTGTCCACGTTAACGGCGAGCCATCCTGCTGCCGGATTAGGATAAGCCTGAACGCCTGTAGTGGCAGAAGCAGGGACCGCAAAGTTGCTGCGGGTCGTAGAAGCCGTGCGCTCAAGGTCCTGCTGAGCAACGGCTTCGTCCCGGCCGGCTTCGATCAGCGCATTGCCATTGCAGTCGATGATGATGGCAAAAAGTTCGCCTTCTGCTGCCGTATTGCGGGCATCAATTGCAAATAGGGTAATCAGGTGCGCCTCTCCGGCATGTTCAGGTGCCGGCGCAAAATCGATCACCACTGAATCCGGATGATAGGTAGCCGTTGCGTAGGAAGGCAGTCCGGAAACCAGGTACTTGACAGACTCGGCGTCCGGGTCAGTTGCCTGAATACTCAGCTGTTGCCCAAGCCCTGTGCAGATATCGAGATTGCTAAGTGGTGGGAGAACCGGAGCCTGATTGCCACCGGAAAGATAAATGATCTCAATCCCGTTGATCTTGGGCTTGTTTTGAATACCGATGAACTCAAGGTCAATCGTTTCACCTTGTAAGATAGAAACAGTGAAGGTTTTCTTTAAGGCAGCGAGCCCTGCTTCAGCGTAAATACTGAAATTATCGAGTGCCAGGTTGCCGTTCAAGAGCATATCGAAGACAATGGGGCCTTCATCATTAATGTCGTGCGAGCGTTCTGCGAAGAACAGGTTTACCTCGTAGGTGCCCTCGTCCACCGGCATAGACCAATACATTTGATCGCCTGAGAAGCCTTGTGTGGCAAACGGGCCAAACAGGTTATCCGGTGCACCTGTGGAATTGGTGCCGGACCAGCCGTGGCTGCCAGTACGGTGGGTGGTGGTAATCTCAAACGGCGTGATTTGATGATACCCGTCTTCCCAGGTCAAATCGAAGTCTATAAGTTCAGGCCCACCGCAATTCACCCGGATGACCGGGGTGCCGGTCGCAATTTGCTTGTGGAAAACGTGAATATCCACTTCCACAGAATCTACGCCACCAAATTGGTCATCCGCTATGATTTTGATCGTGTGGATACTCCCTGCGTGCCGGTAGCGCACATCGGTTGCCAGATAATGCTGGCCGTTATGCTCGTCAAGGACCATAAATGCCGGAATGTTGAGGACCGAAACGATAATCTCATCGCCCTCCGCATCGGTAATAGGCACGTCAATCCGGTCCTGAGTTAATGTGAGCAACTGAATATTGCCACTGAAGTCAATCCGGGGTGCGGTGTTGTTAGGGTTGCGTACGATATACTCAAACGCCAGGCGGGTTTTGTCGCCATGGGAGTTGTCTGAAAGCACCACCTTGATGGGGTAAACGCCTTTGTCGGCCGGTGTAGGGTTGGAAAGCAGGCGGGTACTGCCATTGGCTAATACCTGTACCTGTATGAACGCAGGGAGTCCGGAAAGGTCGTACTGAATACCATCGCCATCTGCGGTGTAAGCATTCAGCTCAAGGGTGTCGGCTTTATTCCAGTCTGCCATATACTCTTCAGGGAGGTCCAGCTTAGGCAGATAATTCATGGTGAAGGAAAGGCCAGGCTGAGGGCCCATGTTCTGATACGGAGCCGGGAACTGAGGGTAGGGGACAGACAAGTTCGGGTTGCTAATGACCGTAAATGGCGCCTGAGTCGTGCCCGTCTCCGTGGAATTGGCAGAGGCTCCGGAATTGTTCCTGTAGAACACGGTGGAGGCGCCGCCGTACCATTGGTTATCTGTGAGCTCAATAGGGTTGATCTCGTTAAGGTTACGGATCACATAATCGAGCTGCATATTGTAGAAATAGTTGCCTTCAATGAGGATCGGTGCTTCTTCAGTGGAGATCGTCCGGTTGTCAATGTATCCCCCCTCGCTGTTGGCACAGTAGTTATTGGTGATCTCCATGTCACCGGAGCCCAGGGCAATAAAGCTGTGCTCATAGGCTCCAATCATTACGTTATTGTAAAAGCGCCCTACGCTGTTATCTCCGATTTGCAGGCTTTTGCCGTGGTATTTTTTATGATCTACGCCTGCATTCCAGATGAAGTTGTTGTAAACCGCCACATCCTCTACGGCATTAGCGATCTGAATACCTTCCCGGCCAGTGTTCTGTGTGATGTTATTGAAGATACGGAGATGCCTAAACTCCATGCCCGGAGACTTGGTTTCCCCTATATACATACCTTCCGTGACATTTTTTATAAGGTTGTCATGGATGATTAAGTGCTCAAAAACGGGGATTGGATAGGGTGGATTGCCCCCAAAGTCCTTCTTAGCCATAATGCCGAAGAACCCATCGTGATCAATTTCTACAAATTCGATCTCACAATGGGAAGAAAGTCCTGAAAAGGCAACACCGCAATTGGAAGCAATTAATTTGAATCCGTAATGGTCGGTGGCTGTCCCTCTGCCACTAAGTTTCATATGCTTACAGTCCCGGAAGTCGATCGCACTGCCGTAAGTCGTATTGATATTCACTTGCCCCCCGTTATTGATGACAACAATAGGGTGGTCAAGGCTACCCTCAAGGTCCTTAAAGATGAGGGCTTTGACCCGGTCGGCTGCAATAAAGATGGTGTCGCCAGGGCCGGGAGGGATATCAAATGAGCCGGGCGTATAGTACACCGGTGCAACGGCATCAATATAGTAATTGGATTGCTGTCCCAAAACGGGAGCAGAAAATACCAATACAGCGAGGAAAGCGAGTGTTTTTTGCATGAGTTGTAATCGTTTTCGGATAGAATAAAAGTAGCGGGATTACCAAATTTAAACACAGATAAATGTAACTATTTGTGACAGAGTGTCAGCGATTTCTAAGGTGTGGAGCAGCAGTTTAGAGCTTGTTTGGATTTTACACTTCGGGCTGCGTTCGCTCCAAAAGTAAAATCGCAACAAGCTCTTACCTACTTTGCAAGGCATCAGTCAGGATGAAGGCAGTACAGACAGGTGAAAATGCCTACCTTTGCGTAACTAAATAAAACAGAGAAGACTTGAGCGATAAAGTACGTATAGGCACCCGGGGCAGCAAGCTGGCACTCTGGCAAGCCCACCACACCCAAGACCGGCTTGCGGAAGCCGGCATTGAATCAGAGTTGGTCATCATCAAAACGCAAGGGGACCGCATTCAGCACCTGAGCTTTGACAAAATGGAAGGCAAGGGTTTCTTTACCAAAGAAATTGAGGATGCGCTGCTGCGCAATGAGGTTGATGTGGCGGTACATTCTATGAAAGACCTGCCGACCACTTCTCCGGAAGGCCTTTGCATTTCAGCCGTATCTTACCGGGAGAATCCAGCAGACTGGCTGGTGATCCGTAAAGAACGCCTGGATAAGGGGCAAGACTTGTGGCTGCCGGAGAACGCGGTGGTCGGCACCTCTTCTGCCCGCCGGAAGGCTCAGGTCCTGGACTTCCGGCCTGATGTGCAGATCAAAGATATCAGGGGCAATGTACCTACCCGTCTTAATAAGCTGCGGGAAGGGCAGTTTGATGCGATACTACTGGCTGCGGCCGGCATGACCCGCCTTAAGATCGAAGCGGAAGACCTCGAAATCCTGAAGTTCAACCCCAGGGAGTTCATTCCTGCACCGGCACAAGGAGTACTGGCCTGGCAAACCCGGGAAACGGACAAAGCCACCCGCCGCCTGATCAGGCATATTCATGAAAAGGATACGGCAGAGCTGACCAATATTGAACGCAAGGTGCTGAACCTGCTCGATGGGGGCTGTCAAATGCCCCTTGGCGTTTATTGCGAAAAAGATACGGCCGGGTATTACCACGTCTGGGCCGCCCTCGCTGATGCATGGAATGCACCACTGCGCCGGGTACAGTTTTCTCAGAGTACCAGGCACCAGCTGCCGGAGCGCGTGGTGGAAGCGCTGCAAAGCAAGGCTAAAGAATAGCCCCAACCCGCTCCAGCGCCATCACCAGCGCCAGGCCGAAAGCACTACCGGAAATGAACAGGTTCCACTCCCGCTGCTGCACCCGCATCAGTTGAAGCGCAATGGCAGAAAGTGCTAGTACAGCCGCAACGATAGCCAGTTGCCCCAGCTCCACCCCGATGTTGAAGGCGAATAGTTGAGTGAGCAATTGGTCTTCCTGGCCGGGCATCAGGCTGGAGCGCAGAAAGTTGGAAAAGCCCATGCCATGAATGAGTCCAAACAGGGCTGCAAACCCGTAATTTATCTTCATCGTCTGATCCCAGATCCGATTGCTCTTTGCTTTGCGGTGGGCTACAGCGTTGTAAATCGCGGTAAGTGCAATTGTTACAGGGATCAGGAATTCAATCCAGGCCGCATTGACCGGCAGGATGCCAAGGACAGCTAGTGCCAGCGTCACCGAGTGCCCAATCGTGAAAGCGGTGACAAGCAAAGCAACGCTTTTCCATTCCCGGAGCCGGTAAATGGCGCAAAGCGCAATAATGAAAAGAATATGATCGTAGCCTTCGAGGTCAGAGATATGGCTGAAGCCAAGCTGCAGGTAGGTCTGAAATACAGATTGCATAGTGGTTGTGCGGGTTGATGGTTCACAGCAAAAATAAAGCGCCGCTCCGGTTTATCCCCGAAACGGCGCTCTTTTATAGTATTTTAGGCTAGCTCCCCGGAGGGGCCAACCGGCTTAATAGCGGTAGTATTCCGGCTTGTAAGGACCTTCCACTTTCACGCCGATGTACTCGGCCTGATCTTCGCGCAGGGTCTCCAGCTCCGCACCGATCTTAGCGAGGTGCAGGCGGGCAACCTCTTCATCAAGGTGCTTAGGCAAAGTGTACACTTCGTTTTCGTACTGATCTCCGTTGGTCCACAGTTCGAGCTGTGCCAGTACCTGATTGGTAAAGGAGTTAGACATTACGAAAGAAGGGTGACCGGTTGCACAGCCCAGGTTTACCAGGCGGCCTTCTGCCAGCAGGATGATGTCGTTGCCGTCAATCGTGTACTTATCCACCTGAGGCTTAATCTCCGTCTTGGTGTGCCCGTGCTCGCGGTTCAGGTAAGCTACATCAATTTCATTATCAAAGTGGCCGATGTTGCAGACAATAGCTTTGTCTTTCATCATCTTGAAGTGCTTCTCGGAAATGATATCCTTATTACCGGTTGCCGTTACAATAATATCAGCACGGGGAATAGCATTTTCCATGCGTTTTACTTCGAAGCCGTCCATGGCAGCCTGCAGCGCGCAGATCGGGTCAATTTCGCTGACGATCACCCGGCAGCCTGCACCGCGCAGGGAGGCTGCTGTGCCTTTGCCTACGTCCCCGTAACCCGCTACAGATGCAACTTTGCCAGCCATCATCACGTCAGTGGCCCGGCGGATAGCGTCAACTGCAGATTCCTTGCAACCATACTTGTTGTCAAACTTAGACTTCGTTACGGAGTCGTTGACGTTGATCGCCGGCATAGGGAGCGTGCCTTTGCGCATACGCTCGTAGAGGCGGTGTACACCCGTTGTGGTTTCCTCGCTCAGGCCTTGTACGCCTTCAATCAGCTCGGGGTGCTTATCCAGAACGGTATTCGTGAGGTCTCCACCGTCATCCAGGATCATGTTGAGGGGTTGCCCATCTTCGAATGCAAACAGCGTCTGCTCAATACACCACCAGAATTCTTCGTCGGTCTGCCCTTTCCAGGCGTATACCGGAATACCGGCAGCAGCAATGGCAGCCGCAGCGTGGTCCTGAGTAGAGAAAATATTGCAGGAAGACCAGGTGACATCGGCACCCAGCTCTACCAGTGTTTCGATCAGGACTGCGGTCTGAATCGTCATGTGGAGACAGCCTGCGATACGAGCGCCTTTCAGCGGCTTGGACTCGCCGTACTTTTCGCGCAGCGCAATAAGGCCAGGCATTTCGGCTTCCGCCAGTTCGATTTCTTTACGGCCCCAGTCCGCCAGGTTGATATCCTTAACCTTGTATTTCAGCTTTTGATCTACTGATTGCATCAAAGAATTGGTTTTAAAGTGAAAGTAAATACAAGCGGAAAGTTGAGTTCCACTTTATTTTGGCGCAAAAATAAGTTATTTCGCGGGCTTATTCAATTATGAGCGTCAGGCATTTGTAGAAACTACAACTTAATCCACTTGCCTTCTTTCGGTGGTGCTTCGTATTGCTCGAGTTTTTGGAAAAGCTCTGGCAGGCTGGAAGCCATCATCGTCAGTTGGCGGTGCACGGGTTTCAGGAAGCCCTCCGCCTCCATGTGGTCGAGCTGCTGAAGCAGGAAATCGAAGTAGCCGTTCACATTGAGAAAGCATACCGGGTGTTGCCCTTGGCCTACTTGTGCCAGTGTCAGCATTTCGAATACCTCATCCATCGTGCCGTAGCCGCCCGGCAGGACAATAACCGCATCTGACAATTGGGCCATCTTGATCTTACGCTCGTGCATGCTGTCTACAACGTACAGGTGCGTCAGCCCTTCATGGGATACTTCCTCTTTTCTCAGAAAAAACGGGATCACGCCGATGACCTCGCCACCTGCCTGAAGAGCGCCTTCGGCGACTTCGCCCATTAAGCCAACTTTGCCTGCCCCGTAGACGAGGCGGATACCGCGTTGCCCTAGCTGTTGACCGACCTCCCGGGCCGTTTCGGCGTAGAGCGGATGGTTGCCTTTGTTGGCACCGCAAAAAACAAGTGCTGATTTCATGCCTGGATTTTTATGAGAAAATAGATTGATAAACCCAATACCCAAAAAACGCGGCCAGAATTAAAAAGTTGGTCACCGCCTGCCCTATCAGCGCGATTGCTGCAGATTTCCAAAGCAGTGGCCACCACCCGGGCTGAAAAATTTGCCTTAAGGCATAAAGCCAGTAGCCGAACATGCCGGCAATGAGTATAGGGCCAGCCACCTTATCATTCCAGATGAGGAACGGAAGAATCAGCGTGTAAATAAGCGTTTGGATGCTAAAGAGGTAGGTATTGATCACCAGGTGTTCGGCAAAGTTATACCTGCTTTTCCGGAAAAGCAGGTAAGAGCCTACCGCCTGTCCGGGCAGTGATAGCACAAACAACAGGTTGAAGTACTTCTGCATGCCAATAGTCAGCAGGTGAAAAGCTTCCCACAGAAATGGTGGAAGTAAGTTTGCCCCACCATCCTCGCTGAAATCCTGCCAAAGCGGCTCTCCGAGCGGCAACAGGCGCAGCGAGAGAAAGGTGGCAATCGTTACCAGCAGCACCAGCATCGGGAACGGCTTCATCATGCGCTTCCGGTCGACCTCGAGAAATTCCTCCACAGCTTGCCCGGGGCGAAGGAGTAACCGCTTTACCGTATACCCAAAACCCTTTTCCAGGTTGGCGATCAACAGCAATTCATTGATCAGGTAGCGTAGAGTAATCCGTTCCGGTGCATCCTGAGGCATTGGCTTAAGTTTTGAAGTGCCAATTTAAGGTTTTCAAACAAACTGCCGCTCTTTTACCATATCTTGCTTTTTCCCTGGCCTCATTTTAGGATATTCGCAAACCAAGTAGTACTAAGAGCGTACAAGAATTGCCCGGCTTATGAAACCTTTGATTTTTTTGCTCCCAATGCTTGCACTGAGTTATGCTCCTATTGCTGCTCAGTCCAGTGAAAGCCATACGTTTTGGCAGGCTTATCTTGAAAATATCGACTTGGTCTTTAACGACGACCCCTGCGAGGGTTTGCCAGAACTGGAGTTAAATATCTCCGGTCCACTCTGCCTGGACTCCACTTTGGTTTTTAGTGCCAGCGGCGCTGGTCTGACTACCTACGACTGGACGTTCTCCAACCTGGCCTCCGGTACGGAGCCTAACCCGGAAAATGTCTTTCAGGAAACCGGCTTGGTCACTGCAGCCCTTACAGCAGTGGACACCAACGGCTGTACCCGCACCGGCAGCTTGTCCTTCGAAATTGTGGTATGTGAGGAGGGCGATCCCTGCCTGGATAATCCTGATTTGTTAATCACCGGCGATAGCGTGGTCTGCCTGGGCGATGCAGCGACTTTCTCCGCTTCCGGCCCAGATAGTATTTTTCTCTATGATTGGAATCTGGATGTAGCTGGAAGTGCTGATGAGCCCATGCCCTCGGTAACTTTCGAAGAGAATGGGATTTACAGCGTGGTGCTGCTGGCTGTGGATGAAGCAGGTTGTACCTACAGCGATAATTTTAGTTTTGAAGTACGTTTCTGTGAGCCAGCTGGTGGTTGTGCCTATACCTTGCCTAATGCCTTCTCACCAAATGGAGATGGGACCAATGATACCTTTGAGCTGCTCGGCAACTGCCCGGTCGCCAGCTTTGAACTCCGGGTGTTCAATCGCTGGGGCGGTATTGTTTTTGAGACGGATGATCCGGAAGCAGGTTGGGACGGCCGGTTCAACGGTCAGGATGCGCCCATCGAAGTCTACTTCTACCAGGCATTTGTGGAAACGCCCAATGGCAAAGTCGTTGAGCTGAACGGTGATGTGACGCTGGTGCGTTAGGAAGACTCTGGTATGAGCTTTTGGTAATGCGCAAAGCGTTCGAAAATCTGGTCTACATAAGTTACGGGCTCGATCCCACGCACATAGCCGTAGTCCACCACCGGGTCATTGTAATACTTGGGATACGACAGGCGCTTTACGAAAGTCTCCACATGCTTATCCCAAATGTCAGAGTCTTTGCCGTACTTGCCGGCAAGTTTACGGGCATCTACCACATGTTGATAGCCACAATTGTAGGAAGCAAGGGTGAATTTAATGCGCTGCACACTGTCGGGGATACTCTCCCAGCGCTGGTAGAGTTCCTGTAGGTATTCGGTCCCCCCTTCCAGATTGTCGGCAGGGTCGCTTCGGTCAGCAACGCCCAGCTCCCTGGCAGTGGCAGGCATCAACTGCATTAAGCCTTTAGCTTTAGCCCAGGAAGTTGCGGAAGGGTTAAATTGCGATTCCTGATAGATCAGAGCGCTGAGGAAGCGCCAATCCCAGTTCAGAGAGTCTGAAAACTGCTTGACAATACTGTCGTAGCGGCTGATCTTTCCACCGGCTTCACTGAAAAAATTACTCTCAATGCGGGCCCGGAAACCACGCTCATTCTTAAAGTATTTATTGTAGATGACGTAGTAGTCGGTTTGTTGCCGCATACCCTCAACCCATTGATTAAGGGCTTGCAAAAGCTCAGGCGCATTCTTGCGCACCGCCCACGCTGCACGCTGCGAAAAGCTGATTGGAGTGGAGACATCAAGAATAGGATAATAAGCACTGTTGATCTCTGCGATGTTGTCGTCCGCTACGGTGTAGTCCAGTGTCCCATTCACCACTTTCTTGATGATCCGGCCGGTAGACAAGTTGCCGGCTACGGTGTCAATGTAAATATTGCCGCCAATTTCCTGTTCCAGATTTTGTAAACGGTCAAAATAGGAAGAGGCCAGGCGTACGGAGACGGTGTCTTCGATGAGCTCTATAGGATCAGAAATTAAGGACTGCTCAATTTCGTGCAATTTCCAGTTCCGCCAGTCTTTTGGTTTGCGTTGCACGAGCACCTGTTTGGTCAGGTAGAGGTATTTGGTGAAGTCGATATACTGTTTTCTGGGCTTGGTGATGGTCAGACCGTGAGCGATCAGGTCCCCTTCGCCCCGGTTCAGCATGTTGATCAGCTCGTTTAAGTTATCGGCTGGAATGATTTCCAGCGCTACGCCCAAGTGGTCTGCCAGGCGGGTGAGCAGCTCGTACTCAAAGCCCATAGGTTGCCCCCGGTAAAGAAAGTAACTGGTCTCGCTGTATACTGTGATAGCGCGCAAGACCCCCGATTCTTTAATGTCTTCCAGGTCACGTGCTACCATGGGAAAAGGTGCTGCCGGATCAACCCCTTGATTAGAGTTGGAAGTGTCGCAGGCGAAGCAGCAAACCATTAAAAGAAACAGGATGATTGTAAGTCTTTGCATACCAGGGTTTTAAGAGTATAACGGGATGAGGTGTGCAAAGGTTTAGTTTTACAAGGTTTGTACAAACCTGATTGCTGCGGCCTGATTGGTGGCCAACGGGATGTTATGGACATCGCACAAGCGCATCAGCATGCTCACATCTACTTCGTGCGGATGCTTGCCGAGGGGGTCCCGGAAAAAGATGACCATATCCACGTTGCCTTCCACCAGGCGGCTGGCAATTTGGGCATCGCCACCCATCGGGCCACTTTCCATACGATTGACCTCAAGACCGGCCCGCTCCAGGTGCGAGCCGGTGGTACCTGTGGCTATCAGGTCTATATTTTTTTGCTTAAAAAGCGTTGCGTGATCTTTGATGAAGGCAACCATTTCGGGCTTTTTGCCGTCGTGAGCGATAATAGCTATGGTCATACTCATGATTCTGACTAATTACATTTGGTGAACAAGCGATGGGAACGGAGCTGCGGTGCACTGGTTTTGATAAAGTAACTCTGACAAAACAACTAAGCAAGGTTCTCGTTGTTATTCGGTTGCATCGAAAATTATACTTTGGTGCACGAATTTTGATAATTCTAAACTTAAAACCAAGTAAAATGAAGAAACTATTAAGCTCACTTGTTGCTCTTGCTATTGTTGCCTTAATGACACCGCAGCTTATGGCCCAAATTCAGACCCCTGCCCCAAGCCCTTCTGCCGAAATTGAGCAGATGGTCGGACTGACGGATATTCAAATCAACTATTCCCGCCCGGGCGTGAAAGGCCGTACTGTTTTCGCGGAAGACGGTTTGGTCCCTTACGGTAAGGTATGGCGCTTTGGTGCGAATGCTGCAACCAAGTTTACGTTTGACAAAGACGTAGTGGTAGGTGGTAAGGAAATGGGCGCGGGCGAATACGCGGTCCTTTGCAAGCCAATGGCTAAAGAGTGGATGTTGATGTTCTACCCTTATGAGTCTGGAAGCTGGGGCAGCTATGTGGACAAAGATCCGGCTGCAACGGTCTCTGTGAAGCCGGAAAAAAGCCCGGTAATGGTAGAGCAGATGCGCTTTACTGTAGATAATATCACTATGACGGGTGCCGATATCGTCTTTGCCTGGGATAAGATTATGACTAAAATCCCGGTCAAAGTCCACACGGAAAAGCAGGTGGAAGCCTCCATCGAGTCTGTAATGGCTGGCCCAACGCCTAATGACTACTACGCAGCGGCTTCTTACTACCACGATATGGGCAAAGATCTGGATAAAGCGCTGGAGTGGGTCACGATCGCCACAGATGTGGAAAAGCCGGCCTTCTGGCAGGTGCGCCGCAAAGCCCTGATCCTTGGCGATATGGGTAAAAAAGCGGAGGCAATCAAGGCTGCTAAAATGTCAATGGAATTGGCGCAAAAAGCAGGCAACGAAGACTATGTACGCATGAACAAAGCGTCTATCGAAGAGTGGAGCAAGTAATCTTGTTTCCTTTTTAAGCTTAAGCGGGGCGGTTTTCCATTGGGGAGAGCCGCCCCGTTTAGTTTAAACCCTACGCCACCCCAAGAGTCTAAGTCGTAAAAAAAAGCCTATGCGCCTGATTTACACCCTTTTCCTGCTCAGCTTGCTAAATGCAGTTTCAGCCCAAGCGCTCTATTTCCCACCTACTGAGGGCGATGCATGGGCAACCCTCAGCCCCGACAGCCTCAACTGGTGCCCGGAGAAAGTCGACAGCCTGCTGGCCTTCGTGGAAAGCCGGGATACGAAAGCCTTCATCATACTCAAGGACGGAAAAATCTTGCTGGAACGGTATTTTGGTACCTTTCAGCAAGACTCACTCTGGTACTGGGCCTCCGCCGGCAAAAGCCTGATGGCTGCGGTCATCGGCCTGGCGCAGGAGGATGGCTACCTGAATATCAATGACCCTGTATCGGATTATATGGGCCTGGGCTGGACAGAATGCCCGCCGGATAAGGAAGCCCTCATCACCATCCATAATCAAATTACGATGACGACCGGGCTGGATGATTTGGTAGAAGATGACGCCACCAACAGCTGCTTTGAGCCGGCCTGCTTTCAGTACCTGGTGGATGCAGGCACGCGCTGGGCTTACCACAATTCGCCCTACCGCTACACCCAGGAGTTGGTGGAAACAGCGACAGGTGTGAACCTTACCTTATACACCCGCCTGCGCCTGGGCAATGCGATCGGTATGAAGGGGGGCTGGTTTGGCAATGTCTATTTCAGCAAGGCGAGGGATATGGCGCGCTTCGGGCTATTCATGCTGGCTGAAGGTAACTGGAATGGAACCCAGGTCCTGACCGATACGGCCTATTTCAACGCTATGATCACTCCTTCTCAGGACCTCAACCAAAGCTACGGGTACCTGTGGTGGCTTAACGGGCAGCCCTCCTTTATGCTGCCGGCCTCCCAATTGGTACTGAATGGGCCCTTAGTCCCGGATGCACCAGCCGATATGTACGCCGCCCTGGGCAAAAACGACCAGAAAATCTACGTGGTCCCCAGCAAAGGGCTGGTGGTAGTCCGGCAGGGCAATAATGCCGGTCCGGTCGCCGCCGCCGCTTCCTCCTTCGACAATCAGCTCTGGGCCCGTCTTACTGATATGGAATGCCTGACTGGCACGCAAGAGAGCTACCATACCCTACGGTGGTCGGTAGCGCCTAACCCTGTACGGGGGCAGTTGAAGGTCCGGGCAGCATTTTCGGTAAGCCGGCTACAACTTTTGAATGCCAATGGTCAGGTGGTTCGTACGGTGAACGGGCCAAACATGAACGTTGCGGATTTGTCAGCGGGTTTGTACTTCGTCAGCGTATGGTCGGAGGGGCAACTGATAGGCTCTGAGCGGGTGCTCATTCAGTAGGCTGAGCGCTTTTTTGGCGCATTTGCAGGGGTAAGTACCTTATCTATTTACCCTTCTTCGTTTCAATCAACTGGAGCGGCAGGTCAATTCTGAAAACTGAATATTTTTGCTCCTGGCTTTGGACACTGATTT
Organism: Phaeodactylibacter sp.; assembly: GCF_040219495.1. GTDB lineage: Bacteria > Bacteroidota > Bacteroidia > Chitinophagales > Saprospiraceae > Phaeodactylibacter. The sequence continues at coordinate 29,282 of NZ_JAVJSK010000074.1, read as the reverse complement.
TCCCACCCATTTCCTCTACAACCTTTTGGCAAATGGCCAGCCCCAGCCCGGAGCCTTCGTAGGAGGAATGATTGTGCAGCCGGGTAAACATCTGGAAAATCTTTTCGTGGAAAGTTTCCCCGATTCCGATGCCATTATCTTCTATAAAAATTGAGCAGATGTCCTCCCCGGTCGTACTACTGATGATCACGCGTGGCTGCTCCGATTCGTTGTACTTGATGCTATTCTCGATCAGGTTTTTGAAGAGGATAAACAGCTTGGAATAATTCCAGTTGATTCTAGGGAGGGTGGGCAAAATCATGACCAGGTAGTTCGGTTGTTCAAGGGAATCAAAAAGAGAAGTTTGCACCTCTTTAATCAAATCTCCGAGGTCAACAATGCTGCTTTTTTGTTCCCTGTAGCCCATTGAGAATTGGGCGTATTCGAGCATATCCTCAATCAGGTTGTTCAACCGCTTACCTCCCCGCAAAATGAACCCAAGGTATTCCCGGGCTTCGGGATCGGCATTGTCCCTCAGGCGGCGCTGCAGCAGGCCAGAGAATTTGATCATGTTATGCAGCGGCGTTTTCAGGTCGTGAGAAGCGACGTAGGCGAAGCGCTCCAGTTCGGTATTGCTCCTCAATAATTCCTGATTGGTTTTCGTTAGTTCTTTGTTGGTCTTTTCAATCTGGGCAGTCCGCTCGGCTATGATCTGACTGAGTGCTTCACTTTGCTGTTTTCTAATCTTGGATAAACGCACAAAGTAAGTAGTCAGGCCCCCTAAGAGCAAAATCCCCAGCAGGGACAGCAACCGTATGTTCCTGTCTTTAATGATCCGTAGTTTTTGTTTAAGGTTTTCGACTTCCAATAGCTGATTCTCTTCCGATGCGAGTTGCCAGCCCAGTTGGTTTTTGATCAGGGCTTCACTTTGTGTAAAGGTATATTGGTTGACCTTGTCACTGTAGGCTTTAAATTGAATGTGGGCTTCCAGCGCAGGTTTGTCCAGCCCTTGCTCCATCAGCGCCTCGAACTTCATTTGATAGGCATTGACCAGGTATTGATTGCTATTCGCTTTTGTGGCATAAGTGATCAGCTCTTGCAAGTATTGGTTGAGCCTGGGCCAGTCTTTTTTCAACAGGTAAAAACTGCATTTCGCATTCATGGCACCGAGGGCGATGACACTGACTTTCTGAGTAGAATCAAGCGTTGCCGTCAACTGCTCATAACAAACTTCAAAGGAATGACTTAGCGCTGGTAGTCGCCCTAATGAAGCATGGGCTCTGGTCTTTGCCACGACGGTATAGCAGTTGCGGGGGTCGTCTGCGGAATAAGAGGCCACCTTCTCCAGTATGCCGATGTAGTGCATGGCGGAGTCCGGCATGGATAGGTCAATGAAGTTTTTGATGAGAATGGAGTAGTAATAATTCGCAATCCCCTTGTCCTCCAGCTCCTTGAGGTAGGGATATGCCGCTCTCAGGGCTTCCAGTGACTCTTTGTAGTTGTAGGCTTTGGTAAAAAGCTGTGCCAGCTTGAACCGGCTGACAACCTGAACGGAAGGCTCAGGATAGAGCTGGGCAAGGCGCTGCAGCTTGTTCAGATAGTGATAAACGCTATCCAGGTCCATGGTATAAGTCAGGCAGATGTCAATCAGGGCACCCAGGTTGAAGCTGTTTTCAGCTGCAGCACTGGCAGAATAATAGCTCCGTTGTTCTGGTATTTTTAGCATGGCAATGCCTTTGGCCGAATTGCCCTGTGAGAAGTAAAACAGCCCCTGCATATTATAGGCTTTCACGAGGGCCGCCGTATCTTTTCGCTTCTGTGCAATCTTCAGGATCGGCTCTATATGGTGGGTAAAGTTAACAGAGTCCTGCAGGTAGCGGGCAGCCATGGCAGCCAGGAACCGGGCTTGTAATTCCAAACTATCTGCTTGCAACACTTCGAAGCCTGCCGCTGCTTGCTGAGCCAGGGTGATCTGTGTGGAAAAATCGCCCGATGCCCCCTGCGCCTGCTCCAACAGCTCAACCGAAGATTGATATAGACTATCCGTTTTTTCTTGTCCCCATGCCGTAGCCAATACCCCCATTAGCAGGCAGCATACAGCAAATAACCTAGATGCTTTCATCGCATTTAGTTAATAAGATCGATAAAGGTCCCCTGCATTGGGATATGTTAGTGTTGATCGACTAGGTAAGACGTTGCAGCCAACTGCAGTTAAGTATTGAAGGCGTACAAATGATAAGAGCGTGTTTGGAGGAGCGCTTCTGCTGATAACCACAACTCTTTGATTATCAACTATCGTTTGCTCTAAACATGCTCTAAAGCAGAAAAAAGGTGAGGAGGTTTTGCTTGTGTTTCATGAATGAAGGTAAGGGATAAAACCCAGCAATACAAGGTTTGTACCTTGTTTAACCATATTAGAGTGTGTTGGGACTTTGGTCTTCTATTCGAAAACTAGCAATTTTTTGCTTAGAGTAGGTGCGAAACCGAAGCTTAGCCTTAGATAAATAGCCTGTCCCGCAGTTTTTGCGAGAAGGATTTCCGGAGCGAAGCATAAGCAAACCTGCCTGCGTGTCGAACACTTTGGTCTCCGGTGGCCAAAGCCCACAGGCGACGAGACACAGGCAAAAAAGTGTCTCGTTCCAGGGAGCGGGACAGACCGATTACTAAGAGCTTGTTGGGGTTTTGCTTTTGGAGCGAACGCAGCCAAATTTTGTTCTGATCAAGGCGTGATACATTCAAGAATGGGATTAAAGGGGCCTATTCTTGAATCACATAGCCTTAGCTAAGTGACCGAAGAACAACGAAGAGCAGGACAAAATTTGGCAAGAGCAGCCCGAAGTGTAAAATCCCAACAAGCTCTAAAGTGCCAACACGTTCTTATAGCTGGGTAAAGCCGGACTTAGCAGTTTTACATCCGCTATCAAAAGGTCATTGGGTCCGGGTACAGAAAGGTATAGCCCAATAGGGCCTTCGCCCGCTCATTGCTGATGATTTTGTACGCCAACTCCTTATTCCCTTTGAAGGTGGGCGGCTCCAGCCCTTCTTTTTCCGCCTGAGCGGTATAAAAGGCGGCTCTTGTTGGATGCCCGTCAGCGACCACGTTGAGGGTATGCCCAAAGGCTTCCTGCTCAATCAGCGACTGTATGAGCCCAATGCAGTCGTCCAGGTGAACCAGGTTGACGGGGGCTTCTCCGTTGGGGATGTCTTTTTTGCCCGCCAGGAAGCGGCCGGGCTTTCGGCTGCCGCCCACCAGCCCGCCCATGCGTAAAACGGTGGATCGGGGCGCGCGCAGCAATTGTAAATACCGTTCGATCACCACCAGGGCCCGGCCGGAAGCAGTGGACGGGTTCAGGACTGCGCTTTCGTCCAGGGTGGTATTGTCATTGCCATACACGCCCGTGGAACTAACGAAAACCAGCTCAGGCACTTCCATCCGCATCGCCATTTCCACAATAGCTTTGACCTTCCGGGGGTACGTTTCTTCCACATCGGGATCGCGCCGCCCACCGGGGGGGATGTTCACAAAAAGCAAGTCGGTTTGGAAGAAGTCGCGCAGGTTGTCGCCTTCCAGGTTGTCGCCGACTTTGATTAGAAAGGGGGTGATGCCGGCTTCGGTCAGCGTAGGGAGTTTGTCGGTTGTGGTGGTGGAGCCTTTTACGGTGTAGCCCGCCTGCGCCAGTGTTTGGCCGAGTGGGAGCCCCAGCCAGCCACAGCCTAATATGGATATCGTTTGTATCAAAGTTTTATCGTTTTGGGTATGCAACAATTCAGCTTCCGAAAAGCTTATTGAAGTAGTCAAAACTTGACGAAAATGAATAACTACCAAACCATCAGCTGTGATTTTTACGACGAACTGGAAGCCCGCGCCACGCTTCGGCGCTCCTGCCGTATTGTGTTTCGGGATGCTTCCGGTCAGGATCAAAGTGTGGAGGCCCTTATCAAAGACCTGTACATCCGCAGCAAGGTGGAGTACATGTTGCTCAGCACTGGTTTGGAAATCCGTCTCGATCGCTTGGTCTCTGTGGATGGGAAGCTGCTACCGCAAGCTTGCTAACAGTGCTCAAATGCTGAGTCAAACTCAGTGCCAATATCCTGGCTGCTTTGCTTCACCACCTCAATCAGCGCGCGCTCCCGAACCAGCTCCGCCCCTTTATCCAGATCGGTAGCGAACACCCGGTCCTTGTCTGCAAATGCAATCTCTTCCCGTACCCGGGCGTGCAGGTTTTCCATCAGCGGGCTCGACTTTAGTGGCCGGCGGAAGTCGAAAGCCTGAGCTGCGCACACGAGTTCGATCCCCAGTATCCGCTCCAGATTGCCCACGACCTGTAGTGCTTTGCGGCCGGAAATGGAGCCCATACTCACATGGTCTTCCTGCCCCAGTGAAGTCGAAATACTGTCAGCACTGGCCGGGAAGCACAGGCTCTTGTTCTCGCTCGCCAGGGCAGCAGCGGTATATTGCAGGATCATAAACCCGGAATTGGTCCCGGTCTCTTCCATCAGCAATTTGGGTACAGCACCATCTATGCCCGTAAGCGAAAGATAGCAGCGCCGGTCGGAAACATTGCCGACTTCCGAGGCCGCCAGGCAGGCATAGTCCAGCGGTAGGGCCATCGGTTGCCCGTGGAAATTGCCCCCGCTGATCGAGAGCTCTTCATTCACGATGATCGGATTGTCTGTGACGGAGTTGAGCTCAATTTCCAGGGTTTCCCGGAGGTGCAGCCAGGCGTTACGCGAAGCGCCATGCACCTGAGGGATGCAGCGCAGGGAGTAAGGGTCCTGCACCCGGTCGCAATGGCTGTGGGAGTTGAGGATTTCGGAGCCTTTTAGTAGCGCCCGGATGCGTGCAGCCACATGTTGGTTGCCTTTGTAGGGGCGCATTTGGTGCAGTTCCGGATGGAAGGGCGCAACGGAACCCAACAGCCCTTCAATCATCATTCCCCCAATAAGGTCGGCCTGACTCAGGCAGGCTTGCAGGCGGTCGGTTACCTCCACTCCAAAAGCGGCGATGAACTGTGTACCGTTGATCAGGGCGAGGCCTTCCTTGGGCTGTAGTTGCAGGGGGGACAGGCCTTCTTTTTGCAGCATCTCTGGCGTAGGCACTACCTGTCCTTTGTAGTGCACCTGCCCCAGCCCGATGAGCGGCAAAAACAGGTGGGAAAGCGGTGCCAGGTCGCCCGAAGCCCCCACGGATCCCTGTTTGGGCACCACCGGGATAATGTCCTGCTCAATATGCCAGAGGATGCGATCGAGGGTAGGCAGGGAAATGCCCGAAAACCCCTGCGCCAGTGCATGCACTTTGAGGATGAGCATGAGCTTGGCCGTTTGTTGGGGAATGGGGGAGCCTACACCCACGCTGTGGCTCATGAGCAGATTGTGCTGTAGCTGTGCGGTGTCGTCCGGTGATATTTTGGTGCTGCACAGGGGGCCGAAGCCAGTGTTGATCCCATAGACCGCGTCCCTGCCTTTTGCAAAATTGCGGACGATCTGAGCCGAAGCCGCTACCTTTTCCCGCTGAGCCCGGTCCAATTCCCCGGCTTCATGCTGCCGACTGATACTGAGCGCCAGCCCGGCAGTGAGATGATGCTTTCCGTATAAAAATGGTGACATGGTCTGGGCTTGAATTTTTGGTTTTAGTATTGGTACTCAAAACAGCCGATATCAGGGGCAACGGGGTCCCGCTCATTGCCCGTGAGATCAGTGGTGATGCCGGGCAGGGGGCGGGCCATGCCTTCCGCAATGGACAGGCTATCCAGCAGGTAAACATCGCCATTAGGATCGGCAAAAAGGGTGTCTGTCCGCTCCCCGTTGATGCAGTTGATACAGGCATCAGATTCCAGGAAGTTGGCGTAGAGCCCCTCCTGCTGTTCGAGCAGTTGGTCGACTTTGACAATACAGTTCTCAAACTGGACTTGAAAGAGCTGTGGCGCACTGCCACCACTCACATCGGCAAATCGTAGCTCGTCCCGGCTCGTCCCAAAGAAAATGCAGTTACGGAAGTTGGCCCGGATGCGGTAGTCGTTCCGTACCTGACAGGTGAAAGGGCTGTCGTAGCAGAAGAAGTTGGAGAGCGAAAGTGCCGAGGCATCCACTCCGTAGCTGGCCACGGTGCAGTAGTCAAAATTGTAATCGCCCCCGTTGACGAGCTGCACGGAGTTGGCAAAGTTGTTGTAAACCAGACAGTTCTCCAGGTCAATGCTGCTGTGAAAGCCAATGATGCCACTGCTATTGGTATTATAAAAGCGGGAGTTCTGAGCGCTAAGCTCCCCTAGAGAGTCCACATAGACCCCGAAAATGGCGTTTTTGACCGAAGTATAACGCATCGTATTGCCCCTGGAGCCCCGGCCGATGATAATACCCTGCCATTGACCGGGCTCTTCCCGGAAACCTTCTTCCAGCCGGTCGCCCTGCACCACTATAGAGTCCTCGGGCGTACCGTTGAAGTGGACCCGACCATTGGCCAGCGTGTAGATGATGCCGTCGTTGAAGGTGCCGAAGAGGTCATTTTGGGCAATGCCCCCGTGCACGTAAATGCGCGTGCCGGCTGCCACCTCAAGGGCACAACTATCAATAAGGATCTGTCCGTAGATGACGTAGGGCTTCGGGTCATCCCAAACGATGGTTTGGTTATCGCAGGTGAGCAGGGTAGGAACGCCCCGGTTGAACCGGCTGGGGAAGTAGTTGGCATTTTGCCCCCAGGCTTCCAGCAAGACACTGCTGCGTTGCTCGCCTGTCTCAAAAACAACCTGATCTTCAATAACAAATGGGCTGATGGAAAGGGGCGCATCGGGGTCAACCGTCACTTCCACAAAGACGTAGATGCTGTCGTTGCCCCAAATTTCCACTTGCTCAACGCGCTCCCCTGCGGTGCCGTTGACATTCATACGAAACTTGCCGCTTTCGTTACCGGTGAGGGCTACCGCGTCAATCAGCACCGGCTGTTCACCGCGGTTGTACACCTTGAAGGAACGGGTAGCAGAGCCAAGTTCCGTGAATACGGTGTCGAAGCGCAGGGTGTCTACAGAAAATTCCAGCTCGAAATCGCCCCCGGTGAGAAAGTCGCCTTCGTTGTCGCAGGAAAAGAAAGCCAGGCTCAGGCATAAACCAAGTACGATGTAGGGCATATTCTTCATAGATAGCAGGTATTCATTTGAGATTGCCCCGTTATAACGGAGCAATCCATGATTTCTGTACAATGGCCCAAAAATAGAGAAATGTTGCTGGTTTTTAGCACCCGGTTGGGTATTCCGAAATCCAAGCAAGTGTCAAGCTATGAAATGTTGCAGGAAGGACAGTTAAGTTGATAATATTTGCTGTACCTTTGCCGCAAATCAGGGTGAATATTGAGCAAACCGGTCATCGACGTCATCATTCCTGCTTTCAATGAGGAAGACTCCATTGGGAAAGTACTTGAGGATATTCCTGCCGAATGGGTGCGGGAAGTAATCGTTTGCAATAATGGCAGTACAGACCAAACGGCTGCCGTTGCTACTGCTGCAGGAGCTACGGTATTACCACAGCCGAAGAAAGGGTACGGCAATGCCTGCCTTAAGGGGATGCAACATATTGCCAGCCGCTCTCAACAAGAGCAGCCTGATATTGTTGTCTTTCTCGATGCGGATTACTCTGATCACCCTGAAGAACTGCCAAAAGTAGTGCAGCCTATTATCGAATCAAACTATGACCTGGTGATCGGTTCCAGGGCTTTGGGAGACCTGCAGCCCGGAGCCATGCAGCCGCAGCAGATATTCGGCAACTGGCTGGCCACTACACTCATCCGATTGATTTACAACTATCGATTTACCGATTTAGGCCCTTTCCGAGCAGTCAAATATGCCAGTCTGTTAGAGCTGGATATGCAGGACCCTAACTTTGGGTGGACTGTAGAGATGCAGGTGAAAGCTGCAAAACTGCAAATGAAAACGACGGAAGTCCCCGTGCAATACCGCCGGCGCATTGGGGTGTCAAAGGTTTCTGGCACCATCAAAGGGAGTATCCTGGCGGGCCATAAAATCCTTTGGACGATTTTCAAACTGATTTAATCAACTGTGAACTTAAAGTCTTGGGCATGATATCCATACTCGCCTATTCGGTCTTAGCCGTTTATACTATCGCATTGTTTTACATTACGGTGTACTGTGTCATGCAGTTCAACCTTCTTTACCATTACAAAAAATACCAAAAGACGGAAGCGGAACAGCAACCTGCCGAACTCGAGCCGCTCACGGTCAGTCAAAATGGTGAGCTGAAACGGGCGAGTAGGGCAAAGCATGCCGAAGATAAAGGGGGCACCCTCGTCCTGGCTGAAGCGGCAGAGGATTCCTGGCCCTTCGTCACCATACAATTGCCCATTTATAACGAGCTCTATGTTATCGAGCGCCTGATTGATAGCGTTGCTGCCTTTGATTATCCCAAAGACCGTTTCGAAATCCATATCCTCGACGACTCAACGGATGAAACTATTGAGGTGGTGCGCAAAAAAGTAGAGGCGGTGCGTGCCAAAGGGTATAACATCCGGCAAATACAACGGGAGAAGCGGCAGGGCTTCAAAGCAGGGGCGCTGCGGGACGGTATGGCTTATGCGCAGGGCGAGTTCATTGCTATTTTTGATGCTGACTTTTTGCCCCGTCCGGACTTTCTGCAAAAGACCATCCCGAATTTCCAGGACCCCGAGGTGGGCGTTGTCCAAACCCGGTGGGAGCACATCAATCAGGATTATTCACTCATTACGCGCCTGCAGGCACTGCAGCTTAATGTGCACTTTACCGTAGAGCAGGTCGGGCGTATGTCCGGAGATTACCTCCTGCAGTTCAATGGCACAGCAGGCGTCTGGCGCCGGGAAACCATAGAGGATGCCGGTGGCTGGGAAGCCGATACCCTAACGGAAGACCTCGACCTCAGCATACGGGCACAAATGAATGGCTGGCGGATTCATTACCTGGAGCATATCGGCTCACCGGCAGAGCTCCCGGTAGAAATGAACAGTCTGAAGTCTCAGCAATTCCGCTGGATGAAAGGTGGTGCGGAAACAGCTAAAAAAATGCTCCCTACCGTCTGGCGTTCGGAAGACCTCACGCTCAACCAGAAAATTCACGCAACGAGCCACCTGCTGGCCAGTTCCATCTTCGTCTTTGTTTTCATCACGGGCCTTTCCAGCGTACCCTTATTGTTCCTGCTTGGCGACCTGATCGAGCTGGGCTTCAACAAGAACTTTTTTGCCTACTTCCTGGTGGGGCTACTCTCTATTATCGGCATTTATTATGTGGCTAATGTACAGGCCCCGGTACATAAGGAGCCCTTTGGCAAGGCGCTGTTTAAGTTTGTTTTCTTGTTCCCGCTGTTCCTTGCATTGTCAATGGGCCTTTCTCTTCACAATACAGTGGCGGTGCTTCAGGGCTTCCGCGGAAAGAAGTCGCCTTTTGTGCGTACTCCTAAGTTCAATATCAAGACGATGCGCGACAGCTTCCGCAAGCACAAGTACCTGAGCAGGAAAATCACCTGGACTACAGTGCTCGAAGGTTTGCTGGCCCTTTACTTTGCGGGCGCGGTGGTTGGCGGGCTGTATATCCAAAACACGACCTTTTTGGTGTTCCACTTCATGCTGGCACTGGGGTATGGCGCGATCTTTTACTTCACCCTGCGCCACCTGAGTATAAAGTAAGCTTATGGCGGAGCGAACGCAGTTTTGGCTTGGCAGCGGGCTGTTACTGCTATCGGTTGCAGCACTGGCGTATGGCCCCGGGCAGGCTGATTTTGCTTGGATTGCCGGATTGTACCTACCTGCATTTTTGGCGTACTTATGGCTCTGTACAGGCACGGTGTCCCAACAAGCTCTAAAATTCTACCTGGTATTGGCTGTGGGGGTTCGGGCCCTGATTCTGCCGGCCATGCCGCAGCTTTCCGACGATGTGTACCGTTTTATCTGGGACGGTCGCCTGCTCCTCAACGGGATTAACCCCTTTGAGCACCTGCCTGCTTACTATCAGGCATTGGCTGACCCGCCCGCCGGGCTGACCGATGGGTTGTTTCAAAAGCTCAATTCTCCGGAATACTTTACGATATATCCGCCGGTGGCACAGGCGGTCTTTGGCATTTCCTGCTGGCTGGCGCCCAACAGCATTTATGGTAGTACCTTGCTGATGAAAGGTTTCCTGCTCCTGACGGATATAGGTACAGTTTTGCTCCTGCCAAGGCTGCTGAAAGCTTTGGGGCAGCCACCGCAGCTGGCCTGCTGGTATCTGCTTAACCCCCTGATCATTGTAGAAACCACCGGGAATTTGCACTTTGAGGGGGCTATGGTTTTCTTCCTGGTGCTCAGCTTTTGGTGGCTGCACCGGAAAAAATGGGCGCTCAGTGCAGTCGCTATGGCTCTGGCGGTAGCCACTAAGCTGCTACCCCTGCTGTTTCTGATGTTCTTCATTCGCCGATTGGGCTGGAGGCGCAGCATTTACTACTTTGGAATGATGGGGCTGGCGCTCCTGCTGTTATTTGCGCCCCTGTTGAGCGAGGCTTTCCTGAAGGGCTTTGGGAGTAGCCTCGATCTTTACTTCCGGCGCTTCGAATTCAACGGCAGCGTGTACTACCTCCTGCGCTGGATCGGTTATCAGTGGACGGGCTACAATCAGATTGCCATCATCGGCCCTTTGCTGGCGGCGGGCACTTTTCTGGGCGTTGTATTGCTGGCGATATGGGATGCCTGGCTCGGCAGGTGCTCCAAAACCGCGCTGACCTCGCGCCTGCCGGCGCTTTGCCTGGCGGCTATTGTGCTCTACCTGGCCTTTACACCTACGGTGCACCCGTGGTATGTGGCTTTGCCCATATTGCTCTGCACGTTTACGCCCTATCGCTTCCCAGTGGTATGGTCCATCCTCATAGTACTGACCTATGCCAATTATTCAGGTGGCGCCTATCACGAATACCTGGGGCTGGTTGCGCTTGAGTATCTGGTAGTCGCCGGGTACGCACTTTGGGAGTGGCGGCAACAAAAAAAGCGGAGCAAGGCTGTGCCTCTCTCCGCTCTTTGATGATGCTTTCCGCTTCGCTGCTTATTTGGCGAGCAATTGCTTGACTTGGCCTACGCTTCCGGCATTATAAGCCTCAATACCTTTCTCATTCAATATCTGAGCCGCTATACCGCTGCGGTTACCTGAACGGCAGTAGGCAACCACCGGCTTGCCTTGTTGCTTGAGCTTGCCAATATGGTGTTGCAATTCCTGTAAAGGAATGTTTTGTGCACCTGCTGCCGCACCGCTGTTGAATTCAGCAGGGGTGCGTACATCAATTAGCAAAGCACCCTGGTTCAGTAAAGCTTTTACATCCACAGCATCTGTGCTGCCTCCGAATATCTGATTGAATACTCCAAACATGGTCTGTTGTTTTTTTTACAAAGATGCGGGTGCACAGGCTCCCGGTCAGTGATGCCGGTCACAACGCTGTAAAAACACAGAAAGCCCCCGAAGGAGCTGACTGCTTGTTTTGCCGCGCTAAATGTTTGGGCAAGAGGTTGTTCAAAGCAAGGGTAGAATCGTTATCCCCCCAAAGAGAAATATCCGGGACTTGGTTATGTACCCGGGCAAGCTAGTAAGCAGTCTTAGTTGTTGTGGTTTGTCTAGAAAGAAAAAAGAATTGAGACAGGATTTACAGGTCTAATGCCTGTTATCTCGTTCAAGCAAATTTCGTGGAATCAAAAGTCTAAATCAAGTGTGTTGCATTTCTTAGCCTTTGTTTTAGGTTTAAAAACCTGTAATTCAGTTTGTTGAGTTTTTTATTTTTTTATTTTTTTAGCGATTTGACTATTAATCGTGTCACAAAGGAATCATTTCAGGAGTATTTTATTGTAGTTTTTTGATGTTTTCGGGTAAGGGGACAAACCGGCGGAGTTCTTATCTTCGCATAATGTCTAATAAGAAAAAACACTTTTGATGAAGACAGACCAACACCTGCTTCCCTTGAAGGGAGTTGTTCAACACTACGCCTGGGGCGGCTATGCTTACATCCCTAATCTGATCCGGCAGGAGAATCCTGACCTGGAACCTTTCGCTGAATTATGGATGGGAACGCATGACCGTGGGCCTGCAGTTTTGAAGAGTCAGGCCGGAGCCATCTTGTTGAAGGATTGGCTGTCACAAACGCCCGAAGCCCTCGGCGCTTCCCAGGCACGTTTTGGGGCCGAGCTGCCTTTTTTATTCAAGGTGTTGGACGTGCGTGAGATGTTATCGATTCAGTCTCACCCCACCAAAGCGCAGGCTATTAAGGGCTTTGCTGCGGAAAATGAAGCCGGAGTGCCGCTCTCAGCCCCTCACCGCAATTTTAAAGATGACAATCACAAGCCTGAAGTCATGGTTGCACTGACTGATTTCTGGCTGCTGCATGGGTTCAGGCCCGAGCCTGAGATCAATGCCGTACTTCAGTCCGAACCCGCCTTCGCGCCACTAATTGAACACTTTAAGGCAGGTGGGATTTACGGTTTGTACAAAACAATAATGGAGTGGCCGCAAGCACAAATAGATGAGGTACTGCACCCGCTCCGGGAGCGGGTACTGCCAGCTAAGCTTACGGATAAGTCCAGCCCTGACTTCTGGGCGAAACGAGCTTTCGAACAGTACAGCGGGACTCAGGAAGCAAATTATGACCGGGGTATATTTTCCATATACCTGTTCAACCTGGTATACATACCCCCTGGGAAGGGTATTTTTCAGGGAGCGGGCATCCCACATGCCTACCTGGAGGGCGTCAATGTGGAACTGATGGCGAACTCGGATAATGTCTTCAGGGGCGGGCTAACAGTCAAGCACGTGGATGTACCCATGCTGCTCAGCCATTTAAACTTTGATGCGGTAGTACCCAATATCCTGGAAGGAGAGCCGGTCAATGGCTTCGAATTCAGGTACCCAACGCCGGCTGAGGACTTTCAGCTGAACCGCATACAACTGCAGGAAGGGGACGAGTACCAGCCGGAACCCCCCAAAACAGCAGCAATTGCTTTGGTGCTGGAAGGCGTGGTCCGTTCAGACCGCGGTAGGGTATTCCGTAAAGGCGAGGCTTTTTTCCTACCTGCGGGAATTACGTACACGCTTACTGCGGAGGAAGATGCCACCTTGTTCAAAGCCCTCGTGCCTGTTGATTAGCGGTTGGCAGCTTCCGACAGGCTTTGCAGCCTGACATTATCTCTTCGGAACTTCTGCCCATTGCGGTAAAACTCCAGGCTGATTTTATCGCCAGGGCGGAAAAGCGCAATTTGCTCCTGCAGTTCCGGCACAGAATTGGTTTTTACATTATTGATGCTGATGACCACATCACCTTCCCGCAGCCCTGCTTCGGCAGCGCTGCTGCCTTTGCTAACGTTATTGATGTAAACGCCCGCCACACCCGGCAGCACCTGCTGCTGAGCAATCTCGCCGGTGACCTCCGCAATGCCTACACCAAGTATAGCCCGCTGTACTTCCCCGAATTCGCGAATATCCCGCACTACTTTTCGGACAAGATTGGAGGGGATGGCGAAGGAGTACCCTTCGTACCCGCCCGATTCGCTGATAATGGCGGTATTGATCCCGATCAGCTCTCCCTGTTCGTTGACCAAAGCACCGCCACTATTGCCTGGGTTGACCACGGCATCGGTCTGAATGAAGGATTCTATGCTGTAGGAGCCCCTGAGGATATTGATGTTACGGGCCTTGGCGCTTACGATCCCAGCCGTCACTGTAGAAGAGAGGTTGAAAGGGTTGCCCACGGCGAGCACCCACTGCCCGACTTCTACCTGATCCGAGTCCCCGTAGAGGACCGGCTTCAGTCCGCGTGCGTCCACCTTCAGCAAAGCGAGGTCAGTGGTAGGGTCGGACCCGATCAGTTCTGCTTCGAGTTTCCGCTTGTCATACATCGTAACTTCGTAGGTGGCGCCGTCTTCAATGACATGGTGGTTGGTGATGATATAACCATCTTTGGCAATGATGACCCCCGAGCCCGAAGACACCCGGTACCCGCTGGCACTGAGGGTGTTGATGTTGACCACAGCCGATGTAACGAGTTTCGAGGTATTGATAAAATTGTCAATCGGGCCCTCTGCCCACGCGCCCGGGCGCTGGTTGAAAGGAGCGTTTTCTGCCACCAAATTTTGGGCGGGCTCCTGACTGGTTAATACCGGTTGTGCTACGGAAGTGGCATTGGCTGTGGGCAGCGCCGGATCATAATAATAATGCTGCATCAGCACGAAAGTACAGGCAGTGCTGATTACTGCTACTAGAATGTTTTGAAGTACAGATTTCATAAGGCTGCTTTTTCGCTCCCTGTTTTTGGGTTTGAGTGGAACAAGATAAGGCTTTTCATGATTTAACCCTGCGTTGTAAGATTGCTGCACCAAGGAGCGGTTCCGGTATAGCAAATGCATCTACGCAGACCTTAGCCCAGGTGCGGGTTTCGGCGCAAAGCCGGTCTACCTCCTGCCTGATGGCTTTGGTTTTTACACCGAGCATATAATCGCTTTCCAGGTACCATCCTTTATGCGACTCTATGGTATGTAGCGCGTATAGTTGGTACAGGGTCTGAAGGGTTTCCTTTGCGGTTGCCGGCATAGGTTGCTGGATTGCTTTCTGGAAGGCTTGCAGGACTACGCGCTCCACATAGGCTTCCGATAGCGCGATCATGTGGGGCTGGCACCTCAGGGCCGCTTCATATGAAGAAGCTCCGGCTTTGATATGCCCTCTGAGGCGTTGCCCCAGTGAAGCAGTGAGCCGGTTTTCTCTAAACTCGAATGCACTAAGGTGAAATTCTTCGCTGAGCAGGTGCACCCGGCTGGTATTGCGGACCGCAAACGGGTTTTGTTGTGTCACGGCTGTTGTGACGCGATTGGAGACATAGCGGAGCAAAGCGAGGTTGCCTTCCTCGTTAAATGCCTTCTTGAATTTAGAAAGGAGCCCTTTAGCAACCAGTTGGGTGAGTACCGTATTGTCTCCTTCAAAAGTCGTGAAGATATCGGTATCGGCTTTCAGGTCGGCGATCCGGTTTTCCCAAAGGTAGCCCTTGCCACCGCAGGCCTCCCGGCACTCCTGCAGGGTCTCTGTAGTAAACCACGTAGCGTAAGCTTTTAGCCCCGCTGCGAGGGTTTCGATTTCCCGCATATCTTCCTGCTCATGAGCCACGAAGCGGTCGCTAAGCTCCATGAGCGCAAAGTGCAGGGCGTACGTTTTTGCCAGTTTGGGCATTAGCCGGCGCTGATGACTGGGGTAATCCAGCAGCAGGGTTTCCGGTTCGTTGTGGCGGGGGGCAAACTGCCGTCGTTTTAGCGCATATCTGATGGCAATAGCCAACCCGGATTTGGTGGCGCTCAGTCCGGCACGGGGGACGCATACACGCCCACCTACCAGCGTGCCTAGCATGGTGAAAAAACGGCGGGAAGGGCTTTCGATAGGGCTGGTGTATTGCCCTTCTTTGGTTACCTCACCAAACCGGTTGAGGAGGTTGGTCCGGGGTACCCGTACGGCATCGAACCAAATCCGGCCATTGTCGACCCCATTGAGGCCGAGCTTTGGCCCGCAGTCCTCTACACGGATGCCCGGCAAGAGCTGCCCGTCTTTGCGCAGTGGAACGAGTATGGCATGAATGCCATGGCTCTCACCGTTTACGATCAGTTGCCCAAATACCGTTGCCAGCTCGCCGTGCAGAGCGTTGCCAATGTATTCCTTTCCGGACTCCTCCTTGGGGGAATGGACAACGAACACCCGCTCCCCGGAGTCGTAAGTGATAGTGGTCTCCAGGCCCCGCACGTTTGAACCATGACCGGTCTCCGTCATAGCGAAGCAACCTAGCAGCTCGCCTTTACCGATCGCTTCCAGGTATTTTTTATGGTGCCGGGCGGTACCCAGTTGCAGTATGCTGCCGCCAAACAGGCCGAACTGCACACCAAACTTTATGGCAAGGCTTAAATCGTGGTAGCCCAGCATCTCGAATATTGTAGCGTAGGAGCCCATATCATTTTGGCCGCCCTGGGCAAAAGGGTAGGAGTGACCGCCCAGCCCCTGCTCTGCCAGCATGCCTAACCACTGCAGGACCTGTTGGCGATGGGCTGTTTTGTCGCTGTGGTGCTGGTATCGGAATACAGGGTCAGAGAGCAAGTGGCGCATCCGTTTTCTCAGGCCTGCAAATTTGCCGTCAAGCACTGCCTGCAGGTCTTCTGCTTTAGGCGTGCCAGGGGCCTGCCCCTCCGGCTCTGGTTCGGGCAGGTTGAAAATAAAGCGATGAGTATCAAGGCTGACTTGTCCAAGGGCGGCTTCAATCTCTTTAAGGTATTGGAGGATATCCGGAGCTTGCCACTCCTTGGGGTTGTCGCTGGCTTGTTGAGCCATATAAAGCCCAAGCTCTGCCAGCGATTGTTCGGTTTCGGGCGGAAGCTGCTCGGCAGCCCGTTGTAATTCTACTTCCCAGTAACGGAATAAGTGAGGAGATGGCGGCCGGGTAGGCTGCCCCCACTGTAATAGGGCTTCTTTGTCCTCTGCGGTCAAAAAGGGGGCTTCCTCCGCAAGGCGGCGGAGGGTCTTGATCTCAGTTGGAGCTAAAATGTGGTCCGCCCAGGCGGTGTACAGGATGGGGACCAGGGACTGTACACCGGGCGCATAACTCAGGTTGAAGCTGGAATAAGTGGACATGGGCAATGGGATTTATCAAAATAAACGCTGTCTGGGCAAACATGTTTTTGTGTTATCACGCATTAAGCGTTTGTTAGGACTTTCCTTTGAGGTCCGTTTTTTCCGAACGAGCCCGGTAAACGGAGCCGGATAAGGAGCCGCCCCGTCAAAAATAAAAGACCGCCCCATCGTGGGGCGGCCTGCTTCAATCATGAGAAAACCACTTAAGGAGAGATTCTTGGGCTAATCCAGTTCATCCAAGTTGAACTGTCGGATGGTAGCCATGAGTTTTTTGGAATAGTTCTTGTCCCTGACCAGGTCTGACTGCTGCAGGGCTGTTGCCCACTCAGCGGCCGGAGCCTGCCGCTCCGCCAGCTCCGGGAAATAACGGACGAGCATCAGGCTATGCGCCCGCCAGTTTTCCCAGGCACTGTCGAATATGCGTTTAGACATTGGCGCGCCAAAGTGGTTGTGGCGCGACTTTGCCGCCTGAGCCTGGCCGGCCTGACTTTCAATGATCGCCTGGGCCATCTTTAAACTGGCGGGGACGCCGTATTTATCTTGTTCTGTCTGGGCTACTTTTGAAAAACGATCCACATAAGCGCTGACCTGACTGGCTGTTACCGCAGGGGTGGCTGTAGAGGCGCTCCTAAAAGAAATGGGCTGAGCCAGTGACATCTGTTCGGCCTGCTCTTCGGGCTCCCTGTCATCCGAAAAACCCGATAGCGGAGACCGCATGTTGATCGAAAACTGAATATTCTTCTGTGTAAGAATAAAAAAGGCAATGGCCGCAAGGGCAATTTTGAACCAGGGCAGGCGCACTTCGCTCAGCGTACCGGCGGTAAGCTGATGAAAACGATAATGCAGCGCTGTGAAGAGCTTCTGAAACCCGATGCCCAGGCGGTGCAATACCTCCTGAAGGGTAGGAAGACTGGAGGTGTACCTGGAAGAGCGGCTTAGCTTCCCCTCCCGGTGGGTGCGACGGGCGGCGGAACGCTCCCGCTCCCGTACTGCATACTTTGGTTGTTGATAGGTAGGCATATGAATTAGGTTTTTTGCGAAACGTTTTGTATCTTTCGCAACAAATTGAGTTATTACTTCATTACTTGCCACAAATATAAAACAATAAGTTTTTAAAAAGCAAGTTTGTTTTAAAACATTTTCGTTTAAAATGGCAGATTTTTCAGACCATATTGTGAATCAGCGGTTTAAAGATGTGTACCAGGAGCTGGAGCGCCTCAATCTTATCAAAGGCAAATCTGATATTGCTAAACATCTGGGTACATACAACCATGTCATTAACAGCATCCTCAAAGGGCAGCGTAATATCACCGTAGATCAGCTGCACCGTTTGTTTGAAACATATGGGATAGATGCTAATTACCTTTTCGGTATCTCTGATGAGGTCTTTCTTGACGGGGTGACCCTGCCCGGAGAAATCCCCGTGCGTTCCATTCATGAACGGCAGCAGGGCAGCCGCAGCAACATTACATTGGTGCCGGAGCGGGCTATGGCGGGGTATGCCCTTGAGCATCAGGATAGCTCCTATTTGAAAAACCTCACCAAATTCTCTATTCCAAATTTAGATGGAGAGCTCATCGCCTTTGAAATTAATGGGGACAGTATGATGCCGACCATCACGAATGGGGACTTAGTCGTTTGCGACCCTATTGAAAGAGGAGATCCCCTGCGGGACAATCACGTTTATGTCGTCGTGACTGACACCGTGGTCGCTAAGCGTATTCAGCAGGTCCGGGAGGGCGATCGGGTCACAAGCCTCCGGCTGATTTCTGATAATGATCATGTCTATAAACCTTATTCGGTTGAATTGGAGGAGATTCGCCAGATTCTAAAGGTGAAATGCCGACTGACTTCTTACGCTATCGCTTAGTACACGGTGTTCAGCGTCTTTGTTGTAGAACCTTAAGGTGGGAGGAGCGTTGTTTATAGTCTACCAATCAGGTCGGGGGGTATGAATTCTGATTGAGAGCATGTTTGGAGGTGATTTTCAACGTTAAGGTGCTCCAAACATACTCTGAGTAGCTGGTTAAATATTTTCCCGGTTCAAACCAACAGCCTAACTACTATGAGTGATAAACTATTTGCAGCTATCCGCGGCAATGACATCGACGGAGTCCGCGCAGCTTTAGCAGCTGAGCCTGATTCAATCAATATACCGGATCAGCGGGGTTTCCCCCCTCTGGTACTTTCTACTTACACCGGCAATAAGGAAATTGCAGAATTGCTCATCGAAAAAGGGGCGAATATCAATGCTCAGGATTCTTCCGGCAACACCGCTTTAATGGGCGTCGTCTATAAAGGGCATGAAGCGATCGTTAAAATGCTCCTGGAGAAAGGCGCTAATGTTAATATTCAAAACCACCTGGGTGCTACAGCATTGGTGTTTGCTGCCACTTTTGGACAGGCTGATATTGCGAAGTTGCTGCTCGGCTATGGTGCCAACACGGTGGTCAAAGATACCAACGGGCAATCTCCCCTGGACCACGCACGCAAGCAGGGGGACGAAGTGATCGTGAAGATTTTGTCCGGTAGGGAATAACCGTAATTGAGCCGGGCGTGAACTACAACTGTTGCCTTCCCGTTCTCTGAGAAAGCATTGCTTCTTATATGAACCGACTACGGTACGAAATGAGCCCTTATTTGCTTCAGCACGCCAATAATCCGGTTGACTGGTACGCCTGGAAACCAGAAGCTTTTGAAAAAGCAAAAGCGGAAGGAAAGCCTATTCTGGTCAGCATTGGTTACAGCACCTGCCATTGGTGTCACGTTATGGAGCGGGAGAGCTTCGAAAACGAGCAGGTGGCAGCGTTCATGAACGAACACTTCATCAACATCAAGGTAGACCGGGAGGAACGCCCTGATGTCGACCAAATCTATATGGAGGCCTGTCAGGCCATCAACGGGAGTGGCGGCTGGCCCCTGAATTGCTTTCTGCTCCCTGATCAGCGCCCCTACTTCGCCGGGACCTACTATCCGCCTCAGCAAATGCACAAC
The DNA here is from genome assembly GCF_040219495.1 of Phaeodactylibacter sp. GTDB lineage: Bacteria > Bacteroidota > Bacteroidia > Chitinophagales > Saprospiraceae > Phaeodactylibacter. The sequence continues at coordinate 9,675 of NZ_JAVJSK010000074.1, read as the reverse complement.
CGGCCATCCTGGTTGCAGCTCCTGCAACACATGAAGGATGCCTACAACGACCGGCGGGAAGAAGTGGAAACACAAGCGAATCAGCTGATGGATGCCGTCTCCGGGAGCGACCGTATTTTCCTTAAAGAGGACCTGACCGGCGTGCCGGCTGAAGCGCTCTTCCCGGCTGAGGGCCCTGAAAATATCTATGGCCATCTTGCCCGTTCTTTTGACTTAAAACACGGTGGCTTCGGAGGAGCGCCCAAATTTCCCGGGACGATGGGGCTGCGGTACTTACTGGAATATGCCCATTTGTCCGGTGCCACAGAACCGCTGCAGCATTTTCATTTCTCTATGGAGCAGATGATTTACGGCGGAATTTACGATCAGCTCGGCGGTGGTTTTGCCCGCTATGCCACCGACCGGGAGTGGTTGGTCCCTCACTTCGAAAAGATGCTTTACGACAACGCATTGCTCACCGGTCTTCTGGCAGATGCCCACCGCAAATCGCCCAACGCCCTCTACGCAGAGACGATACGGGAAACCCTGGGATGGGTCAAAAGAGAAATGACAAGCCCGGAGGGTGGGTTTTACGCCGCTTTGGATGCCGATTCCGAAGGCGTGGAAGGCAAGTTCTATGTTTGGGCCTACGAAGAAGTCCGGGACCTGCTGGGGGAGGACGCTGAGCTATTCTGCGCGTACTACGACATCACCCCCGGCGGCAACTGGGAAGGGGCAAATATCCTGCACCGGACCTATTCAATAGCCGATTTTTCAACGGCAAGAGGCATCGCGCCGGAAGCCTTGCAAGCCCATCTTGCTGATGGCCGGATACGGTTGTTTAAAGCCCGCGAAAAGCGCGTGCGCCCCGGGCTCGACGATAAAATACTGCTGGGGTGGAATGCCATGATGGCAACAGCCTGTGCGAAAGCTTACGCAGCGCTCGGCGATAAGGACTACCTGGAGATGGCCACAACGAATGTGAATTTCTTGCTGGAAAAGCTCGAAAAACCCGACGGGCACGCCTTTTTCCATACCTATAAGGCGGGGCAGGCTCAGTATGATGCCTTCCTTGACGACTATGCACTGCTCATTGAAGCCTTCATTGAACTTTATCAGGTGAGCCTGGATATAGCCCTTTTGCGTAAAGCCGGAGACTTATGTACCTATCTGGCCGGCCACTTTCTTGACTCCGGGGATAAATTGTTTTATTTTACTGGTCAAGAGCAAAACGATATCCCGCTTCGGCGCAAAGAACTCTACGATAGTGCGATTCCATCTGGCAATTCTACCATGGTTCACAACCTTCATAAGCTGGGGCTGCTGTTTGGTAAACAGGAATTCAGCAGTCTTGCTGTAGAAATGTTGCGTGGGATGAAAACTTCTGTAGAAAAATACCCCACTTCTTTTGGACGTTGGGCACGGGCGCTGTTGTACCGGAGTTACCCCTTTTACGAAATTGCTTTGGTAGGGCAGCAAGCTACTGCCAAAGCAGATCACCTCGGGCGGTCATTTATTCCCAATGCTGTTGTGATGGCATCCATAACAGCAATTGAAGACTGGCCATTGCTGGCTGGCAGGGAGACCGGTGGAGACACCAATATATACGTATGCCAAGAATATGCCTGTAAACGCCCCGTTGATACGGTGGAAGCTGCACTTGCGCTTTTACAAGACAACGGATGATCATCAAAAATACAAACCCGGCAAGCATGAAGCAATTATTAACGATACTGCTGGTCACTTTTATCACTGGCATCGGCTGGTCTCAGCAAGCTGCACAGTACAGCATGTTCATGATGAACAAGTTCAACTGGAACCCCGCCTATGCGGGCATGGAGAATGCGCTGGTCGCTACAGGTATTTACCGGTCTCAGTGGCAGGGGCTACCGGGCAACCCGGTGACGCAAAACATCGGCGTGCACCTTCCGGTCAATATCATTCGTAGTGGTATGGGGCTGACCCTGGAAAACGATGAACTTGGGGCCCGGCAACGGACGACCGGCACCCTTTCCTACAATTATCAAATGGAGCTGGGCCGTTGGGGCATCTTATCAGCTGGCGGTAGTGCGGGCTATGCCCAGCGCACCCTCGACGGTGAAGCGCTGCGCACGCCGGGGGGGGATTACTCTCCTTCGGATGGTATCCTGATACATAATGATGACTTGCTGCCGGTAACGGCCATTTCAGGCAGTACACTGACTTACGGTGCAGGGGTTTACTTGCTCACTGAGCGTTTTGAGGCAGGGCTTGCCGTCCGGAATATTACCGAGCCAATCGCCCCAATCAGTGATGCCCTGAGCATGCAGTTGTCCCGGGCGTTTTTCTTTAATGCAGAAGGGCACTTTGACCTCAGCTCCATGATCAGTTTCCATCCGGCCGTATTGGTCCGTTCGGACCTGGCGCAGACCCAGACAGACGTAGCTGCCCTTTTTCATTATAACGACAATATAATAGCAGGGGCGTCGTTTAGAGGATACAACAGCAACTCAATAGATGCCGTAGCTATGATTCTCGGCTTCAAACTGAGCGATAATATTACTGTAGGCTATGCCTATGATTTTACGCTGTCAATTCTCAATCAGGTGAGCAACGGCTCACATGAAGTTATGGTAAGCTATAACCTGAATAAGACACTGGGTACCGGAAGGCCTCCAAAGATCATTTACAATCCACGTTCGCTGTGATTTTTGCAGCCCGGCAGTCGGATGGAGGTCATCTGAAGCGGGTGGAAATTTCTTTTCTGCATAAAAAACCGAGTGAAGCGTGAGATTTATTCAGGCTGCAAAATGGCAGATCAAATCTCGTCACTACAGTAGCTTCACACCACTTCTCAGTCCTTTTTTGAAATGTAAGCTGCCCGCCTTTTCGTGGGTAGAATCAGAAAAGAGAAAAATTAATTTTTGATAAGATAGGCAAACAGCCTATATTTACGACTGCGTTTATTAGACCGTATTATATATTCTGAAGGAAAACAAGGGTGTTAACATGAAACAATTGATCAAGCTTTCACTAGTCCTGCTAGTGTTTGTTGCCGCGTCGTGTGGCAGCAGTGAAAACGGCCAGCTGATTGGCGTACTAGAACGTCCCGACTGGCAAGGAATTAATCCATACGGAATGGTTTACGTACCCTCCGGTACGTTACACATCGGACCATCTGACCAAGACGTAAGTAATACGTTTGTGCAGCGTCAGAAAGCAATCTCTATACAGGGATTCTATATGGATGATACGGAGATTACCAATAACGAATACCGCCAGTTTGTAAACTGGGTCCGGGATTCATTAGCTCACTCCTACCTCGACCACTACGTTGAAACCGAAGACGGTGAAGAGCGGATCGACTGGGAATACGAAGTCGACTGGGAAGACGAAACCCTGGAAGATTTGTATTATCAGGGCGATGACCGCTTTGCCGGCAAGAAAGAACTGGATGCCAGCAAGCTGGTATTTGAGTACGAGTGGTACGACTGGCAGAAGGCTGCTCATGACCACGGCCGTTCACCACGCAACGCTTTCATTCAGCGCCGCAAAGTGAATGTCTATCCGGATACGCTGGTTTGGATCCGCGATTTCTCGTACTCTTACAACGAGCCGATGACGCGGAACTACTTCTGGCACCCTGCCTTCGACGACTACCCGGTGGTAGGTGTGGACTGGCACATGTCTAATGCGTTCGCTTACTGGCGGACTAAGCTTTGGAATACTTACGCTCAGACCCGCGGTGACGGAATCAACTCAGAAGATTTCCGCCTGCCAACGGAGCACGAGTGGGAATACGCAGCCCGTGGAGGCCACGACCTGGCGATGTACCCCTGGGGCTTGTACTACACACGTAACGCTAAGGGTTGCCTTCTGGCTAACTTTAAGCCCGGGCGCGGTAACTACCCCGAGGATGGCGGTCAGTACACCGTACGTGCTGATGCTTACTTCCCTAACGATTATGGTCTGTACAACATGAGCGGTAACGTTTCTGAGTGGACCGTTACAGCTTACTACGATAACGCTTACGCCTTCCTGCACGACCTCAACCCGGACATTCGCTATGATGCCAAGGACGATGATCCTGAAGCATACAAGCGCAAGGTGATCCGCGGTGGATCCTGGAAAGACGTTGCGCACTTCCTTCAGACTGGTACGCGCCACTGGGAATATCAGGATACAACCAAGTCTTACATTGGCTTCCGTTGTGCATTGACCTTCCTTGGCCGTTCACTGAACGATTTCTAATGATAACACCACACTGAAATTGGATGTATGCTTTCACACGAAAGACATGCATCCAATTTCTTTTGGGTTATCTCCTACCTGTACTCACCTTACCTTTCTCAAGGCTTTTTATAATGTATCCCGCTGGCCTTATCAGCTATGCACTGTAATAAACCTGGGTGCCTGTTACAAAAATCAGGAGAAGAGAAAAAAATAAATATAACCTGTAACCAATCGGGAGCAGGGCATTATGTGGTAGGGTTCGGGAGAGCCGATCTCTCAAATTTGCTAAGAATTTAGATCATCAAAACTATTAAAAGAGAACAAGATGAGTTTCTTGAAGTCAAAAGGGTTTAAGTACGTTAAAAACCTGATCATCGGTCTCGGTGCATCAGTAGTATTGATGGGTGCACTTTTTAAGCTGGAAAGCTGGGAATTTGCCTCTGAAATGTTGATCGTCGGTCTGTCCGTTGAAGCATTTATCTTCCTTTTCCTCGGTCTTATTGGCCCTGAGCCTGATTACTACTGGGATAAGCTGTACCCGGGCCTGAGTGATTACAATTCCAATATCGCTCCACTTTCTGCCGGCGGCACCGCAAACGCACCTGCTGCGCTAAATGGTGAAGTCGTCGAACAGCAATTGGGTGGTATGTTATCGGAGCTGCAGACGATGTCTAAAAGCCTCTCTTCACTCAAAGCGTTGCAAGAGGTAGACTTTTCTGGTACAAGTGATCAGATCAAAGCAATGAGCAATTTCTATTCTAAGCTCAATGAGGCGATGGCTGATCTGTCTGATTCTCTGGAAGACACCAAGCAGTACAAAGAGCAGCTCAATGCCCTCAATCAAAACATTGGTCAGTTGAACGGCACTTACGCACAACTGAACAACGTTTACGGCAACGTAATTTCTGCCATGTCAAGCGTTGGCAAATAATCCGAGTTGACGCATCCCTATTTTTGAATTCTCTAAAAGCTATATAGCATGTCAATACCTAAGGAACCGCGGCAGCTCATGATCAACCTCATGTATCTGGTGCTGACCGCGCTACTTGCCCTTAACGTATCGGCCGAGGTGATGAACGCTTTCTTTACACTGGACGATGGTAACAAAGAAAGTATCGCAACTGTGGAGTCTCAGTTGGAGCAAACAGTAAGCGGGCTGAAAAGCTTGCTGAGCGACGAATCCAAAGCCAAGTACCGCCCTATCGAGCCTGCCGTAGATCAGGTTCGTGAAACGATTTCAAGCTTCAACAGCTACGTGAACACGCTGCGGGATAACCTCATCGACGAGGCCGGCAACCAAAACGGTGAAGTGGATGATGAAGACTACACCGAAAGCTACGGAAAAGTGGTGCCTAAGGGCAAGAAAAACAAGGACGTCACTACACGTATGCTCGTAGACGCAGGCCGTGGTGAAGAACTGAAAGCCGAAATCCTGAAGACCAAAGAGCAACTGGTTAAGATCTATACAGATCTGCTCCGTAACTATGGCAAAGACTTTGGCCTGAAGGATCCGGAAATTGAAAACCGGATTAAGAATATCGGTAACAACCTGCCATTTGGTATCGATGATGAAACCTGGAAGGAAAGCAAAGACAAGCAAAGCTGGGCGGACTTTAAGTTCCGTCAAATGCCGCTTGCTGCAGTACTTCCACTCATGAGCCAAATGCAGTCTAACGCAAAAAGCTCTGAAGCTGCACTGATCAACAGTATGGCAGAGCTGGCCGGCGGCCGTGTGGTTGAATTCGACTCCTTCTTCCCGGTTGTACAGGCTGAAAAAGCCTACGTGATCAAGGGCGACCCTTTCAACGCTGAGATTTCTGTAGGTACTTACAGCTCTCAGATCAACCCGAACGATATCAACATCTACGTAAACGGTAGCGCTGTACCAGTAGGAGAGGGCGGAAAAGCAGAATACTCCACCCGTACCACCTCTACAGGTAACAAGCAGCTGAAGTTGAAGGTAGAAGTACGCAACCCGCTTACCGGCGAAGTTTCAGAAGGCGAGAGCATCTATGAATATGAAGTGGGTACCCGCTCTGCGACAGTATCTGCGGATAAGATGAACGTATTTTACATTGGTGTGGACAACCCCGTTTCAGTTTCTGCATCCGGTGTGTCTTCCAACGATCTGAATGTACGGGCTTCCGGCTGTTCTATCCGGGCGCTGAACCGTTCAGATGGAAAGTATATGGTAACAGCTGACCGTCCGGGAGAAGCAAAGATCATTCTCGCTGGTGGGGGCTTGCCAAGTACTACGTTTGATTTCCGTATCAAGCGTATTCCTGACCCGGTAGCCCGTCTGTCTAAGTCTAGCGGTGGTGCAATGGGTAACGGTGAGTTTAAAGCTCAGGGTGGTGTAGGTGCCTTCCTGGATAACTTTGACTTTGACGCACAGTGCACAATTCAGGGTTTCACCCTTGTATACGTAGCCGCTCGTCAGGACCCGGTCGAGGTCATCAACGCCGGAGCACGGTACAATGCGGCTTCCCGCCGTATGGTTAATCAGGCGAAGCCTGGCGATATTTATTACTTCGATGATGTGAAAGCACGTTGTCCGGGTGATAAGGTCGGCCGTCCGATCAACTCCATGGTCTTTAAGATTAAGTAAGGCTATCCGGCCTTCATCAGATCTGCTGCTTCAGCCAGCTCTTCGAATGGAAGGGCTGGCTGTAGTCAGCCAGGCCCGAAAGGGTTTGTAATATATTGAAAATCTGTGCAGTAAGAATTCTGTTATTTTAACGTAGGTTGCAAAATAGCAAGCACGAAATAGCCGTTAGTTTACTGTAAGAGCGTATTTGGACTTTTGTCTTCTAGTCGAAAACTAACCATTTTTTGGTTAGACGAAGTATAAGCAGGAAAGTGTCCCGGTTCACTGGGGCAGGCCGATTACTAAAGTCCCAACACGCTCTAAATGATTTCGAATCATTTGTCAATCTAAGAGGGCGGTGCGCAGTAGAAAACTATACGTCCATTTGAGCCGGAATATTTCCCAAGAACGCACCGTTAAGATTGATCTTTTATTTTGCGGTCATTGGTGGCGCGAAAAGGAAAAACGTGGTGTTAATCCGCTGCTATACTTTCGTCCTTCATCGGAAAAGCAGTATTTTTCGCACTCCTAGTGCACTAGCCTGAATTAGCGGATCGTTTTTTCAGGCTTGGAGCCTTTGCTGATGCTGTATCTGAAATGGTCAGGCACTCACGCATCAATCCACTAGGCTTTTGGCCGTGGTCAAATTCTCGTTCAAACAAATTAATTATTAAAAAATCAGCCATGAAGATCGCTCTGAAATTTTTCAGCTTAGGATTGTTGATGTTCTTCCTCGCTGGTCCGGTAACAGCTCAGACCCCCGACAACATCATCATGACTGAGTCTGGGGAAATGAATACGGACAAGCCCCTCGATGATATCGTAGAAAAACGCCTGACTTTCGAAAAGCGGGTATTGCCTTATGACCATATCCGCGAGGCAGATATTTTCTGGGAAAAGCGCATCTGGCGGGTCATTGATGTACGTGAGAAAATGAACCTCTCTTTTGCTTATCCTGAGCGCCCGTTTTTCACTATCCTTATGGAAGCTGCAGAAGCTGGTGAAATTACCGTTTACAGTACAGAAGATGATAAGTTCTCTATCCCACTTACGCCCGACGAGGTCGCCTCTATGGGCGCTAGTGTAGATACTATCGCTACCGTAGACCCCGAAACCTATGAAGAAACATTCCAGGTGGTGCGCAACGAAGTGAACCCCGACGATGTGAAACGGTTCCGCCTGAAGGAAATCTGGTTTTTCGATGAAGAAACCTCCACCTTGCAGGTCCGTATTCTGGGCATTGCACCACTCATCGAAGAATTCGACGATAACGGTAACTTCAAATACGAGCGCCCCATGTTCTGGGTGTACTACCCTGAAGCACGTGAAGTGCTGGCCCGGGAGCGCGTATTCAATATCGCCAATGACTCAAGCCCGATGAGCTACGAGGATCTCTTTGAGATGCGCTTCTTCTCAAGCTACATCTATAAAGAGTCTAATGTCTTTGACCGGCGCCTGGAAGATTACCTGTCTGGTACGGATCTGCTCATGGAGTCTGAGCGCATCCGTCAGGAAATTTTCAACTTCGAGCATGACCTTTGGTCTTATTAATTAAGCCCAATAAGATAAGGCTTTCACAGCTGCCTATCATCTTGAGCCAATAAGCTCAGAAGTGGCAGCAGCAGAAAGCCTGAAATTAAAAAAGCGGTTTCGGATTAAGTCCGATACCGCTTTTTTACGTCTTAAAGAAACCTAATTAGTCAGAGTGGATGGCAAGCATACCTCAGTCACAGCCAAACTGGGGGAATTGGCTATGGAGTTATTAACCAGCTTAAAAAACAGAACAGGGACCTCTTTCTGAGAGATGAGGATCAGGAGGCTAGTTCATCAACCAGGCGGGAAATTTGCGCAAGGCGGTCCCGGTTCAGCGAATAGTTGATAAACTTACCCTGCCGCTCTGTATCAACAACCCCCGCACGACGCAAAATTGCGAGATGCTGAGAAGCTACAGATTGTTCCAGCCGCAGCTTGATGTAGATATCAGTAACGGTCATGCTGTCGCTTTCTTCCAGCAAGCCAATAATCCGCTGACGCAGCTTATGGTTGATGGCCCGCAAAACCAGTACGGCTTTCCGGAGCTCGGCATAATCCAGTGTGACATCGCTATCGCCCTGATTTAGTGTTACGGTTTCGTTCTTTTGTTTTCTCATATCAAGCTATTTTACATATTAAAGAAACTCTTCATGCTATTTACAATTTCTGTGCCAAAAAGGACGAAGAGCTTTCTTTTGCTGTAAAATGATTTAGTTTCAGATTGACTAGGGAAAGGCAGGATTAATTGAACCTGTGCTTTGATTGCCTCTCTCGGAGCTGCTGATTCAGCAGGCAGAGCCATTTGGTTGCTGGAATTAGCGCTCAAGCCATAAAATCGGCTTTAATAATAGTATCCTTACAAAAGTAAAAAAATATTCACATAAATGAAATGTGTAATAAGGTCTTATCGTCTATTTTTTTGAGAGTCATGCATAATAGAGTTTATTAACGCAAATTTTGTATGTCTCTGAATGGTCTTTTTCACCAGCTCTGCATCTCGTCCTCACCTTCGTAGCTTTGGCTACGAGGTTCCGGGCGTTCTTTGATCTGGCAAAAAATACTCATCCATACCCTATACAAAACCTACCTTAATAAACTCTAATCGTAACTATTTAGGTCAATTTGCAAAATAGCGAGAAAATAGCGAACTAGCACAGGTGAACAAAGACGAGATCATAGCGCAACAGGCTGAGCAAATAGCGAAGCTGGAATCACTGCTGGCCGCAGCGCTGGCTCGTATTGCAGCCCTGGAAGCTCAGCTGAAAGCCAATAGCCGGACTTCGTCGCGGCCTCCGAGCAGCGATGGGCTGAAGAAAGCCCCAGCTTTCCCTCGCAAGAAAGGCGGCAAGAAGGGTGGCCAGTCT
>NZ_JAVJSK010000073.1:0-22928 GCF_040219495.1 Phaeodactylibacter sp. | reverse complement strand
AGACTGGCCACCCTTCTTGCCGCCTTTCTTGCGAGGGAAAGCTGGGGCTTTCTTCAGCCCATCGCTGCTCGGAGGCCGCGACGAAGTCCGGCTATTGGCTTTCAGCTGAGCTTCCAGGGCTGCAATACGAGCCAGCGCTGCTGCCAGCAGTGATTCCAGCTTCGCTATTTGCTCAGCCTGTTGCGCTATGATCTCGTCTTTGTTCACCTGTGCTAGTTCGCTATTTTCTCGCTATTTTGCAAATTGACCTAAATAGTTACACCAAAAGATAGCTACTAAACTTTTATGATTTCTTTCTTTTTGTCTGAGTTCTTCAGTGGTCAACTTACTCATTTCTTCTTGTTTCATTGTTATAGCGTTTTATAGGGATAAAATTAGCGGCAATAAAGATAAGTTTAGCAGCCGACAATTATATTCTGACAACCCAAAATTTGTGAATCTTGAGTTGTTGGACTATTGATCTTACCCCAATCCTTAGGACAGCTAAGAGCAAAAGTGGGCTGCAAGCCAAGACTTTACGCTCTGGTGTTGCACGAAACCGGAGCCGAGCGGTGGAAGCGGGCACTATAGGGTAATCAATAGGCCTTTTTGGGGCCGTGGCGGTCCCGGTGGCGGGCAATTTAGAGCGTGTTGGGACTTTTGTCTTCTAGTCGAAAACTAACCATTTTTTTGGTTAGACGACCTGCCTGCCAAACGGGTTTGCCAGGCAGGCAGGGGCACGAAAACCGGAGTTTAGCCTTAGCTAAATAGCCTGTCCCACAGTTTGCGGGAAGGATTTTCCGCTCTTAGCGTACTGGTCTCGTACTAAGCGGTTCGTCAGACAGCATTAGCCACTCTTTACACCGGCTAGGCCTTCAGGCTACCCTCTCTGTGTAGGCAATACTCACAACACGGTTTTCTGTACCACATCAGGTTTGGCTCCCTACTATGCCTTCGGCTGACTTCTTGATCTATAGGAATACCGAACCTGGTTCAAGACCTCCCTGGGTCTGCGAAGAAAGGAGATGGGGCCCCTTTCTATTAGCCCCTCTTTCTACTAATCCCGGCCCTATCTACTTCCCGGAGTTTATTGGCTACGGCCTTTGACATGATGTGCTGCCTCGACCACTCTGATAAGCCTCTTATACGATTTACTCGGCCTAAGGCCAGCGTGAGATCGCTACGCTAAGTTCTGTTCTTCCGTACCAGTATTTGTAGTCACGTTTAGTTATTCCCTGCGGTCATGCTCTCCGCTGCACTCCGGGTCAGCCCTCGGATCACCCCAACTCCGAGGACCGAAGGGACGATCAGCGAAGCTAAACGCCCCCCCGCAGAAAGTGCGGGGCAGGCTTTGCGGTTGGCGCCGGTAGCTTCACCAACTCGCTACCGGTGGACTTGCACCACCAAGAGAAATCGCTACCTTTATAGCGATGGATGTGCATTCCAGGCACACACACAGGCGATGACATCCATGCTCCTAACGTCGCACGGCACATAGCCGGGCCGTTGCGGGCGCGCTCCCGCTACTTTGCGGGACAGGTCTTGATCTGGCAAAAAATCCTAACCCATGACCTGTACAAAACTATATTAATAAACGCCAGTAAAATATACACCTTGCAAATACACATCATCGAAGAAACCAAAGACTGGATTGTAGTCAGCAAACCAGCCGGTATTCAGGTAGAGCGCAATCCTTTTGGCCCTTCGGTGGAGTCATTGGTATATGCGCATATGGAAGCGGAGCGCCGTACCCCTTACGTTGGTATTGTGCACCGATTAGACCGGGTAACGACCGGTGTCGTCCTGGTGGCCAAGCACCGGAGCGTTCTGCGAAAGCTCAACCGACAGTTTTCGGAAAAAGACGTTCGTAAAACCTACCTCGCTGCGGTCAGTCAGCCCCCGCCGTCCGAACAGGGCACCCTGCACCATTGGCTGGAAAAAGACCGGGCTGCAAAGCGGGCGATTGTGCACACCGCTCCTGTGGATAAAGCACGGGAATGCCTGCTGAATTACAAAGTACTGGCCACCACTCCGGATCACCAAACGCTCCTGGAGCTGGAGCCCCTCACGGGAAGGTACCATCAAATCCGCGCACAGCTCGCTTCCGAAGGCTGCCCGGTTATTGGTGATTTGCACTACGGTGCCGCTCAGCCCTATCAGGAACACCACATTATGCTGCACGCCTGGAAATTGGAATTCTTCGATGAGCGGACTAAAGAACGCCGGCTGCTGGAAGCGCCCCTGCCCGATTGGGCGGATGCCATAAAGTGAGGTGGCCCGACAAACAAAAGCAGTGGCACATTCCGCACCACTGCATCAATTGAGCCAAAGTACAATAGCAACTTTTACTCAATCCCAGCCCGGCCTGCTCCTACACGCCGGTGCCGGAAGATTCACACGAAATGCCTTCTTTTCAGGAAGTACATTTCACTCCTTACATGTTGACATACGGTATCTTTCGGACGGCTGGATTATTTTTCAATAAAAAAACTGCTCCGTCCCCTGCGGGTCCTGCTCGCCCCCAAAGCTATACTCCTCCATGCCATTGATACGCAACTCAGAAGCAGGCACCGGCAGCTGTGCCGGTGTGCCCCATTGTAAGCCACCCAGCGCGGTCACTGTTTCTGATCCCTCCCGGGGGCGCATCCGGCGGCGATCGAGCCAAAGGTTGCCGGGGGCGGTATTGAACAGCTCAATGGCGCGTTCGTAGAGCAGGGCTTCTTCCACCGCAAAGTAAGAGGCGGCAGCAGTGAGGGGCGGCAAATTGCCGCGGACGGTCCGGGAACCGGCGTCGATCACACTGGCCGCAGCGGCAGTTTGTCCGGTGCGCAGCAGGGCTTCAGCCTTAAGCAAGTCATTATCAGCTTTGAGGAAGGTGGGCATAGGCCCGGTCCTGCCGTTGCCAAACAAGCCTGGCTGACTTACCTGCCGACTATGCCGATAGTGGGAAAAGTGCCACTCCCCCCGCTCTGCCGGAAAGCCCACCACGGGGCTGTAGACAAAGTCGGAAGTCAGGCGCGCATCCCCGGAGGTGGCCTGAGTTTCAGATAGGGGAGCATCGCCATTGGCTTCCACCTGCGGGTAGCGGGCGGGCTGATTGGGGTCGAAGGCAGCTACAAGCCGTTGGTCGAGGCGTGCCCAGAAAGGTCCGGCTTCCGTATCCGCCAGGGTGTATTGCTGGTAACTCTTCCACTGAACATCGTTGGCATTAGGGGCGAAGTCATAGGACAAGCCTTGCTCCGCGTGGGTCAGGACAGCAGTCCAGTCGATGGTCTCATTCTCATCCAATGTGCGGGCGGCTTGCGCCAAAAAGCGGGCGGTATAGCTATGGGCCAGCTCCGCAAAGGTCGTGCCGTCCAGCGGTAGCCCGTTGAAGTAATTGTGGATGAAATCAATGCCATTAGCTTCGCCCAGCTGAATGGCCGCTTCCAGCTCTTCTATAGCCCGGGCATTCACCGCCGGGTAGGGCATGAAGTCGATGGGAGCGCCCAACTTAGTATTTTCATCGACAACCGGGGCCTGATCAAACCAGAGGGACAGGTAGCCCCAGCTCAGTCCACGCAGCGCATAGGCGGCTGCTCGCACCGATTGGTCCTGCGGCCCGTTTTGATCGATGCTCACGCCCTGTGATAAGGCACTGAGGACGTCATTGGCATCTGCTACGGCCTGCAGGCACCCGTACCAGGGCACCTCCACAATCGCCCGGTAACCGAGGGGCTCGGAGTTGAGGTTGCGGTAAGAAAGGCGTGGTTCCTGCCCCATGGCAGCCGCACCAAAGTCGTCCCAGGGCAAAGCGTAAGCATCAGCGGTAACACCCAGGGCAACAGCGGGCTCCGGGCTGTGGATGCTGCCCCACCAGGTAGCATAGCCCCGGCGCAGGGCTTCCTGTAGGTCGGCGCCCTTGCTGATCACCTGCTGCCCGTCGGGCGTAAGCTGTGGGGCATTGTCCAGCGACTCGCAGGACCAGAAGCTGGCCAGCAGTACGGTCAGTATGGAGAAGGTAAATTTGCGTGGCATATCAGAACGTTATTTGTGCGCTGAAGCCCAGGTGGCGCCGCAGCGGATGGTTAAAGAAATCGACGGCAAACAGGGCAGGGTTGCCGCCAGGACTTGCGGCACTGCTGCCGGGGGTCCCGTCCTGCCGCTGCCTGAGCGGATTACCGCCGGTGGCTGTTGTCAGGGCCGGATGGTAGCCGCTGTAGTCGGTCAGGGTAAACAGGTTGCGCCCGATCAGGCTAAAGCGGATCTCCTCAAAGATGTTGCGGAGTGCCGGCAGCCGCTCCGGCGTGAAGGTGTAGCTGATGGCTGCTTCCCGAAGCATAAAGTAGGAGCCATCTTCCACAAAATAGGCGTTGGGGGTTAAGTTGCCAGACAATCCCTGTGGCCCGTAGAAGGTAGCGGGCAGTTCAGGGGATGCGCCCAGGTCGGCATGGCGTTCATTGGCGTACATCCACTGCTTGGTGTAGTTGTAAATATCGCCGCCCTTGCGCCAGTCAAACAGGGCGAAAAGTTCAAAACCACCGTAGGCAAAGGTATGGGCAATACCTAATTGAAAATCGGGGTTGATGTCCCCAATGACCTGCTGCACGGGCGCGCCGTTTTCATCGGTGATCAGCACAGGGACTTCGCCCGGGGTGCCGAGCAGGTCCTGCTGTACGATAAAGCCCCGCTCATTGGTCGTGTACTCAAAGGGGTTAAAGTCGGGATTGCCCGACAGGTCATCGGGCGTTTGGGCGAAAGCCTGCCCTACCATAATGCCGAGAGGCTGCCCTTCTTCAATGCGGAACAGGTCGGTATTAGCCCAGCCGGGGCCGGTCTCGTAGGCGGGGATGGCGAGGGCGGCTACCCGTTGCTCAATGCGTTGCCCCGTGGCCTGAATGTCCCAGCGCACCTTACGGCCGGGAATGCGGAATAGCTTTTTGAAATCGATCTGCAAGCTGCCTTCGTAAATGTCGGCTTCTACGGTACCTGCATTGCGCCATTGCCCTTCGAAACCCGCGCCTCCTGACAATTGCTGGAACAAAATCTGATCTTCCGTGGTGGACTGCACGTACGTACCCGATAGCGTAAAGGCTTTGAAGACCGTCATATCTATGCCCACTTCCAGTTCCTGCGTACGGGCGGGCTGTAGGGCATCATTGGCGATGGTTTGCCGGCTCAGGCTGCCGTTGACCAGTTCGTACGTTTCAAACCGTTGCTGATAGGCGGGACGTATGCCTGCGGTGCCCATCGCTGCCCGGAATTTGAGTTCCTGAAAGATTTTCAGATTGACATCCTCGCTGAGGCGGTAGGCAGCCCCCAGCCGGTAGAAGGCTGGCCAGTCTACGCTTGCTCCAAAGAGGGTGGACTGTTCGGCCCGGGCCGCCGCACTGAAAATGTAGCGGTCGCGGAAGTCCACATCAGCTTGTACAAAACCGCTGTAGCTGTTCATTTCCTCTGCCAAAGAAGAGATATTGGTTTCGGATTGCGGGTTGTCCAGGGAGCGGTTACCGGCAACGGCCAGGTTTTCCCCCCGCATGAGCTCAAAGCTACGGTCGAGGTCTTCGTAAAGCAGCCCGGCCCGGAAAGCGGTATTGAAGCCCATCCAGTCTTTATGGAGCAAAAGGCTCAGGGTGGAGGTAAAGTACTGTTGGTCTTGTTGGGCGTTTTCCAATCCTCCTCCGTTGCTGCCCTGCACGCCGGCTGTAGTCAGAGGGCCAAACCCTGCCGGCACATTCGTGCTCAGGTAGCCTTTATCGATAAAGCGCTGCTGACGGGTTGTGCTGCGGTCCAGGGTAGCCGCATAATCCAGGAAAAGCCACTTTGCAGCCTCAAAGGTGCCCCCAAAAGTACCCATTAGCCGACTGTGCCGCATTTCCTGCTGTAGTTGCTGCCTTAGGTAAAGCGGGTTGGTAATACGTGCTCCGGTATTGTCGATGTCCCAGTCCAGAGAGGTCCCGTCTTCTTCATTGCGGGCATCAAGGTCGAACATGGGCGTCAGGAGCAGCGTGTTGGCAACGGGGTTGCCGGGGATGGCGCCCTGCGCAGCGTTTGCATCATTTTGACTGCTCACGTAGTAGGCACTGCCCCGCACTTTCAGCCGGTCGCCGGCCTGATGCCCCAAATTGGCCCGAAAGGCGTGGCGGGTGTAGCCGTCCCGCCCCGGTATGACACCTTCGTCCCGAAAGCGCTGAGCCGAGCCCCGGAAGTGCGTGCCGCCGGTCCGGCCAGTCACTGTTAGTGAGTTGGAGCGGAGGCTGCGCCGTTCAAAGAGGTAAGCGCCTTCATAATCCTGCAGGTTGGGCAGGGGATTGGTATAGGTGTTGGCAGACGTCGCCGGTCCGAGCAGCGGCTGCGGGCCGGACGGGTCCAGAATTTCCCGGTTGGTAAACGTCAATACGGGATAATTTTCCTGTACATCACTCACCTGATAGTCGGTCCGATAGGTAACCTGTGTTTGCCCGTCTGCGAGTTCATAACCGTCTTTTGTGAAGACCTGTATGACGCCATTAGCGCCCTGCGCCCCAAAGGCAGCGGCCCCGGCAGCCCCTTTGAGGACTTCCACCTTGGCGACATCCTCCGGGTTGATATCGAGCAGGTTGCCATCTGCCATAAAGATCCCGTCTACGAGCAACAAGGGTTGTTGGGTGCCGGAGAGGTGGTTGATGCCCCGCAATTGGAGGTCGAAAGCTTGCCCGGCCTGACCGCCAGCCTGCAGCAGCCGCAGGCCCGGAACCCGCCCCGCTAAAGCTGTGCTCAGCCGGTTGGGCCGGTTTTGTTGTACCGTAGCTTCATCCAGCAGGGTTGCCGCAAAGGGCAAGGTGGTAACCGTACGGGGCAGCGCAAGATTGGTGGCAAAAGACTCCGTGCCCTTTACATCGGTGGAGCGGAGCAATACATCGACCCGCTTGCGCCCGATGACCGCTATGGATTGCTCCTCGTAGTCGGGGTGGGCGAAAGTCAGCGTGGGTGTGGGCGTAGGATTGAAAAAGTTTTGGTCTACGTTGATGATGTAGCTGCCATCCTTTCCCGTTTGTGCGGTTTCTGTGCTGGTATTCAGTGTTACCTTTACTCCTTTGACCGGTTCTCCGTTTATAGAGGAGGTCACGGTACCCCGGACAGCCAGGCGCTGGGCCGTGGCTTCAAAAGCAGGCAAAAGGCATAAGAGTAGCAGCATCCCGATGGGGACGAAGCTTGTTTTTCTCATAATCGTTTGTTTTTCAAGGTTGGGGTGGAGCAGCGTTGCCATTGAAGGTGTGGAATAGCGCAACGGGCACATTGGACGCCCGTTGCGCTACGCTATACTATCGCATCACATTCAGCTCGATGGGGTCGCTAAGCGGTGCAGAAAGGCAGCCCCAGTTTTTGGAGTCCTTGTACACCAGCACCAGGTATTTGCCGGCGTGGTAGTCGGTGGCTTGCAGTTCAAAGCTGGGCTTGGACTGCAGTTCGGTAGTGCCCGGTGCCAATTGCCACTCGGCACTGCCAAAGGGCTGATGGTAGAGTGTAAACTGATGGTCGGGCTCTGTGAAGGCATAATCAATAGTGACTGTTTCCCCGGTTTGAATAGGGTAGTCTGCGTTAACGGTGGTTTCCCGCTGATATTTACACGGCCGGAATTTAGCAATCGGCATTTTCGGCTGCAGCGGGTTGCTTTCCATGGCCACTGGGCGGGCAGGGACCTGCATACGGTTGGACAGGTCTCCGTTTGCGCCCTTTTCCTGTGTATCGGAAGACATGCGCCCTTGTACGGGGTCACTTTTCTGAGGCTTAAACTGATCGTGGTAGTCCAGCACCGCCTCGATACCGTAGATAGGGCCGCTTCCGGGCACATAAGCCGCTTTGCGTGCGCCATTGGTGGTTTCTACTGCCACCTCAAAGTAGTTGTGGCGGGCAGGCAGGTTATTCAGGATTTCGCTAACCTGTGCGCCTGCTTTCTGTCCGTTTACAACGAGGCTGAGCTTGTCGGGGCTCGGCCCTGCCCAAACGGTGTATTTGCAGCCCTGTTCCTGGCAGCAGCGGGGGCTGAGCCAGCTCAGGTAGAGGGGGCGGTCGGGTTGAGTGGGGCTGTAGACCAGTTGCAGGTCCTGAATCGGCGTACAGTTCGGGTCGGTGGCAGTCACGCTGATGGTATTGGCTTGTTCTTCGAGCAGTGCCTGATCGATGTACAGATCGTCATTAGTACGCTCAATGCCTTGGGTGCCGATGGTGCCCCGCATAGGCGTATCGGCCGACTGACTGTAGGCATCAGGCTGTGGCTCATAAGCGCCCGGGCGTTGCTGCAGGCGATTTTCCAAATCGGGAATGACGGCTCCACGATCTGCTGTTGCGCCGGTTTGTTCTTCGGCACGTATCCAAAAGGTTTCTGCGGCGACCGGGCGTGGCAGGTCCGGCAGTGGCATGTAGATGGTAACCCGCAGGGTGTGGATGCCACGCTGCATGTCGCGCTGATCCAGGTCGAGTTCAAAGGGCATATCGAGGCCCGGGTAAAGGCTGACTTTGCCCATATTGATATCCCGGTAGCCGGGATGGATGTAAGCGATTTCGGCGTATGGGTTCAGGGCGGTGCAATCGGAGTTGCCCGGCAGCTGCAGGCTTCCGCGGACGGTACTGCCGATAAGGGTAGCAGTGCCGGAGACGCCGCAAACTTCAGGCGCATTAACCGGAGCAGCGGGCTGCGTACGGTAAGGGCTTGGGCTGGATTGGGCGTAAGGCTGAACGGTGGGCTGTTGCACATTGCGTGGCCCCACCTGAATAGTTGTGCCGAGTTCTTTGACTACGGGCAGGGCACAATTTTCCCCCCAGGCGAGTACACGAAGCTCGTAGGTGTTGTTCGGTATCAGGCAGAGCGGCTCGGTGCGCGGGGCCATTCCGAGGGCAGCCTGCGGGCGGCCATCAGCCCGGGTAGGGAACCACTTGCCATCGTTGGCTTTGACTTCTACGAGGAAGTCCCAGGTGGTGCCCTGGCAATTGGAGCAGGACACAATAACGGCAGGCCGGTTCAGGCGGTCACAGTAGCCGGCGGGGTCTATGCGCAGGTTGAGCTGGGGTTCCTGGCAAGGCTGTCGGTCAGGAGCAGCGGTTTGCGGGGCGGGTATTGCGGCACGCGCCTGCCAGTCGCGGTTGGGCGCGGCGGGCGTTGGGGGCTGCTGTTGTGCCACCGGCTGCCCGGGCGTGCCCTCGTAGCGGAACTGCTCCCGCACGAGAGTGGACTCAAATTTTCTGGGCAGGGGCGACTTTACCCGGTAATCGACGCCAACATTATAAAAATGGCGGTTGGTCAGGCCTGTGAGCAGGATGGTGTCCCGCTTCCGGTTGCCCAGGGTGCGCAGCCCGCTGACCATCTCCTTGCTTTCGGGATCTTGCAGGTTGGCGCCCAAATCGGTAATCCAGACCGAGGCTTCCACCTCGCTGGCTTTGCTATGGGTGAAGTGGAAGATCAACTGTGCTTCGCCCGGCACCATAGTAGGCTGGATCTGGGCAAAAAAGCGGGGCTGCTCCTTCTCGAAGAGCCCGTCGAAGATGTCCTGTGCATAGTTGCTTACCGGCCCTAGCAAAAGGGCGGTGATCATGGCCAAAGGGTAGATCAATGTTTTATTCATATCGAGTAGCTATAATTAAGGGCAAATTGCGCCTGAAAATCAAAATTGTTATCACAAACATGTTGGTTCATAGTGGCTCACTATAGAACTGCCTTTTAAGAGTTTGTTGGGGTTTTACACTTCGGGCTGCTCTTCCCAAATCCCAACACGCTCCAAGCGAAGTTATACGCAAAAACGGGCATTTTGTTTTCTCTGTTGCTCCGAAGAGCACCGTATGGATGTTCTCAATCTTGATAAGCGCAGCTATGTTTCGGTAAAAAAGCATAGCGCCGCCTGATACTTGTACCCACCGGGTGTAGGGTGGATTTTTTATTCATGGTATGAACCTGGCTGTTGAGTTGGTTTACGAACTTAATGTTGTTTGGCTCAGGTTTGAAGGGCAAACGGGGCGAAAAACACCGCGCCGGCACTTCTGATCAGGTCGTCTTGTGTAGAAACAGCCACAAATATAAGATTTATCCTATATTTATTGTGCTGAAAGTAGCCTAAAATACAAATATTAACACCCTCAGCGGGCCATTGGCCGACTTGCTACTTCCTGTTCCCTTTCACATACCCCTGTTCCCGGAGTTTTTGCTGGTACAGTTCTTCCCGTGCCTGTGCATTACGGGGGTCTGTGATATCCAGTTTTTGCGCGGCTTCTTTGTGGTTGCGATTAACTTTTCGGCCCAGCAGCCCGATGTTGTTTTGCATAGAAGTCTCGGTCTCCTGATTGGTTTCTTCAATGAGGGCTTCCATATCAGATTCGCCTATGTACTGACCACTACGCAGTTTTTTGCGGGCAATTTCCTTAGCCACCTCATGCCCCACTTCCTCTTCGTAGAAGTTGCGCCAGGCTTTAGTACCCGTTTCGGGGGTCCGGGCTGTTTCCTGTTCGGTACGGTTGCCTTTATTATGACGCCCTACGATCTTAGCGGTTACTTCATCGGCGACTTCTGCTGCGCGGGCGGCGTCTTCCGGTTGCTGGAGCAGGATTTCAGTAACGGCTTCGTCTTCCGCTTCCAGGTTGAAGGTATGTAAGTTACCGAGGAGCTGCTGTTCTGCGTGACGGGAATACCGCCCCAGGCCCTGTGCCCAGCGTTGGCTGTTGGCGGAGTATTTAAAGTAGCGGCTCAGGGCGTCTCTTGGCACCTCCTGCTTGAGCCGCGCCAGTGGCTGCACAACCTTGTCCCGAAAGTCTTCCCAGGAGTCGATGCGCTGCCCGCGTTTCAGCTCTTCGATGCCGTAAGCCAGGGTAATGCCGGCAGGGACCCCTTGCTCCAGGGCCTGCTTACGGGCACTTGAAGCAAATTGGTCCAGAAAGTTGTCGATATCGGTAGCGGTAAGGCCGGCTGAAGCACCGGAACGGCTGGGCTGTGCGCTGCGTGGTGTATAATTTGCAGGCGGTTTAGGGCGGCTGTAGTCCGGGGTTTCGGCAGCGGCTTCCGTGCGGGGCAGTAGGCTGCTTTCGTAAATATCGCCCTGGGCTTTATCGGGCATGACCACTTTGACGCCTGCTTTATCCAGTGCGCCGATGATCAGGATAAGGGCAAAAATAGCCCCCAATAGTTTGAGCAGGCCGCTGAGGCTGCTGTTGTTGCGGTGTTGATTACTCATGGTTTAAATATTGAGAGTTGAGAAAATTTTTATTCAAAAGCCTTGAGCAGGGCGAGGTCAAAACGCCAAAGCTCGTAGGTCTCGATGATGTAAGTAATTTTTTTATGGTAGGTCGGGCTTGTGGCGTAGCCGGCCATTTTCAGCCCGGCGGCACAGGCCGCGTAGTAGGGTACGGTTGTTTCTCCATCAAAAAAATCAGTAGCGGCAATGCCCGACCGGTGGTAAAAGGCGGCCGCTGCTTCCCGGATGTCATGCTCCTGCCCCGGGGGGTAGCGGTCCCAGATCCAGGCATAGCAGCCAGTATGGCCCAGGGTGCAGCTGCGGTTCAGTAGCTGTGTATGCCGGGCGTAGCTGTCGGCTACCGTTTGGTAAGTTTCGAACCGGTCGTAGGTATTGTCGTCGTGGAAGCGCCAGGCCCCGATCGCGGGTGCTACGGGGATGAATTCGCGGTTGTGTAAATCAGCGTAGCGGCGCTCGCGGATTTTCTGGCGGGCATTAGCATTAGGGCGGGCTTTAATGCCGAAGTGGTTGTTGGTATTGCGTGCCAGGTCGGACTGCCCGGCCCGGGACTCCAGCAAGGCTTGCGCCAGTTTGATGCTGGCCGGCACCCGGTGCAGGAGCATATCCCGCAGGGCAGTCTCTGCGTGCGCATCAACATACTGGGTAAAAATCTTCGCCTGCCGGGCCTTTGATTTGGAGAAACGAAGCTTTTGGAGGATGTCTTCTGCATTCCAGGCACGGGCGAGGTCCGGCAGTTTAGCGCGTACATCCGGCGTGTGGCCCGCTGTATTTTCATACCGCTCCAGGGCCAGGCCCGACAAGCCGCCGATGGCTTGCAGCCCCTGCCGGTAGTTGCCCGACATTTCGCGGATAACCGGGAGCTCCGATACTTCATCCCAGCGGTTCTGATAGACATAAAGCCCCACTATTACGGCTCCGGCAAAGAGCAGCGTGAGCATAATGCCATGCGTGATTTCAAAAATTCCAGTCAGGAACTGACGGAGCATAGGCTTTTTGATTGTGGGCGCAAAGATACAGCAGCTTATGCGGACTGCCAATTGTTTAACAGTCTGCAGCGGGGGTAATTCGCTGATAAACAGTTTGTTTTACGGATAACTTTGACTGAATGTTTCAAGGAAGAAAAGAGTAGACTGAAAAACAGAGCGGCCGCCATTTACGTTTCTTTTCAAACCACTAATTATGAAGGTATTTCACGCTGTCCTTTTATTGCTCTGCACAACCGCTGCCCTGCCTGCCCAAACGCCCCTCACCAAACCCCTGACTGACACCGCTGCCCTGACCGGCATGGCCACCCGCTGGAACGATAGCTTCGCAGAGTGGGATATCTTCACCACCGAAACGGAAAGCCGGGGCGAGTTGCGCCTGGCCTCCGTGGCGCAGGACGACTGGAGCCGCTGGCAGTACCGCATCGGGGAGGGCGTAGGCACCATCCGGCAAAAGTGGCCTGACAACCCCAACGAGTGGGAAGCCAGGGGCGATAATGCTATCGCAACGGCCCGGACGATCTTCCGCAATAACTTCCGGGAATGGCGGGTCACCGATGGTACGCATACCGTCACCCTGCGTACCCGCTACCAAAACCTGGCAGAGGACTGGGCCTTGCAGAGCGAACGCCACGGCTGGTTTGAGATGTACACCGCTTACGAAGGCGACCTGCGGGACTGGATCATCGTGGATGAATTGTCGGAGGAAGTGCCTTTGCCGATGCGGGTGTTGCTGGTTTTTTTGGTGGTGTACCACAGTACGCCGAAGTTATAGTTCCACCCCGCTGTAGATGGCTTCCATGCTCAGGCTGCCGTTGATGGCGCCAAGCGCTACTTCCTGTTCGAACCCGCTGAAGACCACGATCTGTCACAAGTCTCCTTTTCGCCGATACACTTCCACCGTATGCGATTGGCTGTCAATCAACACATACTCCTGAAGGGAATCCAATTGGCGATACCGGTGAAATTTCCCGCCCCGGTCGTAACTTTCGGTGGAAGGCGATAACACCTCTGCAATTAGAATGGGGTTGGCAATGGCTTCTGCGGGCTCCGATACAGTATTCAAAGGCGGGCAGGCAATGGAGGCATCGGGATAAACGTAGGCGTTGACGGCTTCGATGTGGATGCGCACTTGGCTGCCAAAAGCCTGACACTTCGCCTTTCCACAGTTCAGTGCTGAACGCAGCCCGGCATAAATATTACCGCTAACCAAAGCATGGTTGATCGTTCCAGGCCCAACAGGAGAAACCTTACCCTTGTAAAACTCAATTTTTCCCTCGGTCTCTTCATCAAGCTGAAAATAGGCGGCGCTATCCATTGGGGAGACATTTAATCCGCATCACTTACTTTGCATGGAAATACGCGGATTCCCTCACTTTCGCAACTGCCTCAGCTCTTCTCTAGGCCAAACGCACCAAACTAAGTTTTCATAAAAAAGGGCGATGAAGGCTCTCGGGCATGGCGATTTAGTCTGTTCTTCGCTTCAAGCCAGCCACGTACGGGCCCGTATGGGCGGGGCTCTTCATTTTGTCCCAGTGCACCGGGACCCAAAACGAAGCAAAAACGCTAGAAATTCGCAAACCTGCCTGCTCGCCAACTCGCTTGGCAGGCAGGCTCCTCCGTCGAACATGCAATTTCGGCAGCCGCCACCCGCTCTTACGTGTTCCGCGACATGTTCCAAACGTGCTCCAACCGCATTCAAATTTTGGTACGTTTGCCCTAGCTCTTCTCACTCCAAGTCAGGTGGCGACTTTGGAGTCGCGACCTGACAGCCAAAAGACAGCCGTAAGTAATACAAAGCGCAGTTGCGCTCAACTTCCTAGATTCTATTTTGATGAAATATTGCCATTTGAACTTCAGCGCAACTGTTTACAAGCGCTTCCTCGGGGCCTAACTAAGGATCAATTGGAATCAGGTTTCATTTGATAGCTTGGTTCAAGTATAATTTCTTGTCCTGCCATTTTTAAATATTTATTAAATATAGGACGGATTTCAGGTTCCAAATAAATATAAAAAAACCCTTTACCCCTTAAGATTCCGAATTTAACTTCTACATCCTCTATTTCATTTGGGTGTTCAGCGTATAGTTTCGCCAAAGCCAAGAATGCTTTCTTTTGTATCTCAAATAAATTCTTCATGTTGTCATCCCATCCACTACCTCTTGGCTGATCCCCAGTAGAAATAAGAAATGGTCGCACCATGAATACAGAATGCAGTGCCTTCTCTGCATCATCAATATGGTTATGCTTAGCAGAATGGATCCCCATATAATAATTCATTTCCTGAAACAACACTAACTGTCCATAGAAATACTTTCGTGAAGCATACCAATTCATCGTTATTGAATCAAATTTTTCATCAGTCGAAGGATATTGATATTCTGAGAACTTCAATATGTCAGATGTTATTGCAAACAAAACAGCCTTGTCAAGTTGGTCGTTCTCTACGGTTAAACTCCGTAATTTTTCCAAAAAAGGCACAAGCTCTAAAGGGCCTATCTCTCGACCGTAAAGCTCAGAGAAGGATCGAATAGTATTTGGAGTTATTGATTTGTTGAGTAGAGACCTTTTTAAAAGGACATTCTTCATGTCTTTGAATGAGCTTTTAGGGTACAGCATCAAACTGTCAGAGATAAAGCTTTCCAATTCCATAGCCGAAGAAAAGTGCGCTAATGAATCCAACGGTATATTTTGGCCATCCCCTTTTGTTGGTCGGCTAAAGAAGACGATAAACAAAAACATGACGGAGTAGCTGCCCTTATTTACAATTAGCCGAATTGAAAGAAAAGCAATATTTTTTAATCGTTGAGCGCGCATTTTTGGAGGGTTTTATTCTTGACTTAATCTACATTTTGGAAAATGTTAAATTCAAAAATAGGCAGTTCAAATTTGAATTCAAAGAAATGAGAATAATAGGGACATCTGGCCTGCTAGAACAAGTATAGCGGGTTTGTCATTTCAAGTCAAGTGACGAACCCTCAGCCGAGTAGAAGATCACAAAACAAGTACCCGATTTCCTGATATTCTACATCATCCTAACGTTTCCGCAGCTGTTCCAATGCCCGCTTTAACCCATCCCTTTCCAACACTGCAAGGAAGGACAAATAGCCCAGCAATAAAACCGTATTCAGCGCCAGCCCGGCAGCAAGGCCCGGCGCGTAGGATTTTTGCAGCAGCAGGCTCAGCGCGTAGACTGCAATTGCCCCCAGAATGTATAGCGCCATTCGGCCCACCGGATAGTGGATAGGGTAATACCGTTGCCCCGTCAGATAACTGGCAGTTGCCATGAAGCTGTAGCAGGCCAAAGCAGCCAATCCCGGTGCCAGGTAGCCGTACCGGGGGATGAGCCAGACATTCAGCCCAATTGTGATCACAGAGCCGGCAGTGGCAATATACCCGCCGATAATGGTCCGGTCCGCGAGTTTGTACCAGATGCTGAAGTTATAATAGAGCCCGAGAAAAAGGTAGGCCATCAGCAGGAATGGGACCACAGCGAGACCGCCCCGCAGGTCAGCTCCGAGGTAGTACTGAATGACATCCATATACAGCATGATGCCCACGAAGGCCAGGCAGCCCACGAGGGTGAAGCCCTGCCCCACCTGCGCATAAAGCGTACTCTTGTCTTCCCGGGCGGCATTGCGGAAGAAGAAGGGCTCGGCAGCGTAGTTAAAGGCCTGCGTGAAGAGGTTCATTAGCACGGCCAGTTTGGCGGCAGCCCCGTACAGGCCGACCTGAGCGATATTGTAGTCCATATCATCAGAAGCGAGTTCCTTCAGCAGGGGGATGCCCACAAACTGATTGACAATCCCGGCCACGCCCACCACGATCAGCGGGGCAGCGTACCGGAGCATCCGCTTCCAGAGACCGGCTTCAAAGGTCCATTGTGCCTTAAGCAGCAGGGGCGCCAAAAAAAGCAGGACCGACCCGCTGGCCAGCAGGTTGGACAGAAAGACGTAGCCGATTTCCCGCTCAGGATTGTACAGCCAGCCTGCCCATTCGTACCCTTGCTCCAGGAGCCAGGGGCAGATTTTGAGGAAGAAAAAAATAAAGAAAATATTCACGAGGATATTCAGCGTCTTGATCACCGCAAAGCGGATGGGGCGGTTTTCCAGGCGCAGGCGCGCAAAGGGAATGGCTGCCAGGGCATCAAAAGCAATGATGAGCGCAAACCAGCGGACGTACTCCGGGCGGTCGGGGTAGTGCAGCCAACGGGCAATTTCGGGGGCAAAGGCCAGGGAAAGCACCGTCAGCACCGCCGTGGAAGCCAACAGGCTGATGGCAGCCGTGGAAAAGCTGCGCTCCATATCCGATTCCTTGCTGCCAAAGCGGAAGAAGGCCGTCTCCATCCGGTAGGTGTAGATGACGAGGAGGAGGGCGGCCCAGGCGTAGAGGTCCGTCACCACGCCGTATTCCTGCGTCGTGAAGTAGTACGTCAGGAAGGGCGTCAGGATGACGAAGTGCAGCAAGCGGCTGAGAATGCTGCTCGTACCGTAGATGGCGGTCTCACCTGCCAGTTTTTTGAGTAGGGACACGGGCGACGGCTTATGATGATGCCTGCAAAGCTAGTGATTTTCATGGGATGATCATGCGATGGCCAACCAACGGTTGTTTTTCCCGTTTCAAGCGTATGAATAAGAAACGCATACCACCCAAACCCGGTCAGGAAAGCGTCTGGGACTACCCCCGTCCGCCTAAGTTGGAACCGGTCTCCGCTCACATCACCATCAAACACCAGGGCGAGGTCGTCGCCTCCACCAACCGGGCTTACCGGGTGCTGGAAACCAGCCACCCGCCGGTGTATTATTTACCGCCGGAAGATCTTAAGGAAGGGGTATTGGAACAATCTCCAAAATTTCAAACCCACTGCGAGTTCAAAGGCAAAGCGCGGTACTGGGACCTAAAGGTCGGCGAAAGTAGCGTTCAGCAGGTCGCCTGGAGTTATCCTGACCCCCGGCCGGCCTTTGCGCCCATCAAAGGCTACCTGGCTTTCTATCCCAGCAAAGTAGACGAGTGCTACGTTGGCAATGAGCGGGTGCAGGCACAGGAAGGCGACTTCTACGGTGGGTGGATCACTTCCAAAATTGTGGGCCCGTTCAAAGGTGGCCCCGGCACCTGGGGCTGGTAGTGCCCAACAAAAAACACCCGCCCGGCCATCACCTCTATGAATTCCTATAGAAAGGGCAGCGCAGCAGGCGGTATCTTTGGTGTCTAATCATTACCCAAGAACTGATGAAGACACTATTGAGCACTGTTCTTTGCCTGATCGTTTTGTCGGCCTCCGCCCAGCTGACGTTGGAGCGCGATATCAATCAGGAACCTGCCAGTTCTGACCCTCGCAACCTGACCGAACTCAACGGGCAGTTGTACTTTACTGCTGATGACGGGCAGTATGGCCGGGAGCTGCACCGGTATGATCCTGCCAACGGTACCGCCGCACTCGTTGCGGACATCAATCCGCTGGACGCCAGTAGCAGCATCACGCAATTACTGCCCTACGACGGGCGGCTCTACTTCGGGGCTCGCTTCAGTGCAGGGATCACCACTCTTCATGCATACGATCCGGCGACGGGCTCGCTGGGGCGGGTATTCGACTCTATGAACAACAGTATCAGGAACCCCACGAGCCTTATGGTGCATGAGGGGTGGCTGTACCTGTCCTTTGAAGACCCCGTGGCAGGTATCGAGGTGGGGCGCTATAATTTGGAAACGCAGGAAATGGAGCTGTACGATCTGAACCCGGACGGCAACAGTAACCCCAACTTCTTTACGGTAGTGGGCGATAAGATTTGGTTTGCAGCCAATGACGGCAGCAGTGACAGCCGGTTGTGGCAGCTCGATCCGGCGGACGGGACCGTAGAAAACGTAGCCTACGACAGCCCGAACGACCTTTACCCCAGCATTAATATACTGACCTATATGGACGGGCGTTTCTTTTTCCGGGGTTTTACGCAGAGCACGGGCGAAGAGTTTTGGGCGTACGATATTGCGACCAACAGCCTTTTAGACCTGCCGGAAGTTTATCCGGGGATCGCCAGCAGCAGCCCGTTTGGTTTGACCGCCTTTGAGGGAGACCTCTATTTCTCTGCCCGAGATGTTATCGTGGGCACCGAGCTGCGCCGTTTCAACACTCAAACCAATCAGATCGAGTTGGTGGCCGACCTCAATCCGGATGGTAATGCCTCACCAGCCACGCTTACTGTATTCGATGGTCAGCTGTACTTTGTGGCAGAGCAGAGCCTCAGCAGCCGCGGTTTGTATGCCTACGATAAGGCTACCGACATGGTGTCAGAAATCGTTCAATTGGATGGTGACGGTGCGCCGACATACCTGACCATCGAGTACAATACCGGCACGGCCCTTTACCTCTCCGGGCTGCACCCCGAAGTGGGAGATGAGTTGCTTACCTACACGGCCGGGGCCACAACGGTGTCCGTAGCTGCCGATATCAACACCACCACCATCGGCTCCGACCCCTACGGCTTTACCGCTTACAACGGCAAACTGTATTTCGGTGCCGATGAAGCCAACAGCGGGCGGGAAATCTGGGTGTACAATCCTGCGAGCGGTGCCACCGAGCTTCTTTCTGATACTCCTGGCAGCCTGCGGCCCGATAATTTTGCAGTACAGGCTGGGAAGCTCTATTTTTCCGGTATTCACCCCGACAGCGGATACGGGTTATTGAGCTATGACGATGCTACCGGGCAGATTGCAGCCACTGCCTTTTCCACCCCCAGTCATACGGGGCATATCACAGATGTAGTCGCCTACGACGGGCGGGTGTTTTTTAAAGCTTACAACGAGGAACTAGGCGATGAACTTCACGCTTATGACCCGGCAACCAATACTTTCGAAGTCATAGCCGACCTCTACCCCGGCGAAGAAGATGCCAACCCGGAAGGGCTGATCGTTTGTGCGGGTGCGCTCTACTTTCGGGCTGACGATGGCGTCTCGGGCTACGAACTATGGCGCTACCAAAGCGCTACCGACGCTGTAGAACTCGTTGCCGATATCCGGCCAGGGGCTCCTGATGGGAGTCCGGAAGATATCGTTGAAAAGGATGGGGTGCTCTACTTTCGGGCTAATCATCCGGACGCGGGCTTCGAGCTGTTCCGTTACGACCCGGCAACAAATGAGGTAGCGCTGCTTACGGATGTTAGCGGGAATTTGTACCCCGAGTACCTCACTTTTTATCAGGACAAAATCTACTTCTCCGGCCGCCTTAGCAGCAGTCAGGGTACGGAATTGCTAGTCTACGACCCCACTACGGGTACCGTAAGCCTTACGGTGGATATTGCCCCCGGCTCCAGCAGCAGCGGTCCAAGAGATTTGGTGGTATTCAACGACAAGCTGTACTGCTCCGCCAATACCGAAGACTACGGGCGGGAGTTTTGGGAATACAATGCAGCAGATTCCACTTTCGCTATTATTGCGGATATCCGCCCGGGGGTACGCGATGGCGATCCTACCTCGCTCACCTTGTTCAATGACAAACTTTACTTCGCGGCCAACGACGGGCAGCGGGGCACTGAAATCTGGAGCCTAGCCGCCTGCCTGAATATTGTGGTGGACGCCTTGCCGCAGGTAGACGATACCCTCGGCGGCATCGACCTGATCGTAACAGGCGGATTACCCCCTTACACCTTCAACTGGAGCACCGGCGCCGCCACTGAAGACCTGTTTGATCTGTCAGCAGGTACTTACACGGTGACTGTCACGGATGCTTCCGGATGCTTGTCGGAAGTGACGGCTGAAGTGGACTTTCTGAGTGGTACCGAAGCGGCAGGAGTGGCTTCCACGGTGCGCCTGTTCCCCAATCCGGGCGATGGCGCATTCGAGTTGCATTTTGAAGGGCTGCAAGCTACCCACCTTTCGGTATACAATCAGCATGGGCAGTTGTCGTATGATCAACCGGTAACAGCCGGTGCCAACCGACATTCGCTACAGCTGCACCATCTGCCGGATGGCTTGTACTATCTTTCGGTACATACCCGGCAGGGCATTCAAATAAAAAAATTGGTTATTGCACGATAAGGAGGGTTACGGGCGTGGTCGGTCATTATTGCTAACAGTCTCTTCCATGCCCGTCCTCTTTTTTGCATCTTCCTCTATGCCCGATGAGCAGTGTAAGCAGAGGGTACTTGGTCAGGAGTTTTTTCCTCTCCTCAATATTTTTACAATACGGTTGTATACGATTTCCCCTAAACTCCAGGTGTATCCATCAAAGTTAGTGGTATTCACCAATTGAATGACAACGGTGTCGATGTCTTTGTGGAATTTGGCAATACTTTGGTAGCCGGGGATCAACCCGGTATGGTTATACTCGTAAAGGGAAGCGTAGATTTCCTGTTCCTCTTCATCAAGCAGGGAGCCATCGTTCAGTGCCCTGAGGAAAATACCGACATCTTCTGCTGTTGCCAACATCGAGCCATAGTCAGTCGTTTTGATGTCTTCCTCCACACCGACATAGTAGCCACTCATGACCCTATTCAGATCTACATCATGGATAGAACCAAAGGTGTTTTTCAACCCCAGAGGCACCAAAACTTCCTGCTGTATGTATTGAAATTTGTGGTATCCCACCACTTTCCCGATGAGTTCGGAAAGCAGTAAATAATTGGTGTTTGAGTACTGATAGGCTTCACCGGGCTCAAAGTTGGCGGGTAAGCCAAGCACCCGTTTTAGCGCTTCTTCGCTGCTTTTTGGCGGGTCTGTCCAGAAATTCGGCGTATTCGTTAGGTTGGGGATGCCACTCCGGTGCTGCACCAGCATGCGCAAGGTGATTCGTTCTGCATTTTCAATGCCCCCTACAAGCTCCGGAAAGTAATCGGCAAGGGTTTTATCCAAAGACAACCGTTTGTCGCTCACTAATTTTGTGATGGCAACCGCATCGTACAATTTGCCAATACTGGCAATCTTGAACAAAGCGTTTGGGTCTGCGGGTATCTTTTTTTCCCGGTTTTTCCATCCGGCTGCGTAAAATGCGGGCTCCTTACCACCCTGATCCACATAAACAATGATTCCATCAAAGTCGTGGCGAATGGCTTCATCGACTTGTTCCTGAACGGTATCGGGCAGTGGGGCTATCCAAGCGCCTAATAATACCCATGGCACAAAGAACATGGAGGCAACTGTCCCAATCAGCAATATGATTCTGATTCCCCATTTTATTTGTTGTTTGGTCATAAGACTAGTGCTTTTTTCGGAAGTGGTTAAAAGTTCAGCAAATCCAGGGCTTCAAGCATGAAATATACCACGCTCTAAGAGGTATCACCCTTTGGCCAGCCTGCCACCCTATACCATAGTGGCATTGAGCCCCGAAAGGCTTAGCCTGAAGAGCGGGGATATCCTGATGAAGCTAAAACCAAGTAATGCGGCAAAATAAAATAGCCTCCCTCAGAGCATGTTTGGATCATAAACGCTACTCAAAAGGATCACTCCATTTTTCTTCTGACTCCAAACTGTTATCTGTCAGCGTTTTAAGGAAAGCGACTAAGGCCGCTTTTTCAAAATCCGATAGATTTAATCGAACAGGATTCCCTTCGTTATCTGTCAATGCAGGCGATAATGTTGGGTGATTTTGAATACCACTATTATAGTGCTCTACCACTTCTTCTAAAGTCCCAAACCTTCCATCGTGCATATAAGGCGCAGTTAGTTCTATATTCCGTAAACTGGTTGTTTTAAAACGCCCTGTAAAAATTGGATTGGCAAACACTTCTCCTGCTCCTAAGTCAGTAGTAGAATTAGCGTCAAGCCCATTGTTTTGAGGTCCTGGATTGGCACTAATAAAAGCTTCAGTCGTATGGCAACCAAAACAAGCACCACCTCCATTAGGAATAGTTTGAAAGAAAATATTTTTTCCTAAGTTTTCTTCGGCTGTAAAATTTGGGAAATTCGCACCCGGAGAAGGCGATAAACTTCTTCCTTCATCATATTTGCTGGAGTAACTTACAATACTGCGAACGAACTGTGCTAAAGCCTTAGCAATTCTATCCGAATTAATGTCTTGAGAACCAAATGCTTTTTCAAATAACTCAGGGTAATAGGATTGTGCTTCAACTATACTTACAATTTGTTCCAAGGTCATCCCCATTTCAATTGAGTCCTGGAAAGGCATAAGCACCTGTTCTTCTAAAGTACTTGCTCTTTCATCCCAAAAAAAACGTCCCCGTTGATAAAAACGAGCGTTGATCAGCGTCATAGAATGCCGGCCTGTTGTACCTCCGTCAAAGCCGATACTTAAAACAGCATCATCTGAAAAGCCTTTATCTTGCTTATGGCAGGAAGCACAAGCAATAGTTCCATTAGCACTTAATTTTTTATCATAAAACAATACTCGCCCAAGTGCAGCCCCGGCATCTGTAATCAAATTGTCTGAAGGCGTATTGTCTGTTCCATTAATGGAAGTTGGCAGAGGCTGTCCTTGTACATTTATAGTGAAATGGTCAGGTAAGTTTAAACTAGAATAATCAAATGGAGTGTTAGGTAAGTTCAGAACATTTTCCTCAGTTGGTTCAACTATCTCGTCTTTGTTACATGAAACCAGGCTTGAAATTAACACACAAGAAATAGCAAATAAGATTGATTTATAACTATTCATATCAATGTTGATTTGAACATTTTGACTCTTTTTTGTAAAGAAGGTTTATTTGATTTGAACGTTTTTCCCAAATTGGCTACAACTTAGTAGAGTTTATTAACGCAAATTTTGTATGTCTCTGAATGGTATTTTTCACCAGCTCTGCATCTCGTCCTCACCTTCGTAGCTT
>NZ_JAVJSK010000072.1:0-5385 GCF_040219495.1 Phaeodactylibacter sp. | reverse complement strand
TGGGATTTTACACTTCGGGCTGCTCTTGCCAAATTTTGTCCTGCTCTTCGTTGTTCTTCGGTCACGTAGCTAAGGCTATGTTCCCTCATCACGCCTTAATCAGAACAAAATTTGGCTGCGTTCGCTCCAAAAGCAAAGTCCCAACACGCTCTAATGCGTTTGCTGCTAAAACAAGGAGAACTGGAAGATGTTGGGTTTTGATGACAAAGCACTAATGTGGGCAGTCCGAAATAACGTGGCGTATTTCACGCTTGACAACGCATTAGCGACTGATCTTGAAACTCAAACTGGCCAGGGGGATTGGGCTGGCGAAGAAGTCTCGTTCCAACCTTCCCAAAGGGTAAAATAGGTTGAAATCCAACCAGCGGCCCATCAGTTGAATACCGGGCAGGATAACCGTCCCGTCTACGGGCGCCCCGGTGAACAGCTCGGCCTGTAATGCAAAGAAGGAAGTAACAGACCAAAGTGCACTGAGGGTATAAACGGGAGAAGGCCTGAGGTTGCCTTCTACTTGTGCCATCACCAGGCCGGAAGAGAAGTGGCGGTGTGGGGTGCCTGCCGAAAGCGTAGCGTGGTAAAGGTTATGCGTGGAAAACCCGCCCTCATAGTCTGGAAGCTTCAAAAAAAATACCACCAATGCCCAAATTAATCAAGTCCTTCCGGATGGGGATGTTAACTTTTGGTGCGATGGCATAGGTGAGAGGATGGTCGTTTTGGCCTATGCTGCTGGCCAGGTCAAAACCAGCGCCTATGGAAAGGTAATCGTTAATACCGTAAGCGGCAAAATTAGCCGTCAGCATATAGTTCCGGTAATAGAACTCGCCTTTCTTTAAGCCGTAGCCGGTATTGGGCCCT
Source organism: Phaeodactylibacter sp. (assembly GCF_040219495.1). Classification (GTDB taxonomy): domain Bacteria; phylum Bacteroidota; class Bacteroidia; order Chitinophagales; family Saprospiraceae; genus Phaeodactylibacter. The sequence continues at coordinate 4,530 of NZ_JAVJSK010000072.1, read as the reverse complement.
ACATGATTGAGATATTTACCGGTAGTGGGGACCCACAAGCCGAGAGTATCGACATCCTTAATATCACTAAGTTCCAACACGCTCTAAGAAATGTGATTTTGTACTTTATTACATTGCATGCCGTCTGCTTTATGGCGCATACTTCCGGCTTCAAAATTTACCTTGCCTGCTGCTGAAGAGGCCCGCTCCTGTTCAGGCAAAATACCCGACAAGCATCAATCCAGGAATACAGACCGCTTATCTACCCGGCACTGACCGTCAATGTACACCCGCTCTATAAGGTCGGTGCCAAACGAATAAGGCAGGAAAGCGAGGGAAGGCATTGGGGCCGTCAGTATGAAACTGCCTCGTTTGCCTTTGGCGATGCTACCCAGCTCAGCTTCCAGTTCCAGCGCTCTGGCCCCGTTGATGGTTGCCGCGCAAATGGTTTCTTCCGGCAGCATGCCACATTTGATGCACGCAAGCGACAAAACGAAGGGCATCCGGCCCGAGGGCGTTGACCCCGGATTGTAATCGGTTGCTAAAGCCACGGGTAGTCCTGCGTCGATCAGCTTACGGGCGGGTTGATAGTGCCCTCCGATAAAGAAGGGGGCCGAGGGCAAAAGGGTTGGGATGGTTTGCCCACTTTTCAAAATTTCGACCTCTGCATCCGAAACCACTTCCAGGTGGTCCACGGAAATGGCACCTCGCGCCACTGCCGCATTAATGCCGCCCATGCTGTTGAATTGGTTGGTGTGCACTTTAGCTTTGAGCCCGTACCTGGCACCAGCTTCCATGACCCGGTCCATTTCTTCCACCGTAAAAAAGCCTTTTTCACAAAAGGCATCCACGTAATCGGCCAGCCCTTCATCAGCAATGCGGGGCAGCATTTCGTTCACGATGAGATCAAGGTAGGCTTTCCGGTCGGCTTTGAAGGCTGGTGGCAAGGCATGAGCGCCCAGAAAGGTGGCCTTAATAGGAATAGGGGCTTTTGCGCGTAACCGCCGGATGACCCGCAGCATTTTCAGCTCGCTCTTCACCGTCAGCCCATAGCCACTTTTAATTTCAACAGCGCCTGTGCCGTAGGTGATGATTTCCTTCAGCCGCAGCCAGGCGTCGGTAAAGAGCTCCTCTTCGGAGGCCTCCTGCAAGCGGCGGGCAGAGTTGAGGATGCCACCGCCGCGCCGCGCAATCTCTTCGTAGCTCAGGCCTTTGATGCGGTCTACAAACTCCTCTTCCCGGCTGCGGGCGAACACCAGGTGGGTATGGGAATCGCACCAGGCCGGCAACACAGCACGCCCACTGGCGTCAACGACTTCGTCAGCGCGCTCCGGACAGGCTTCCATCGACCCGAAACTCATGATGCGTCCGTCTTCTATCAGCAAAAAAGCATCTTCTAGAATCGGGATATTTTGCATTTGCCTGCCGCTGTAGGCTGGCTGTGGGGCTGTTTCGGCTAATACGAGGAAGCGGATATTGCGAAGGAGTAGGGTAGGCATCGGTTTCGAGTTGGTGAAGGGCAAAAATAAAAAACGGATGCTCTATATGAAGAACATCCGTTAAGCTAGAAAATACCAGTAGCCTGGAAATACGGGGGGAGTAAGGCCACTGGCTTAATCAGCTATTCCATTCCATTATTAGATTTGAGGTGTCGGGGATCATTACGGGGTCAAAATGGCTCATTTTTCCGGCTGCACTGACCCCATGGCATCCAGTCTATTTTTGAACCCTCTTGACAAAGCTGTCAGGATATCTTGGGGTTACCTGTTTCTGATAAATCTCCGCCTCGGCTTTACTGTTGAAAGTACCTGCACAGAGCCGGTATTTAGTGTGCCCGTCTGAGCCCTTAAATGGCAGGAGGTGCCCCTCCGTTCCGTAACGCGCCAGGTTTGCTTTTTCTTTAAAGGCATTCTGATGGCTGGAGAAAACTCCGACTTGTACAGAATAGAATGCCTGAGGCAGGCTGGAGTGTTGTACCTTTTGCGGACGGTTGTAAATGCTTGGGTATTGCTCCCGATGAGCAGTTACCGCTGCCGCAGGCTTTGGCCGCTCTACTTGTTGCGGGTAATAACCCTGATGGGCAACAGGAGAAACATCAGGGACAAGCCGGGGGCGGGAAACCTTATGCTTGACAGCCCGGTAGGCAACCGGACGGGCAATGCCCCCTTTCGTTTTGGCTGGCATAATCCGGTACTCCGGGGTATCGTAATTGCGCAGGGATGCAATCATTTCATCTGCAGTCTGCTTGCCTGTCAGCCCGCCGATGAGCTCACCCTCTGTGCTGAAGATCAGCGTGGTGGGCAGTTGATTGATCTCAAACTGATGTTGAAGCTTCGCGCCTTCAGGCTTTTCAATGTCTACTTCAGCAGCCAGGTAGTTACTGTTAATATAGGCTGATAACCTTTGGTTTGAAAAGGTATGTTTTTCCATCCATACGCACTGCTCCACATGGTCTGCTGTAAAATGCAGGAAGAAGAGCTTGCCTTCAGCTTTTGCTATTCGTTGAACTTCCTGATAATCAGACTCCGTAAACTGAAAGGGATGAGGTTCTGAAGTGGTGGTTGCCGCGAAAAGGCAAACACTAGGCAGCAGGGCTGTCAGCAGGAGTAAAGATTGTATAGTGTTAAACGGTTTTCGGTGACGAATGACTTCGACGGGGGGAGTTTTTGTGCACATGATTTTACGGTCGTTTGAGTAACTAGATTCATTATTCAACTCAATCTCCGGCTGGGTTATTACCGGGAATTTGGTTTCTTACTGAATAAGACGGCATAGCATGGAATGGAACATAAACTCAAGCTACACAGTCTGTTTGAGTGCCGTTCAGTGTTTGAGTTTGCCTTAGTTCTGTTCTGTGTTGGATGGTCTAACTTAGCAGTTGTAGCTAGTGTTTGAAACAGGGTGGGGAATGCTTTGATATGTAGAATCGTGATAGATCACCTCTGCTTTACTTTACCGTAAATATAAGGGAAGAACGAACAACAATCAAGAGTTAGAGATAAATATTTGAATAAAAAATAATTATTTCCCTTTGATATGACATTTTACGAAATCGATAAGCGCTTTATGGTTGCCGGCCAACTCTTCTGATGCATCATACAGCTCTTCAAATTTCATAGCGGCCATTTGATAAGATTTGGACGCCCGCGTCGATTCGTCAAGTGAGTTGGTCTTATATTCAAAGCAAGTATGTATACTATTGATTACATTGAGGAGTTCCTCTGCTCTCTTAGTAAACTGCCCGAGCAGTTCAGCTTCGTTAGCAGAAGGGGCCTCATAATGTTCATTGGCCGCCTGCAGATTGTCTTCTACGCTCAGGTCTCGCTTGGTGAGATCCAGAATAGGGACGCCAAATAAATTGGAGAGCTTGAGCAGGTTACAGATTTTAGGTTCGGCACTGCCGTTCTCGTACGAAGCAATGTTCCCTCGGTTGAGCCCAATACGCTTACCCAGCTCTTCTTGGCTGAGCTTCAGCTGCTTGCGCAGAAAACGGATGTTGCGATGTAAAAGAATCGTATCTTTTGTTTCTTTAACCAGGCTCATGATTGGATGGCTTTTTCTGCAAAAAGACCAAACGTTGAAGTTTACCGTTTTGCATTATTCATTCTAAAATACAAATGAAGCCCTGCATGGTTTAGTTGTGTTAAGATTTTTAACGACTGGTGGCTATTTTGCCATTGAACTGTCAAATCAACTACACCTAGGTAAGAAAGCCTTTCCGAAAGGAAATTTTATTTGCAAAATTGATGTTGGAACTGTAAATTTGTAAATATTAATTACAAAAGCTAATTCATCAAACATAAATCACCGACTATGCTATATACAGTGCAAAATCAGATACAAGAACAATTGGACAGCATTAGCAGCTCTCTCCGGGCGTTTTCGCTTAAGCTGACTGGCAACCCGGTTGATGCTGAAGACCTGTACCAAGATACAGCAGTCCGGATTATTACCAATGCGGACAAGTACAGACAAGGCACAAATTTTAAGGCTTGGGCGGTGACCATTATGCGGAACATCTTCATCAACAACTACCGTAAGAAGGTGCGCCGCAATATGATCATCGACCAGACGCCCAATAATTACTACCTCAATTCCGGGGATAAAACCGTGGAAAATGATGGGGAGAATAATGTTGCGTACAAAGAGCTGATGAAAATGGTCAACTCTTTACCTGAAGATTTCTGCCGCCCCTTCATGATGGCCTATCAGGGTTATAAGTACGACGAGATTGCGGAACAGTTGGGATCTCCACTGGGGACCATCAAAAGCCGTATTTTCTTTGCACGCAAAAAGCTGCAAAAAATGTACGCGGAGGCACAGAAAGAGCGTCGGGCCTAAGAGCGTGTTGGGACTTTTGTCTTCTAGTCGAAAACTAACAATTTTTTGGTTAGACGAGGCACGAAAACCGGAGTTTAGCCTTAGCTAAATAGCCTGTCCCGCAGTTTGCGGGAAGGATTTTCGGGACGAAGCATAAGCAAAAAAGTGTAGTTTGCAGGCCGATTACTAAAGTCCCAACACGCTCTAATTGCCGAAAGTTATTAATTGTTG
>NZ_JAVJSK010000071.1:0-53915 GCF_040219495.1 Phaeodactylibacter sp. | reverse complement strand
TCTAGTCGAAAACTAACAATTTTTTGGTTAGACGAGGCACGAAAACCGGAGTTTAGCCTTAGCTAAATGAGGATTTTCGGGACGAAGTATAAGCGAAAAAGTGTAGTTTGCAGGCCGATTACTAAAGTCCCAACACGCTCTTAGAGCGGGAAGAGCGGTGTCAGCACAGCCCGGCTTCCATTTTTTATCGTTGCCCGCAAGGGCTCATAAACGAGAACACTCCTGCCAACTGCAGGCTGTCCCCATAAAAAAGATTGATCCTTTCCAATTGCAGACTTGTTAGGTTGCCGATATGAAAGAGAAACCGGCTTTTGACGCTGTGGATTTTTCTGCACTGTTCCAGCTGATCATGGACAGGGGAGATGATGCTATATTGTTGTTGGACAAGCAAGGGCATGTTCGTTACGCCAACCGGCCGGCAAGCCAGGTACTGGGCTACAAAGCACACGAGCTGCAGTCCTTACAGATTTTCGATTTGGAAGAAGATCTGAATTTGGCCAGTTACCTGCAGCGTTGGGAATCTGCCAACGGAACAAAGGAGACCCACTGGCGGGTCAAGTGGAAGCTAAGGTCCGGTGAGCAGCAATACTTCCGGGTCCATGCCTTATTATTCAAGTCCTCCACCCCACCGCTATTCTGCTGTTTCATTCCGCCCGCCGGCTCCATTCAGAACCTTAAGGAGCCCACTTACCGCTATTTAAAACGCTTCGAGGTTGCGATTTGGGAGTGGAATATCATCAATGGAGATTTTCAGACTACCGATAACTTCCCGGATATCCTTCAACTTAAAAAAGATGGCCTTCCTCCAGCCCGACAGTTGAATATTGTTTCTGCATTGAAAGAACGGCTATCCGCGAAGCAGTTCTCGGAGCTCATCCAAAAGGTCAAAGCTGCGCAAAAGAACAGAGCTGCTTTTGAGCTACAGCTTCAATTAATCGATGACCGGAAAGAGCCGGCACAGGAGGTCCGCCTTTTTGGCTACCCGGTGGAGAAAGATAATATAGCAGGCAAGCTGCAAGGCAGCCTTACCGTGATTTCCTCCTCGCCCAAAGAAAAAAGCATGGCCAGCGCAGTGCTGGAAAGGTCTGAAGCGATGGTCTGCTGGATCAACCCCGACTGTACCCTCAGGTATGTCAATCAGGCTATGGGAAAAAGGCTTGGTTATGAAAAATCAGAGATGACCGGGGGGCAACTGGAAATCACGGATATTGATGCGGAGAATACAGCGACGCAATGGCAGGAAATCTGGGATCAGGCTTCTGCCGGAGGCACCATGAAGATCGAGAGCACCCTTAAGACCAAAAGCGAGCGGGTCTTTCCGGCTGAGTTCCACCTCGACTTTCTGGACATCGGTGGCGTCAAACTGATCAGCCTTAGTGCGCATGATATCACTGATCGCCGGCAAAAGGAAGCTGAACTCCGAAAAGCGCTGCTGGAAGTCCAAACCCTTTCCGGTCAACTGGAGGAGGAAAACATCTATTTGAAAGAGGAAATTTCGGAAGGCAATAAGTTCGAAAACATCCTTACGCAAAGCCCGAACTACCAAAAAGTACTGCAGCAAGTGGAGCAGGTAGCCCCAACTGAGGCTACCGTTTTAATTGAAGGCGAAACCGGCACGGGGAAGGAGCTACTGGCGAGGGCTGTTCATAGTCTGAGCAAGCGCAGTGAGCGTTCACTGGTCCGGGTCAATTGTGCCGCACTCTCTGAGGAGTTGATTTTGTCAGAGCTCTTCGGGCATGAAAAAGGAGCCTTTACCGGCGCCTCTTCTGCCAAAACTGGCCGGTTTGAACTGGCAGACAAGGGTACTATTTTTCTGGACGAGATCGGGGAGGTTTCACTCCGGATACAGTCCCAGTTGCTTCGGATTTTGCAGGAAGGCGAATTTGAACGGGTGGGCGGCGTTGAAACCCTGAGTGTGGATGTCAGGATTATTGCCGCAACTAACCGCGATTTGCGGAAGATGGTTACTGAAAAGAAATTCCGGGAAGATTTGTACTACCGGCTGAGCGTATTCCCGCTGTACAACCCTCCACTCCGGGAACGGCGCGAAGATATACCATTGCTTGTCCGCCACTTCATGAAGCAGTTTGCCCGTAAGAACGGTAAGCACATTGACAACATCAGGGCTAAAGACCTAAAGCGTTTGAAGCAGTACGACTTCCCTGGGAACATCCGCGAGCTTATGAATATTGTAGAACAAGCGGTAGTCCTCAGCAGCAACAACACCCTTGACTTATCTTACTGGAGCCCCGTTGCTACTGCACAACAAGCTATACCGTACAGTGCAGAGGAAGGCTTTCCGACTCTTGAAGAAGTGCAGCGGCAGCACATTTTGCATGCCTTAGAGAAAACCAACTGGCGGGTTACCGGCCCTCAGGGTGCCGCCAAACTACTGGGTATGAAAGGGCAGACACTGTTCTCTAAAATGAAAAAGCTGGGCATTCAGCGGGACTAAGCCACTAGTGCGATTAGGGATTGCGCAACAATAACTTACCCGTTTCTGAGCAACTTAGAGTGTGTTGGGACTTTTGTCTTCTAGTCGAAAACTAACAATTTTTTGGTTAGACGAGGCACGAAAACCGGAGTTTAGCCTTAGCTAAATGAGGATTTTCGGGACGAAGTATAAACAAAAAGTGTAGTTTGCAGACCGATTACTAAAGTCCCAACACGCTCTTATTATTGCGCGACCCCTTAGTGTATGTTTAGTCCCTTCCGAAACAATCCACTAGCTCAAATCCTCAATTAAAGCTGCGTATTTAATATGCCCTTCCAGCACGATAGGCACAATGATCAAGGATGCACCGCCCTTGCCGCCTTCCTCATAATCGTAATTAAACTGCAGGCGCTCGAAAGGTTTGCCTTCAAATACTTTTTCCAGCAAAGCTTTGGCTTCGGTACGCAATGCTTCAGGCAAAAAGGGATAAATGGAATGCCCAATCAGCTCCCGGGGAGCCTTGCCCGTAAACCGTGCCCGGTTGATAAAGCGGATTTCCCCCTTCCGATCGGTGATCGCCACCTGCTGTTCGGCATTGCTGACAAACTGCTTGAAGATACGCTCTGCATTTTGAGACTGGCTCCGGGAGAGCGCCAATTCATTGATATTCACAAAGGTAAGCACCAAGCCATCAATATAGTCCTCTTCGGTACGGTAGGGCAGGACACGCAGCAGATAATGGTCTCCCTCCTTATCCACAATTTCTTTCTCAAATGGTGACAGGGAGTCAAAGACCTCATGGCACACTGCTTCTATATTCAATCCTTTAAAGGTACTCGAGAAATTGGTGATGGACCGCCCGGCGTCTGAGTCGATCAAGTTAAACTGCCGGCGAACAGCCGGGGTAAAACGTCGGATTTTCAGCTCCTTGTCCAGAAATATCGTACCAATATCGGTACTCTTCAGCAAGTTGGAGATATCGTTGTTGGCCATTGTCAGCTCCTCATTTTTCATTTGGAGCTCACTATTGACTGTGTACAACTCTTCATTCACGGACTGCAACTCCTCGTTGGTACTTTGCAACTCCTCGTTGGAAGCCATTAGCTCCCGGTTAGAAGTCTGCAGTTCTTCATTAGTTGCTTCCAACTCATTGACAAGCTCCCGGGAACGCCGTTCGGAAGCTTTCAGCTGTTTTTGCAAAGTCGAGACTTTACCCTCGGTAAGGTTTTGGGGTGCTGGCTGAGCGCTATCGGCTTCTCTTTCCCTTTGCAGGTAGACCTCAACAAGGACGATTTTCTGAGGTGCGTCCTGATCTTCGGCTTCCACCAACTCCGGTAAATGAGGGATATCAAAACGCAGCTCTGCCAACAATTGCTTTTCTTTTGTATTCAGCGCTACTTCCTTAAAGGAGATAAGACCGCCTTCGGACAAAACCTGCCGCACCCCTGATTTGAAGGTTAGTACATCTTCTTTGCTGAGCATCTTATTCAGGTTCATACGAGCCAAAGCCCGGGGCATATTCAGAATTTGCTCAGTTTCCCCACTGAGGTAAAGAATATCCAAATCAGCCGTTACAAATAAGGCAATTGGAGCAAACCGCTCCACCAGTAACCGGGTGAAAGGATCTGTATCTGTAAACTGTTGATTGACCTCTGGCTGGGCACTACTCATATTCGGCGTAGATTTTGCAGGATTAGCAGGTTGAGAATGCAGAGAGAAAGAAGACTGAAGGCGCGGGGCTTTATCTGAACGTTTGGTGAAAATATTCCAGGTACGGGTATGTTTTTCAAAAGCATATTTCAGGCTGCCCAATGACTCACTGGGCCCGAGGAATAAAAAGCCTCCCGGGCGGAGCGCGAAGTGCAGGGTGGACAGGGCTTTTTGCTGTACTTTGGGCTGAAGGTAAATCAATAAATTCCGGCAGGAAATGAGGTCCATATTTATGAACGGAGGGTCGCCGAGGAGGTTCTGAACGGCAAACATGATCCGTTTTTTCAGGTAAGGTTTAATTACGGCATGATCACCTTCGCGGATAAAATATTTGGACTTGTAATCCTCCGGGGCGTCCGTGATCATATTCAACGTATACGTAGCCTTAATCGCAAACTGTATAGCGTGCTCATCAATGTCTGAGGCAAAAACTTTATAGGTTACATCTGTCCGGCCTTGTTCCTGAAGATAGTCATCAATCAGCATAGCCAGCGAGTAGGCTTCTTCGCCAGTGGAACAAGCCGACACCCAGAAGCGGTAGGTGCCCTCTCGTTCTTTTTCGGGAGCGAAGATTTTGGGCAGCACCTCTGTTTTGAGGATGTCATAAGCCTCGGGATCCCGGAAAAAATTGGTGACTCCGATAAGGAAATTGCTAAAAAGTGCTGCCACTTCGGTTGCATCCTCTTTAATCAATTCCCAGTAGGCTTGCAGGTTATCGCATTTACGGATCAGCATCCGGTTTTCTAACCGGCGGATGAGCGTGGGCTCCCGGTACTCACTGAAGTCAACGTTGGTGCGCTGAGAAACGAGTTGTATGATTTTACCAAAGAAGGTCTCATGCTGGTTTTTATGCAGCAATTTCACCTCCCCGGTTTTAAAATTCCGGTTGGTCAGGATGTACTCGATATCGTGGGCCAGTTCTTCGGGTGGGCTTACGCGGTCAGCGATTTGCAAATCAATAGCAGCCCTTGGCATCCCGTCGAATTTTGCAGTTTCGGGCGACTGTACCAATACAAAACCTCCTTTTTCCTTAATTGTCCGTAGCCCTCTTGTGCCATCTGTACCTGTGCCTGACAACAACACCCCAACAGCATAGCTGCCGAGTGCAGTGCCCAACGAATGAAAAAACTGGTCGATCGGCAGATTGATTTCTGATTCAGGAGGGCGGTCTTTGGTCAGGAGCATACCATTGGCGAAGACGATGTTTTTGTTTTCTGCCATGATATAAATGTGATTAGCCTGCACGGGCTGATCTTCATACACCATTTCAATCGGCATGCGGGTATGCTTCTGCAAAAGCTCCCCAATCATCGATTTGTTTTTGGGAGACAAATGCTGCACAAAAACATAGGCAGCACCGTTGCCATCGGAAAGTTTCGATAAAAGCTTTGTAATGGCTTCCAATCCACCCGCTGATGCGCCAATACCAATTACTTTCATGTGGTCCTTTTTTCCTTTTTAGGACAGCGGGCAGGCTACAGATGTTCTTTGATCTCGCAAAAACCTGTTGCATGCACGATCAAAAACCTGTTTCGACGGTCCTATCCAAATGACAAGCTACCATATTCTAGGCTTCACGGGGTGCTGATAAAGTATATCAAAAACTTCGTACTTGAGCGCCATGATTTGGGAGCGGACAGTATGAAGCTGATCCAGAAAGTAACTCATATGACTCTGCCCGTTATCCGCAGTCGTCACATTGGCATTTTGCCCCTCGTAAAAACGCAGCGCCTTTTGTAATTGGGGTAGTGTTTCTTTAGAGGTCTGACGAAGATGAACTTGCAGTGTTTCCACACGCTGTGGGGGTACCTCAATGACACGGAGCAGTTGCTGATACAACTTGCATTCCTGCTGATACAGCTGCAGTTCCTTTTGGATATTCCTGAGCGGCATAGCGTTACCACTTGTTTTTGAAATTTTCCTGACAGGCATCATAATCTACGGTTTTGATTAGGAGTAGAGGCAACATCAATAAGGGTTCGTTTTACAGGAGTACTTCCCTGTTCCTGATCAGGCACCTAACTGACGTACCGCTTAGACAAGCTCTAAGGACAAGCTAAAAGCTACCTGCAATGCCCGAAACCAGGGATATGAGACCATAACTATTGACCTACCCCTAGAAGAAAGCCCGGCTGAGCATATTTGAAGGCTAAGAAACACAGCCTTTACTATAGCTATCGGGAAGCACTTCTAATCAAGTTCTGTGAAAATACTCAAGACTTAAATGTGGTCGCCTAATTACCTGTATTTACTACAAAATGCGTTTTTGTCAGTCCGATATCAATGATAAATATCAATACCCCACCTAGTCAGAGCAATAATCTTCAAAATCCAGAACACGTTGGGGCTTTGGTCTTCTAGTCGAAAACTAGTGGCTCAAGTCAAAAATCACTTAGAGCTTGTTGTGCCCGAGGGGAGTATACAAGCAAACCTGCCTGCGTGTCGAACACTTCGGTCTCCGGTGGCCAAAGCCCACAGGCGACGAGACACAGGCAGGAAAGTATCCCGTTTCAGGGTAAAAAAAAGGCATAATGTGGGCAGGGGCAGCACCATTTTAACCCTGCAATATCCCCGACGTATCAAGTCGATTATTGATCTCTCCAATATCTGAGTTGCACCCTGATCGTCTGTTCTTCCGCTCTAATATCCACAGCGGCCTCCTCAAAAGTGGGCGGGCTCCACTTCACTTTGGGGTTATTGGCAAAAGCGTAGGGCTCGGTCGGTATACCCAGCGTATTTTTATCCAGGCGGCTATTCCCGTTCATATCCTGGTAAACGGCCACGGCGTAGGTATCGTAAGGGAGTGCCTGCAGGCGCCCGTTGAGGACTTTTTTTCCAAGGGGAGGCAGAATAAGCCCCGTCACCGCCCGGTTATTTTGCATAAAATCGGATGCTTTGTGCACCGCGATATGGACGTTGCCACCACCGGGTGCAACTTGCTCCACCACTACCCGGAGCCGGCCTGAGTTATTAAGAGCTTGTTGGGCTTTCACACTTCTGGCTACGCTCGCTCCAAAAGCAAAATCCCAACAAGGTCTGACCGCCTCCTTCTCTGTGAAGGTGATAAGATTAACAACAAACAGTATTCCAAGCATTGTATTCATTCCTAACCGTTTTAGAGCTTGTTTGATGCCAAAGCATTTTTGCAGAACCTCAGCGCTCACTCCTTGTTTAAACTTAGAATCTTAAAAATCATTATGAGCAGCGTTAAAAAAATTTACCAAAAGCACGAACTCACCGACCGGGATATAGATCGGATTATCGAAATGGCCTGGGAAGACCGCACGCCCTTTGATGCGATTGAGGACCAATTTGGCGTAAAGGAATCCGAGGTCATTCAAATCATGAAGAAAGAAATGAAACTGAGCAGTTGGAAAATGTGGCGGAAGCGGGTACAGGGCAGAGCCACCAAGCACAGGAGGCTGCGTGCCAATAAAACCGGGCGCTTCAAAGCAACGCGGCAAAAGCACATTTCGCACAACAACATCTCAAAACGATAAATTTCTCACCGGCAACAGGTGCTTAGGACGCGGTGACAAACGCGATCGCAAATACAAGGACCGATAAGATCAGGCCATACATAAAGACGCCGTAGCAAATACGCAGGTATTTGTACTTTTTAGCCAGCACTACGCCCAGGTAGTACAAATCGCGGGTCATAGAGCTGTACAAAAAGTCGCTGTCCCGGATCATCTCCATCATGCCCCAGTGGAAGTCCTCCATTTCCATGTTATAAAAATTGCCAAAGAATAACAGGTTGGAGTTTTTCTGTTCGATGTTTTCGCGGGTCACCCGTCCCTCTGTTACCTTTGGCCGGGTGGATAGGATGGCAAAAACCAGTGCCGTCAGGCAAACCGCAAGCAGCAGGATTGTCGGTAGGATCAGCCTCGGGTTATCCGAAAAACGGGGCACCAGGCTGGAAACTACGATAGAAATAATAATGGCATTGATCGACAACATGATGTTGGCCTTGTTGTCAGCAATAGAGCTCAGGTTGACGTGTGTGCGATAGGTAGTGCGGTACATGGTCTCCACCCCTCTACCAAGATTGAGCTCTTTGAGTTGATCTCCATCCTTGCCTTTTTTCTTCTTCTTTTTCTTCTTTTTCTTTTTGGACTGCTCTTCTTCCTGTATAGCCTTCAGGGTATCCGGATTGAGGCGCAACTGTTGCTTATTCAGCTGCTTGATGTGCTTGAGCTTTTGCTCACTGAAGAGATCGCGGGCCACATCCGTATGGTAACGGTGGCGCATCAAAAAGTCGATTTCGAATTCCACCCACTCCGGGTCAGACATGACGATGCCCCTCGCGATAGCCATTTCCTGCCGGAGCCGCCCGCAGCGGTCCCAGTAATGGGCATTGCCCAGGTGGCTCAAGTCCGCATCACAAAGAATTTTTTCCAGCAGAGTATTAGGCGATTGAGGCAGTTGGGTAGCTAAAATGCAGGACTTCACCTTTTCCCGTTGTGCTTCCGGATAGCCACGCTCTTCCAGGTAGGCCTCCGCCAAAACCGCACTCCGCCCCTCGTGGCCTTCGGGAGATTCAAAGTACCCTAAATCATGGAACCAGGCGGCGAGCTTGAGTACCTCCAGTTCGCCAGCGTCCAGTTCGTAAGCTTCACCAATAAGTTGTACGGCGTTTGCGACATTTACGAAGTGCTCGTAATCGTGGAAAGGTAAATTATTCTGAAAATGCTCCTCATAAAAACGCTTCACATATTGCTCGGCTTCAGCAATAATAGGGGTTTCCGTTTTTGTCATAGTATTATCCAAGTTGGCGATGGCGGTTTGAGGGGGTTAAAGATAGTAAACTCCGTGGTCCGTGAGTGTATGTTTGGAGGTGATTCCCAACGTAAAGGTGGATCCGAACCTACGCTGAGGCCATTTGGCTCCTGATAACGATGCCCCTATCCTAAATAGTATAAAAACGACAGGTTCCTTACCTTTACAAAAAAAATGCGCCCCTACTCCTATTTTGTATTAACCACAGCCTTACTGATGCAGGTTGGCCTTTGGGCTGCACCGTACCCACAGCCGGTGGAGGAGGACCATGTACAGCAGGCACTGGCAGCACTCGAAACCGCCGCGCCAAATCTGGTCGGCTATATTCCGGAAACCCAACGCCGCTACATCAAGGTGCCCCGCAGCAGCGCACTGCCGGACCAATGGCAGGAACGCCTCCAAAACGCTTTCTATCAGGATGCCGCGGCGGCCTGCCAGCTGTATGGCCATCTTTACCTGGCCGATTGGCGGGCCTTGCTGGCCAAAGCCGCGCGGGAGTCCTTCTGGGGCACTTCCTTTCTGGCCAACCGGACCTTCAACTACTTTGGCATCCGCCACCACGGCAAGCCCTGGATCTGCCAGCAGCTCGGGTTTTGCGCTCATCATGTCCGTGATGACCCCACCCCTGCTGCGTTTGTGGTCTTCCCCAACTTTGAGGCTTCAGCCTGGGCGTTTATGCACACCATCTATAGCGGCCACTTCCTGGTACGCCTGCCAGACGGTGGCATACAGGTGGCAGATGCGATTCAGTTTGAGCGTGAACACGGTATCCATTATTGGGACTATACCGCCAGAGGGCAAACCTACGCAGCGATTCTCAACGGCGTGCCTTACAGCGCCCAGTCATTGATTTACAGCTGGAGCGGGCACCCCATCAATAACCTGTGCATCAACTGTGACAGAGCCAGCGATTGGGAGTGGGTCCAAAAAATAATTCGGATAGAGGAACGAACGCTTACTACCCCTGCGGCCTTCAACAATTAATACGGTTGCATACAATTTCTCAAACCCGGGCATCGTTTACTATCCGTTTTGGGTGCCGCCGGTATTGTGCAATGTGTGTGACTTTAACATGAAGTCGTGTCTAAATACAGACAAAAGTTGTAACTTACGTATTGGAGGCAACCCATGAACAAAAAACAAAGCGATATGAAAAGCTTACTCTTATTTGCCTTTTTGCTACCTACTGCAATCCAGTCCTCTGCTAATCTGTCTGCGATCACGCAGGCGATAAGTCAGGGCGATGCGGCAACGCTGGGCACCTACTTCGACGAGTCCGTTGAGATCTCCATTCTCGACAAAGATGACATCTACGCCAAAGCGGATGCAATTGGGGTGGTGAAGCAATTCTTCAGCCAATACCAGCCTTCGGGATGGAGCACCGTGCACAAAGGTGCAGCCCGCAACAACGACTCACAGTACTGCATTGGCAACCTGAATGCCAACGGCAAAACCTTCCGGGTGTACATCTACATGAAAGAAAAAGCCGGCCGGCAACTTATACAGGAGCTCCGCTTTGACCGCGAATAGGCTCCTGCCCGTTTCTACTTTCCTTCCAATACCCCCATCCCAAACAATGCAAAGTCATACTTTACAGGGTCTGTTGCGTCATAGCGCCGCAGGGCTTCGGTAAGCTCTAATACAGCCTGCCAGTCCACCTGCTTGCGCGTCAATAGCCCCAGTCTGCGGGTCACCCGCTCCACGTGTACGTCCAATGGCATGAGCAGTTGTGCCGGGCGGATGGTATGCCAAAGTCCGAAGTCTACACCCCGCTCATCCGAGCGGACCATCCACCGCAGAAACATATTGAGCCGTTTGCAGGTCGACTTCCGTACGGGAGTGGCTACGTGCTTGCGGGTGCGCTGTGGCGCAAAGGGGTGATTGAAAAACGCTTCATGAAAGCCCGTCAGCGCAGGGCCTACGTGCTCCGCCTCCGGGCTGAGATGGCGGGAGAAAGCCATTTCCAGGGAATCATTCGACTGGTAGTACCGCTGAAAAAAATCCAGGAAATACAAGGTATCCGTTGGTTGAAAAGTACGGTGCTTGAAAGTAAGAAACCGGGCCCGGTCTTCTTCGGTATGCTGTGTGATAAACTCATAGGGCGCTCCATCCATCAGGTCCACCAGTTCCTGTGCTTTATTGATGATGGTTTTGCGCTGCCCCCAGGCCAGCATAGCAGCCCAAAAGCCCATGATTTCAATATCCTGTTTCCTGGAAAACTGATGTGGGATACAGATCGGGTCCTCTTCAATAAAGTCAGGACGGTTGTAGTGATCGGCCAACTCGTCCAGCTGTTGTTTAAGATTTCGCTTTGGCATGTTTTGGGGGCTGTTCGTAAATAGAAAAGCGGCCCAATCCTAACCGTTGCAACAGGTGGCTAAAGGAAACCCGAAGTACGCCCAGCCCATACTTACTGCTCCGGGCAAAGTTGATGGAAGAGGCTTCTTCGAAGTACTTGGTCGGGCAGGTCACCTCGGCAATGTGAAACCCAGCGTAAATGATCTGGGAGAGCATCTCATTGTCAAAGACAAAATCATCAGAATTGGCATTGAAGTTGATCGACTCCAGTACTTCCCGGCTGAAAGCCCGGTAACCGGTATGGTACTCCGAAAGCTTGTAATTGATCAGCAGGTTCTGGGTGAGGGTCAGGGCCCGGTTGGCGATGTATTTGTACAGGGGCATGCCGCCCTGTAAAGCGCCCTTACCCAGAATCCGGGAGCCCAGCACCACCGGGTAAAGCTCATCCCCAATGATATTGACCATAGCCGGGATCAGCTTTGGAGTGTACTGATAATCCGGGTGGAGCATAATCACGATGTCTCCTCCTTCTTCCAGCGCTTTGTTGTAAAGCGACTTCTGATTCCCCCCGTAGCCCCGGTTGTCTGAATGAACGATAACATGATCAACACCAATGGACCGAGCCAGTTCGGAAGTATTATCCTTGCTGGCATCATCGCAAAGAATGACTTCGTCTACTAAATCAAAAGGGATTTCCTGATATGTTTTTTCCAGCGTCAGTGCAGCATTATAAGCAGGCAGCACTGCGATGACCTTCTTGCCTTTATACATGATTGTGGTTTATTGGGCGCAAAGATAGGAAAAGTGGGTGGAACAAAGAGGCAAGAGTGGTACAGGAAATAGGTAAAGCAGCACATGGGTATTAGCAATAGAGACATTGCATTATTGAAGTTGAGATGGCCAACCAATCGATTCGGGTTTTGTTACACCCACCAAAAAAAGATCATTTATGTCCAAAGCCATTATGTGGTTCCGCAACGACCTGCGGCTTACCGATAATCCCGCCCTGAATGCCGCCCTGCGGCAGCACGATACATTGCTACCGGTATACATCCTGGACGAACGACTGCTACAGCCTGATCGCTGGGGCTTCACCCGCATGGGGCCTTACCGGCTACAGTTTTTGCTGGAAAGCCTGGACGACCTTAGGGATCACCTGCAGGAAAAAGGCAGTGACCTGCTTGTTCAAATTGGGAAACCCGAAGTGTCTATTCCACAGATCGCACAGACTTACGGCTGCACGGCGGTCTTTGCTTCCAAAGAATACACCCACGAAGAGCTGCAAATAGAAGCCCGCATTGAAGCCCACCTGCCGCTGCACCTTCAGCACAGCCTGCTGCTGCTGGAACCGGAGGATTTGCCCTTTGCCGTTGAACAAACGCCGGACGTCTTCACCCAGTTCCGGAAGCGTGTGGAAAAGTACGCCAAAGTACCCTTCCCACTCGACCCACCGGAGCGAATACCAACAGTACCGTTTGAACAGCAAGCCCTCCCCAGCCTGGAAAGTTTGGGGCACAAGGCTCCGCACCGGGATGATCGTGGAGCCCTGGCGTTCAAAGGTGGAGCATTAGCTGCCTACGAACGCCTGAACCACTACCTCTGGGATACCGACGCTCTAGCCTCTTACAAGCAGACCCGCAACGGTATGATCGGGGCTGATTATTCCTCCAAATTTTCCTTCTGGCTCGCCAACGGCAGCATCTCTGCCCGGGCCATCTGGCACGAAGTCGAAGCCTACGAAGCCGAGCGGACTCAAAACAAAGACACCTACTGGATGAAGTTTGAGCTCCTGTGGCGGGAGTACTTCAAGTTTGTAGCCATGCGCTACGGGCGCAAAATCTTCTTCAAAGGCGGCATTCAGGACAAAAGTGTGCGCTGGAAAGACAGCCCCAAAGCCTTACACAAGTGGATGACCGGCACCACCGGCGATGATTTTGTGGATGCCAATATGCGGGAGCTGCTGTACACCGGCTTCATGAGTAACCGCGGCCGGCAGAATGTCGCTTCTTACCTCGTGCATCAGCTCAAACAAGACTGGCGCAAAGGCGCCGCCTGGTTCGAATCCTTGTTGGCAGACTACGACGTGGCCAGCAACTATGGCAACTGGATGTACGCAGGCGGCGTGGGCAACGATCCCCGCGACCGCATATTCAACACAAAGAAACAGGCCCATAATTACGATGGCGACGGTGCATTCCGGCGGCGGTGGCTGCACGAAGACACACGTGACCCTAAAGAGGTTATCGCTCAACTCGGTGTCCTTCAGACAGAACTTTTCTAAATAAGGTAACAGAGCTGTTGCCGGTCAACTTTGGCTTTCAGTCTACGTTGTATATTTTTATTTGTCCGTAAAATCCAAAATTGTTATGAGTACCGAAACGAAAGCACTAACCCACGAAAAAGTGGATGTAAATATTGGCATTGAAACTTCTGATCGTAAGCACGTAGCTGATGCCCTCAAGCAGCTCCTTTCAGACGAGCATGTTCTTTATATTAAGTTGCGCAACTACCACTGGAACGTTACAGGCATCCACTTCCAGCAGTTACATGCCTTCTTTGAAGAGCAGTATGATGCACTGGAAGACCACATCGACGATATTGCCGAGCGTATCCGCAGCCTGGGCTACTTTGCTCCCGGCTCCCTGAATGAGTTCAAAAAAGAGGCGCGCCTGGAAGAAACCGGCCACCTCAACGGCAATGCCGAGCAGATGCTGAAAAACCTGCTGGCGGATCACGAAGCCATCATTCAGTTTTTGCGCCATGACCAGGATATGGTGATGGAACAGTACAATGATGCCGGCACACAAGACTTCCTCATTGCACTGATGGAGGAACATGAAAAAATGGCCTGGATGGTGCGCGCACACCTTGGCTAGACGCACTTTGCCCTGTAACGCCCCTGCATTGAAATGGGGAACAAAAAAATAACCGGAGCAGGAAATTCATCCTGACTCCGGTTATTTTTTGTGCTATTTGTTTAAATAATGGGGCTATTGCGTTGTCTCAGAATCGCTTAAGTATAAATCTTCAGCAAACCCAAGGCTTCGGAGCGTGAAACACGCCGCGTTGTTTCGCACTAGTTCTGTTCCAATTTAAACTTCACTGGCAGGTTGAAGAGGACTTTCACTTCCCGGCCACGTTGGCGGCCCGGCGTCCATTTTTCGGACATACTGTTCATCATTTCAACTACCCGCAGTGATTCTGCACCACAACCGCCGCCGATTTCCCTAACCACCTGTGCATCATCAATGGTGCCATCGGTGTCAACAACGAAGCTGACTACTACTGTACCTTCGATGTTGTTATCCCGGGCTACGGACGGGTACCGGATATTCTCGTAGATAAACTGGAGCATCTTTTTGTTGGCGCACATCCGCTTTTCGGAAGCACTGGCTGTCATTTCTTCACAGCCCGGGAAGCGAGGCATTTCCTCTACCACCTTGAAGATTTCCGCAACTTCTTCCTTGGGAGGAGGAGGTGGGGGCGGTGGCGGGGGAGGTGCTGCTTCTGTTTTTGCTTCAAAAACCGGTGCATCAATAGATGTATTGGCATCAATAGACTGGTCTTCGAACTCAATGTCATCCTCTTCATCGATATCGATAGACGCTACAACCTCAATTTTGGGAGGTGGAGGTGGAGGTGGAGGTGGAGGAGGCTCCGCAGTACGGGGTTTTTCGACCTCTATATCCACGTCCATAGCCAGTGCATCCTCAGGGATGTAGACCTCTTTTTCGTAGATAGTCCAGTTGAAGGCTGCGATTACTAACGCCAGTACAGCGATAGCAGCGACGCGCAAGAATGTTGGTGAATAATTAAACACGTTGACTTCAGGGTACTTATTTCGTGCAGCGAGGCGGGAGCTCCTCTTCTCATCGCGGTACCGTTCTGCTAAGTTAGAACGGGACTGTTTGCTGAAATAGAAGCGCCCCACGAATATAATGGCAAGAAGAACAAGTACTCCAATGCCCACGCCTGTCAGTAATGCTGATCCTGTGATTGCGAAATTAGGGTTCATGAGTGAGGAGTTTTTGCCCAAGGGCGTTTAACAATTAGTTTCTCTTTTCATTCACAAGATGCTGGCTTTCACACCTTTTCAGAATGACGAACCGCAGGGCTGCTTTATGACTTTTATCAATTCCAGCTAATTTAGAGGCCGCTCTTGCCAAATTTTGTCCTGCTCTTCGTTGCTCTCCCGCCTGCCATAGTCTTGTACGGTCTCCGGTGGCCAAAGCCCACAGGCGACGGGGCACGGGCAGGTCGGTCACGTAGCTAAGACTGTATGATTCAAGAATGGGGGCCCCTTTACTCCCATTCTTAAAGGTATCACGCCTTGATCAGAACAAAAATTGGCTGCGTTCGCTCCAAAAGCAAAATCCCAACAAGGTCTTATCGCCAGGCGGTCTGCCGGCGTACTTCCGGATCGGTGAGGGTTTTAGCCCGGGCGGCAAGTAGTATCCGCCGCCCTTCGAAAGTGCGGGTATACAGTAATTCCAGAGGTTCTGGTAGCTGCCGCTGCAAAGCATCGAGGTAGGCATCCGCATCAGCCCGGCGCTGACCGAATACCGTAGGTACGGCGTAGTGTTGTACGCTGAGGAGTTCCGCTCCGGCAAAGTGCTTGCGCAAAATAAGATAGCGTGGATTGTTAATTGGGCCAAGGGCTTCTCCCAGGAGTTCAAGGAAGATCTGCTCCTCCTGTAGGGTTACCCCCTCCAGGTAACAGCCCTGTTGTTCTGTTGCGCCCTGCACTATATGCAGTTTGATATTGAAATAGGGGCTGCTCAGCAGGTTCAATTGCCGCAGGGCAAACAAAATACCTTGCCCGGTGCGCATAAGCAGCAAGCCCCCGTCCCCGGCTTCGTCTAACTGCCGCTGCGCCTTGGCCAACTGTGGGCCTTGTAAAACAGAAAGAGCCAGCCCGGTGGCAGCGCTGCTCAGCAAGACCACAGCCAGACCGGTTATCCATCCACTCAGTGCGCCGGCTGTAAGGGCAGTCAGACCGGTTGCAAAGCCTACCCTGCCCCACCGTACCTTCAGCTGCTGCTCCGCCTCAAACTGCCGGATCAGCCGCATCAAACGCCCCAGGTAGCCATTGCGCCCAAAGCTGAGCAGGCTGTACCCCAACAGGGCCAGCATACTGCCTGCCAGCAACAACTGCGGGGGCATCATGCCTGACAGGACCAGGGCAACGCTGCCCGCCGCTACCAGAGGCAGGGCCAAAATGCCCATCTGTTCCATCTCATTTAATTGTGCATCCACCATAGCCTTACTACGGATCCAGAACACCTCATAGACTTGCTGTTGACGCTTGGTACGAAGAACCGGCAGGGTAATCTCTTCGGCCATGTGCACCCCTTTTTGAATGCTTTGGTCCCACTCCCGTCTCAGCCGGTCCCGCATACAGGCATGCTCAGCCATGAGGTGGTTTGTGCGGGCGACAGACACCTCGTTTACCGGTAAGTTCACTAAACGGAACCGCCCAACGCCATTCTCGATGCGAGGCTCAGGCTCGAAGGAAGGGCCTGCGAAAGCCCGGAAGCGCTGGGCCAGCTTTTTCCAATCCAGCCCGCCTGCATGATGATAAGGGTCCATACAAGCCAGGTGCCAGATATTAGCAGCCTTGTCCGGTTGCCGGGGATCTGTCCGTATGACCCGCCCCCGGGCCTGATTGGAAGACACAAAAGACTTGACCACCGTAGCCAGAATCAAAGTATTGGCAGAGGGAGCGTCCCAGCCTTCTCCCAGTAAGGCATTCGTACCAACCACTACCTGCAACTGCCCGCTGTTGAATAACTGTGTGACCAGATACGTCATCTGCTTCCGGAGGTGCTCCTGAGGTTGCAGCCTTACAAAGTGGGGATCGTGGGACAGGGCTGTGGCCATTAGGCTTGATTCACTCAGCCCCAAATATTGCATTTGCGCTTTTAGTGCAGGCAACAGCAGCTTAGGTAAAATCAACAGACTGCCGGTGAGTACACCGATTTCCACTTCTATGGGGAACGTGCGTCGGAGGGTCTCGAAAATCGGTGCTACACCAATCTTCTGCATTTCGGTTTCGTCCAGTTCACTGCGGGGCAGCACCTCCGAACGGATATAGTCGGTCAGTACAAGCAGGCGCAAATCCGCTCCCATACTGCTGTACTCCAACTCCGCAATGGCGCCGATGGCTTCCAGTTTGCTTCGGCTTTGCCGGATGCGCCGCTCCAAATGAGGCGGTTCTTCCAGATAAATGCGGCCGCGCTCGATAGCGTGGGCTTTTTTGAGCCGCCGGTAAATGGAAGCCATATAGGGCTCGCTCAGCGCAGGCTTGAAGTGGGCGTCTTTATAAAAGGCTTCGTTGAGAAAAACTTCCAGCCATTCCAGGCTCATCTCCGGAATAAGGCTGTCATCGGCTCCGATAATTCCGATAGCGGTGGCTGGTGCGACCCCGCCGATGCCTTCCAGCACAATCATAAGGGCGGAGAAATAGGTTGGGTTTTCATAAATGGCTTCCAGGCAACCCTCCGGCCAGACCAGCCAGGGATGAGCTTTGAGATGGTCCCGGAAGGTGTAATTGACTTTAAGGTGGTCCAGCAAATCGGTAATCGCTTCCTGAAAAGCCTTAAGCGGGGCCTGCTCCTCAGCGGCAGGCAAGGTAAACCAAATGTAGTCCTGATGCGGGCAAAGATTGCCTTCTGCGATCAGCTCCGGCATACTGATCTCGACATCAATCAGGCCACAAAGTTCCTGATAGCGCTGCCATTCGTAGCCAGACACGTCGTAGGGCGGTGTAGCAGTAAGGGCGATGAGCACAGGCGACAGCTGCTCATAGGTTTTCATCAGGCTTTGCCACCAGGCTTTCTGCAGGTGGTGGCATTCGTCAACAATAAGAGTCCCTGATACTAGGTAGCTGAGGGTTTCCCAGATTTCCTCCCCACGCTTGACGGCAGCATGAAGGGCCTGATAGGTCGTGATGGTCACTGTGCCGGGCTGCTGCAGATCGTAGGAAAGCCAGGTGGGTTGTTGCCCCTGTAAGAAGTCGAGGGCCAAGCGCTCGCCCCACTGCTGCCGGATGGCCAGGGTAGGGCAAAGGATGAGGCAAGGCTGATCGAGTTGCCGCATGATTTCCAACCCCAGTACCGTCTTGCCCGAGCCCGGTGGTGCTACCACATGCAGGCGATTGTCCCGGAGGTACTGCCCCATCTCAGACAGCAGCCGCTCCTGATAGGTACGCCAGGGAAAACTAAAATTCATATGGGACGGAAAAACCATACCGGTTAGGAATTAATTTAGCACTGCCTTAAAAGTAGGGATTAGGTAGGGAAATACGCTGCCTTTGTACGCTTCACTTCGGAATACCGTATCTTACCGGCAAAAAAGGATGCGGCGCTACCCTGCCCTACTGCAGTACCTACTCTTCTGGGCCACCACCCAGTTGTTTTACTTTACGACCCGGAAGGCGGGCTTTGTAACTGATTTCACGGGCCTGCTCTCCCGTTTTGAGGGCCAAACGGCGGCGGGCATTTGGGACTGCTTTGGCTTTCCGGCACTGCAGCAGGTGCTGAACGCCATTCTATACACCTGGCACTCGGTCTTTGGCATTCAGCCCGTGCCCTGGTACCTCTTGCAGAGCAGCCTTCACGCGCTCAATGCCTTGCTGCTCTTACAGTTGGGGAAAGCGCTAAGCGAACGGCTGAATCTGCCTAATGCGCACCTTATTGGCTGGATAGCTGCCTTTCTCTTTTTGCTTTCCCCTTATGCCTCAGAACCGGTCACCTGGCGGGTAGCCCAAAACTTCCTGCTCTCCACAGCGGTCATACTGGGGACCGCCCGGCTCACCTTAGACTGGATGGACACGCCCAACCGGCGACAGTGGATTCAAATCCAAGGCTTATTTATCCTGGGTTTATTTACCTTCGAATTGGTATTAATCATTCCGCTCCTTAGCAGTTTGCTCCTATTGATGCTGCCCAATGGCAGTGGATCTAAATGGAGGCGCCTGAGCCTTCCTCAATTTGGGGGTGTAGGGTTATACTTTCTGCTCAACCGCCTTATTCTGGGCTCGTGGGTGGGCCACTACGGAGCCGAAGTGCACCTGCGCTTTGAGATGCAGAGTATACTGGGCAATGGGCTCCGTTATGCAGCCAAGCATTTGCTCTTTGTACGCAACTGGCCGCACGCTGCCAAACAGTGGCTTTTTGAGGGGCTGGCGCAGCCTGCAGTTGCTCTGGGGCTGGGCGGCATAATAGTGGCTCTTTTAGCCGCAGGCCTCATATTTCGGCACAGGCTGAATAGCCGATGGCAGTTATCGGTCATTGCGTTTACAGGTTTTGGGCTGGCGTTGCTTCCTGTATTGAACTTGTACTTCAACTACACCCTGCATTTAGAAAACGACCGCTATGGCTACCTTCCCTCCGCCTTTTTGATGCTGGCAATCGCAGCAGGTCTGAGCGCACTGCCTCGCTGGGGCCGCCTTCCTCTGCTGTTGGCCTACCTGGGGTGCTCCAGCTTTTTCCTCTGGCAGCACAATCAGTATTGGTGGAAGTCCACGCAGGTCTATCAGCAAATGCTCAACGACTTTGACTATTACGAAGCCCCGGCCGCATACCTCCTTAACCTGCCGGACAATTTCCAGGGCGCGCCCATGTTCCGCGACTACAGTGGGGAGGACCTGGCGTTTAGGGATGCGCTGAAGTACATCAAACAACAGCCGTACAACGGGCAGCTCTATGAGGTGGCCCAGTACAATATGACCCGCCTGACCGATGGGGCTACAGCAACGGTTGACAGCTCCGGCACAATCCGGGTGGAATTTAATCAGTGGGGCAATTGGTGGTGGAGGCGGGGCGTTGGCATGGGCCCGGGCTATGATACGGAGGGCTACGAAGTGGATAGTAAAGGGCACCACTATTTCTTTTTGCTGAAAGCACCGGCACCGGGTGCGGTTTTTTTAATACAGGAGGGGTTGGAGTGGAAAGAAGTGGAATAATAGACTTGATGAGACTATAGCTTAGCCTTAGGGTGGGCTTTTACCTCATGAGTCGCTCCGCTCGTCTCCAGCACGCCCCAACTTATAAAGGCGTTGAAATCAGGCGGTTCTGGTACACGAGCGTAGCGACTGATGAAATAAACACCCGCCTAATGTTGTGATGGCATTAACGCTATGCCACCTTACTCTCCTTTTATCAGCTTTCGGGTATACTGCTGCTCATCCCGGCTAATTTGCAGTAGGTAAACGCCAGCGGCTTGACTACTCAGGTCCAGCTGTTGCTGCCATGCTGTTTGTACTCTTGCTGCCTGCTCCCAGACCAGCTTGCCATCAACGGTGAGTAGTCGGAGCTGATAGGTATCGGCTTCGATAGCTTCTAGGTAGAGATCGAGGGTGGAGCGGAATGGGTTTGGGGTAGCGCGGACCTCCGCCAGGCCTAAGTCGAGCGTGGTGCTGACGATGGCCAGCCCTTCTGACAAACGGGTGCAACCGTTGGCGGCAGTGACCTCGACTGTATAGGTGCCGCTGGACTGTGGGGTGTAGGTAGCGGTGGTAGCTCCTTCGATGGGCTCACCATTCAGAAACCATTGGTAGCTTTCAAAACCCGGGGCAGCGGACAAATCGTCGCCCTGAGTGGAAATAAGGTCCGTTGGAAAATCAGCAGCTTCCACTATGAAGGCAGTGGAAACCGGAGAGTTGCAATTACCGGCTTCAAACCCAGCCAGGACAACATGGTAGATGCCTGGTTCGCTGACTGACAGGGTGCCATTTAGCGTTTCCTGGAGTTCCACGCTATCCTGATACCAGCGGTAGATGTAACCATCCGTACCATCCCCGGCATTCAGGACCGCCGGCGCATCGGGCCCGCAGATGATTGCGTCCCCCGAAATGATAGGTGCAGCAGGAGACTGATTGCAAGTCGCTTCCACCCGGTGGAGGCGACCGTTGATTAGCTCGGCCAGATAGAGCTCACCCTCGCTATCCTGTCCGAAGGTCGCATATTCACCGCCCGGGCCATCAAAGATTTCCGTATTTACCCAGTTACCTGCAAAGTCTTTTTCCAGCATCCATACTTTACCAGAGCAAAAATCAGCATAGAGGTATTTGCCATACATGGCGGGAAATGCGCTGCCCCGGTAAACAAAGCCGCCGGTCACAGAGCACCCATCGCTACTGCCGGTGGCATAGGTATGAATGGGTGGGGTGTAAGCCCCTTCAGGCTCGCAACCACTCGTGTTGTAAGTCTCAAAGCCTTCGTAGCAACGCCAGCCGTAGTTTTCGCCTCCCTCGCTGCCAGCGGGCTGAAAGGTGATCTCCTCCCATGCATTCTGCCCCACGTCCCCGATCCAGATATCTCCGGTCTCCCGGTCGAAACTGAAACGCCAGGGGTTGCGCAGGCCGACTGCCCAGATTTCATCGAGGGTGGAATCATCATCTACAAAAGGGTTGTCGGCAGGAATGCTGTACGGGTCACCACTATCCACATCAATACGGAGCATCTTACCAAGCAGCGACTGCCGGTTTTGGCTGAAATTTTGAGGGTCGCCACCGGAGCCGCCATCGCCCATTGGGATATACAGGTAGCCATCGGGGCCAAAGGCCAGGTCGCCGGCATTGTGGTTGCTATAGGGCTGACTGATCTGAAATAAGACCACCTCACTGTCCGGATCGGCGGCATTGGGGTTAGCAGGGTCCACCTGAAATTTCACGATACGGGTAGCCCCGCTGTTAGCCGTATAATTTACGAAGAAGTAGCCGTTTTCCGCATAGTCAGGATGAAAAGCCAGGCCCAACAGCCCCCGTTCTCCGCTAGCAGGGCTCACCCGGTCATTGATATCCAGGAAAGGTTGCGGTAGCAATGCCCCGGTAGCGTCTAAAATACGGATACGCCCGTTGCGTTCAACGATGAACAGGCGGTCATCTTCGGCATGGGTGATATCCGCAGGCTGAGACAAGCCCTGTAATACCAGCTCAAGGTTAAAGGCTGGCTGTCCGAAAAGGTAAAAAGCCATTGTTATAAAGGCGAAGGTCAGAATGGTCCGCATGAGCGTTTTGTTTTCAAGTTACGAAATTACAACTGTAGGAAAGAGAGGTATGTTTTGAAAATTATGCCTTTGTCTTTAACACGGCAATTGAATTTGATGATGCTGCGCCCCACTAAACTTTGCCATACCATCGTTAAGCCCTAACTTTAGCCACCAATAATACCGATAAGCAATGCTCAAGCAATTTTCGATCATCCTATTTGTATTTTTCATGGCGACCTGCCTGCAGGCACAGCCAGAGTACCCTAAGTCTAACCTCTACCTGTTCAAGGTCAATCAGGAAGACGACGGCAGTATCAGCTTTACGAAGCCCCGCTACCTGACTGCCTTCAATGCCGAAGGCTACAACAACGATCCTTTTTTCTTCAGCAATACTGAGCTTTACGTGTCCGTAAAGGAGCGGGGTGCCGCGCAGTCCGACCTTTACAAACTGGATCTCCAAAACCTCACCCAACAACAGGTGACGGAAACACCGGAGTCCGAGTTTGTGCCTGCCCGCATGCCGGAGTACTATACGTTCTCTGCCATACGAGCTGAAAAAGACGGGCAGGAAGACGTCTACCGCCTGTGGCAATTCCCCATTGATCAGCTCACCAACGGGAAGCCCGTATTCAAGTACATCAGCGGCGTCAAGGACTACCTTTGGCTCAATAGCCGTGAAATTGCCATCTACAAAGAGGAAGACCCCACTACCCTCTCTATCGTCAACACCGCAAATGATGACATCCAAACCCTGGCTACCAACGTGGGCCCCTGCATGCTCCGACTGCCCAATGGCAATCTTGCCTACGTACAAAAGAGCCGTTATGAGGACTGGAAAATCATGGAGAAAAACCTTTACCGCCGCCGGGACCCCGCCCGTACCCTCATTGAGACGCTGCCCAATGCCGACCATTTTGCAGTCCTGCCCAATGGTGCACTGCTGATGGGCAAAGGCAGCAAACTCTACCAGTTCAACAAATTTACGGACGACAACTGGACGGAGGTAGCCGACCTGCGCTTTTACGAAATCCGGAACATCACCAAAGTGGTGGTGAGCCCCGACTTCCAGGTCGTTATTGTAGCGGATTAAAATTGCTTATGGACTATCAGGGGATCATTGAGGAGATTGCTGTACTCGTTGAGCCGGAATTTGGCAAAGGGAAGGTAGCCGATTATATCCCTGCCCTTGCAAAAGTGCCGGCTGACAAGTTTGGGATAGCCGTGCAAACGATGGATGGTGCCTGTTTTCAGGTGGGAGATGCAGAGGAGCCGTTTTCCATTCAGAGTATTGCAAAGGTATTTGCCCTGGCGCAGGCTTACCCGGTTTACGGAGAAGCCCTCTGGAAACGGGTAGGCATGGAGCCTTCAGGCAACCCCTTCAACTCACTGGTACAGCTGGAGTACGAAAAGGGCATCCCCCGCAATCCATTTATCAATGCTGGCGCGCTGGTCATTACGGATATGCTGATCGAGCACTTCCCCAAGCCCAAAACCCAGATGCTGGACTTTATCCGGGAGCTCTCCGGTTCAGATGATGTGTACTACGATTATGAAGTGGCGCGGTCAGAGCGGGAATTTGGGTTTACGAATGCGGCCCTGGTTAATTTTATGAAAAGCCATTACAACATCAAAGCGCCCGTAGAGCAGGTACTGGATGTCTATTTCCATCAGTGCGCTATCGCTATGAGTTGCCGGAAATTGGCCAGCGCCTTTTTAGTGCTTGCCAATCATGGCGTGCTCCCTCACAGTGGAAAACGTATGCTGACCCAAAGCCAGGCAAAGCGTATCAATGCCGTGATGCTCACTTGCGGGTTTTATGATGAAGCCGGGGAATTCGCTTTCTGTGTGGGATTGCCCGGAAAAAGCGGCGTAGGCGGAGGTATTGTGGCGGTCATCCCCAATGAACTGGCCATCGCCGTTTGGAGCCCGGAACTGAATGAGCATGGCAATTCACAAATCGGCATCAAAGTGCTGGAGCGCTTTACTACGATGACCGGGAAGTCTATTTTTTAACCCCTGATTCTTATGTCTGCAGCTCAAGTCAACGGAAGGTCCTTTATCATCACTGGTGCCGCGAGTGGCATTGGAAAGCAACTAGCAACAGGGCTGGCACAAAAAGGCGCCCGGCTGGTGCTGGCCGACCTGGACCTGGAGGCGCTGCAAACCGCTTTTCGCGAAAGCGAGAGCCTGATACTCCGGCAGATGGATGTCACCTCAGAGACCGCCTGGGCTGAACTCGTGGAAATGGCAGTGGAGGCGTTCGGGCAACTGGACTACTGTGTGAACAACGCCGGGGTCATCCGGCCAGGCTTTGTGCTGGACAGCACACCAGAACACATCCGCTACCACATGGAGGTCAATGCCCTGGGCGTGATGTACGGCACCCACTTTGCGGCAAAGGTGATGGCCGGACAAGGGTATGGGCACATTATCAACATAGCTTCCCTGGCGAGTATTGCGCCGGTACAAGGGCTAAGCTTGTATTCCGGGTCTAAATTTGCGGTACGCGGCTTCAGCCTGGCGGCCGGGTATGAGCTGGAAGAGCAAGGCATCCACGTCAGCCTGCTCTCTCCTGATCTGGTGCACACGCCTATGCTCGATGTGCAATTGCAATACCCGGAAGAAAGCGCCCTGAGCTTTTCGGGCGGTGCGCAACCACTTACAGTGGAGGATGTGGAACGCGCTTTCTACGAAGTCCTGCGCAAAAAGCCCCGCGAATACTGCCTGCCGGCAAGCCGGGGGTGGCTGGCGAAAATCGGCAGTGCCTTTCCGGGGCTCGGAGCTAAAATTGGCAGGATCGTCAAGCAGAAGGGACTGAAACGAATCAAAAAACGCTATCAAAAAAGAGAATACCATGCCTAAAACCTACAATTGGGGCATCATTGGCCCTGGCAATATTGCCCACAAGTTTGCAGAAGACCTTTCCAAACTCGATAATGCCCGCCTAAGCGCCGTGGCCAGCCGCTCTCAGGACCGGGCCGACCAATTTGCCCGGCAGTACGGGGCACCGCACGCTTACGACAGCTACGAAGCGCTGCTGCAATGCCCGGAACTCGATGTGGTCTATATCGCGACGCCCCATAGCGAGCACTACCGCAATACGATGGCGTGCCTGGAAGCCGGCATACCCGTACTTTGCGAAAAAGCCTTCGCTTTCAATGCACAGGAGACGAAAGCGATGATCGAATTGGCGCAAAGCAAGCAGGTTTTCCTCATGGAAGCCCTGTGGACCCGATTCCTTCCCACCACGCAAAAGGTCCTGGAACTCATACAATCCGATGCGATCGGCCGGGTGGCTTCCGTCAAGGCGGACTTCGGTTTCAAGGCCGGCTTCGACCCCGGTAGCCGGCTGTTCAATCCGGAGCTGGCCGGAGGTGCTCTGCTCGATATCGGTATTTACCCGGTCTTCATCGCTTACCTGATGATGGGCCGGCCGGAGCGCATCCAAGCCATTGCCCGCCTGGGCCAAACGGGCGTAGACGAAGAGCTGGGCGTGCTGTTCCAAATGACGGACGGGCGTATGGCCCACCTCCATGCCACCTTGCTGGCGAACACCAAAACGGAAGCTTTCATCTACGGAGAAAAAGGGACCATCCACATGCACACCCGCTGGCACGAGCCCACGCACTTCAGCCTGATCGGTGAAGACCGCCGGCCGCAGAATTTCCACTTTGACTACCACACTAATGGCTATTCCTACGAAGCGCAGGAAGTGATGCGTTGCCTGAACGAAGGCCTTACCGAGAGCCCACTCTGGCCCCTGAGCAGCACCCTGGAGCTGATGGAAATCCTGGATGAAATCCGGGCGGAGATTGGGCTGGTTTATCCGGGCGAACGTCGGTAGGTGATTAAGAGCGTTCGGTTTTATCAACTTTGACTGCCATGCGCAGCTCCGGGCTCAACTCGCCTCCCGTCAGATTGGCTTCTAATTGCCAGGTTTCCACGGTTTACTTTTTCAGGGAATTCGTTTCTCTAAAGATCATGATGACTCCGCTAATGGTATAAACAGCCATGACTCCTGCTAAAAAGAAGCCTAAATAGCGGTGTCACACTCTGAATTTCAAGCTTAATTCCCAGTTATTCATGCTGATTGATTTTTAAATATTTTCTCTTTTTGAATTATTTTTTTTTGCAATTCCCGGGGTTTCCAGCCTCCGTTCTTCAGGGCATTACTCCTCCTGAAGATTTGCTCCAACTGTGATCGTGTAGGGCTGTAGCTCTATCCCTTCCCGGCTACGGAACCGGTTAGCAATCATCAATTCCTGAACTTTCCCAGGTGTCAGCCCAGCCAGAAAGTGTACCGATTGCCCGTCTTTGCTAAAGCCCAGGTATTGGTCGATCCGCAGTACGTGCGCTTCACCCAAAGGTCCATAATCGAAGCCCCGGTACAGGGTATCCATGGGCTCTGAGAAATGAATGTAAAAGTGGTTGCCCACCTGTTCCACCCTAGTGACGGTTGGGCGTGCCGCCTCATAAGCCTCCTTAAGCTTCGCAAACGATGGTTTGAAGTACCCCATCTGGTCCACAAAAGACTCGACAGCAGCCGCATCGCTGTAATCCAGTTCAATCAGGTCGGCGATGGCTTTCTGTTTATCGGCGGTCTGATGGTAATAGTGCTCGGACAGGGCATAGCCGATATAGTAGCCCATATCCCGCAGTCCGAATGGATTAGGCGCACCCGACCACACCCACCACGCTGGGTGCTGATTGAAAAGCTCCTGCTCAAAGCGCCGCAAAACACTGTCATGATTAGCTTTGCCGTAGGCTATGGCCGGCACCACCGAGGGCGACTCCATGCAGAGCTCTGCAATAAACTCTGCGCTGCCCTCTCGCAGGACGACAGCAAGCAGGCTCGTATGGTAAGCCTCTGCTTGCTGCGTATGCACAAACTCATGAGCTGCCAGAAAGCGGACGTTGTGAATGGGGTCATAATCGCGGATGTAGTCTTTGAAGTATTGGTACTGCGGGGGGAATTCAGAAGTCTTGACAGTGGAGTCCGTGAAGGCCATTTCGGCACCAAACAACACCAAGGAGTCTACGGTGGTCCCGTTGGTACGGAAGTTGCCCATGCCCAGATAGATTTTCCCACTTTGCATGGGCGGGTACAGTTGCTGGAATTTCTCCAATGCGGTACGGATGTCTGCTTCGATGGGCGCACGATGTTCCAGCAGTGGGCGCAGGGAAGCGTAGAACCTGGGGTACGCCCGGATGTTGATCAGGTACTCTTCCGGCGTATAGTTGCGTATGGCAAACAGTTGTTGTTGCCCTTCGCTGGCCGGCTTGATAAATGCTTCTTTGAGGATTTGCAAGTGCCGGGCGGTATCGGGTTCTGCCTGAATTTGATCATAAGCGGCCCAAAAACGGTCGATGTCGCCGGATACCAGGCGTTGTTGCTCCTGATCTATTGGACCGGAAGAAGTACAGGCGTTTAAGAGCCCTATCAGAATTATTGCGAGAGCGAAAGGTTGTATTTTCATATCGTGAGGTTTTAGGTTATCGCTTTGCTTCCAACCATGCTCTGATCTGCTGCATCTTCCCTTCCCGCTCAAAGTCATACACCTGCTGTACCTGATTCAGGTGTTGGTATAGCGACAGGGCTTTGCTCAGCCGTGCCCGGGCTGTTTCCGCCCCGGTTTCAGTGGCGTTCATCAGGATTTCCCCCTCTGCCATGAGCAGGTCGGCAAGCAAGGTGAGTTGCCCTTCGTCGTAATGCTGAGCCAGAGCCTCCACAGGGTAGTTAACCAGTATTTCACTTTGCTCCTGAAGCTGCTTTTGGTACTGCTCGTCCAGCAATTCCAGTGCAGCTTTGGCGTCGCCGCCGTGCGATAATTGGAGCGCCCGGGCGATGACCTGCGTGAGTTGTTGCAGGACTTTGAGGAAGTAGTCTTTTCGGATCATAGGTTTAAGAGCGTATTTTTTTCTCGGTACGGCATTCATTTTTCGACGAACCCCGCTGCATTATCGGAAAAGGGCTCATGAGCGTTTACGAAACCGCTTCAGCACCTTTCCGCCCCGGTTGCAAAAGCCGGCAGAGCCATATTCCAGCTGGCTTTCAATGGCCAGGCAAACTTCTTCCTGCAATTCAGGAATATCTGCTGCTATTTTGGCGGCAAGCGAGATGGAGAACACACGTACAGCCACGCCAGCTTTGGGGTCGAGTATCCAGCGGATGGCCCGGTCGTAAAGCACGCCCTGATGGTCCTCCGGGATATCAGGCAGACGGTCGAAGCCCTTGAGCAACATGCGGTACACTGCATCGTGCTGTGGCTGCAGCAGCGCACCTACGGCATCATCCAGGATGGTATGCATCAGCTCCGGTTGGCGCTCCAGGGTGTGGTCCATTGCCCAGGCGGCCCGTTGGGGCAGGGGGCGGTCGCCGGTATTGATGATCGCCCACAGTTCCTGAAAAGGCCAGGCGCCGCTAATCACTTGCCCCGCAATATACTTCATTCCAGCCTTACTGTATTGCTCGTACAGGGCATCCGCCAGCTCCATGGTTACTAAGATTTGCTGACTCCAAAATACAGGATTGCATACAATTACTTGCACATTACTGCCTTTTTAGCAGCTGCAGGCTCTAAATATGCCTCTATTTTTGTATCTTTTCTTGCGAATTTCAACCGTAGGAACCTATGCGCCAATTCTATCTCGCTTTACTGTTTTGCAGCCCATTGCTATTGTACAGTATGCCCTGGCCGGGGTACATTGTGAGCAAAAACGGGAAGAAGCTCACCGGATATATCGGTATCATGCAGCATCAGTCGCGGACAAGCACTGTGGTGTTCATCAATGATTTTGGAGATGTGTATAAAATCGAAGCGGAACGCATCAAAGGCTTTGCATTTGAGGCTGATGGTGCCCTGTTTGCCTTTGAGAGCAAAGCCCTTCAACAAGCCCACCGGTTTCTTCGGATTTTGCATAAAAACGGCCCAATGGAACTCTTTGTCCTAACCTATGACTCAGAAGCAAGCTGGGCTTATAATATGCAAACTTTACCGAGTATTCAGCGCTCCTATTGGGTCCGGCTTCAGGGGCAGGAAGAAATGATCAAAATTTCAAGATGGGGCTTTCGCCGCAAACTCCGGCGGTTGCTGCAGCGCTCTACGCCCGGTCTGGCAGAAAAAATCGGCCGGAAGGGCTACCGGTTTGATGATATGCCGGTGATTGCAGAAATTTATAATCAGCTATTGATTCCAAAGCCAAAGCCTGTTGAGATATGAAAAAGCAATGTACGGAGTGTGGAGAGGCCTTTCATGGGCGAGCCGATAAGAAATTCTGCTCGGCGCATTGCCGCAGCAGCTACAATAACCGCAACAACCGGGATTTCACTAACTTCATGCGCAACATCAATAACACCTTGCGCAAAAACCGCCGGATTATGGCAGACTTGAACCCGAAAGGGAAAGCGCATATCCACCGGGACAAACTGCTCGAACAGGGTTTTAAGTTTAGCTACTTCACGAATGAGTACGTCACAAAAGCGGGCAAAGTCTACCGTTTTTGCTACGATCAGGGGTACATTGAAAAAGACAACGGGTTCCTGACACTTGTGGTCCGTCAGGAGTATGTGGAATAGGCATTACCACACATCAAGCCCTTCGGTGAAAGACAGCTGTTTCACATCCAACAGCGCACCCTCAGGGCTAATCTCTTCTATGTGCACCGCTTCGTAGGTCTCCCATTCGATACGATAGCTCTCATTGCCATCTGCATATTGCACACGCCCCATGAAGGAAACATCTTTTTCTTCGTGATTAGCTTCGTAGTACAACCGGACCGGGCGTGGCAAACCAGAAGGATAAAGGCGGATATGAGTTTCTTCCCATTCGCCTTCAGAGGAGAAAAACGCTTTGGCCAGGCGGTCGCGCGCATCGAGAAAGGTAGCCACAAAATCTTCTTCCTCAACCCCCCAGGTTACAGCGGCCTCCGGCACGTCAATATACTGACGGCTGAATGCGTCTTTAACCTTAGGAGGCACAGCATCTCCCGCTATAAAGAGCGAACAACTGAGCAGAAAGCTAAAAAGAATCACCATAGATTGAGTTGGCTTTGTTGCACCAATGACATTAATTACGCTAGAGGGTGACAAATGTTTTGCATTTGCTGAAAAAAAATCAGTAAGAAAGTACGGTTTCCAGCAGGCAGGAATAAAGACCTTTTCTCTTTTTCTGTTGTTTGCTTGGTTTAGAGCGTGTTGGTCATCCACCTGAAACCTGATTTCATGAACTACAGCTTCCCCATCCTGCAGCAGTCGATCCTGTTATCCGGCCTGATACTGGCTTTGAGCGCTCTGCCATCCATCCTGCCGGCACAGTATGCCACTGTTGACCGGTACGCCCGTCAGGCACCAGACAGCCTAAGCCAAAACCTCCCGGCTCTGGCGGCCTACCTTTCTGCCCCTGCTCAAAGCGAAACAGAGACCGCCCGGGCGATCTACACCTGGGTCACCGGCTATTTGCAATACGACCATCAGGCGGAGCGGCAAGATAAGCGCATCAATCAGAACCTGCGCGACATCCTCATCAGGCGGAAAGGCTTGTGCATGGATTATGCCTTGCTGTACCAGGCCATTTGCCGATATGCCGGGCTGCAATGCGAAAAAATTGATGGCTACGCCGCGCCCCGGCTTATGGAAGGCCGGCAAATGCCCGAAAAAGCAGACCATTCCTGGAACGCCGTCCGGATCAATGGGCAATGGCAGCTGCTGGACGCCACCTGGAATGAAGTGCAGGACGAAGCTCATCTGCTTTACGGCACCTCTTATTTTTTTACGCCTCCGGAGGTGTTCGTCCTCACCCACCTTCCGGAACAGCCGATGTGGCAACTCCTCCCCTGCCCGGTTTCCACGGAGGCTTTCGCCGGATCCCACACCCTGCTTTACCAGCAAGCTGCGCAGCAAGACTCCTGTTGGTCACCTACCGATTCGATTGCCGCAACGCTGCGCCTGCCACCCGCCGACCGCCGTGTGGCAATGGCCCGGCAGAGCCATCACTTCCATCCCACCCCTTACACCCAACGGCAGTGGTCCGCCGCCCTGTTTGACCGTGCGGTGGCACTGGACGAACAGACAGAGAGCCTCCCCTACCCCGACAGCGCGGGCAGCATCGTTCAGCTCAGGCAGCAAGCACTTGCGGATTGCCAGCAGGCCCTGCCGCTTACCGAACCTCAAAACTGGCAGCGCGAGCTCTACGCTCAGCTTCTGATGAATCAGGCAATTGCCCGCTACCAACTGCCCGGCGGCCACCCGTTGTCCAACGATGCAGACGCCACCGTTGATTTGCTGCAGACTGCCCGCGAACAACTCCTCCTCCTCCCGGAAAACGGCTATTTCCGCAAGTACGCCATGCGGCAGTGCACGCAGCTCTTGGAGCAGCTATCCGATAGGGACTGACCCGGCGGATTCCTGATATTTTTCCTAAATTGAGCAGCAAAAACATGCCCATCCAAGACCAATTTCAACTGAATGGCAAAACGGCCATCATCACCGGTGCCAGCAAAGGCATTGGGGAAGCTATCGCCCATGCCCTGCACGAAGCAGGTGCCAACGTCGTCGTCTCCAGCCGCAAACAGGAAGCCGTGGACCAGGTAGCCCAGGCGCTGGGGGAACGAAGCCTGCCCGTTGCCGCCAATGCCGGTAAGCCCGACGAACTCCAAACCCTGATCGACCGTACCCTTGAGGCGTTTGGCGGTATCGACATCATCGTCAATAACGCTGCTGCCAATCCGGTATTCGGACCGGTAGAAAACACGGAGGCCTGGGCGTACGACAAGATTATGGACGTCAACGTCAAAGGCCCGTTCGAGCTTTGCCGGCTGGCACTACCGCACCTCAAAGCAGGCGGGGGCTCTATCATCAACATCAGTAGTGTGGGAGGCTTGCGGCCGGAGCATCAACTGGGCATCTATAGCGTTAGCAAAGCCGCTCTGATTTCCCTGACGAAGGTGATGGCCCGGGAATGGGGGCCACAGGGCGTACGTGCCAATGTGATCTGCCCCGGACTGATCAAGACCAAGTTCAGCGAAGCGCTGTGGAGCAACGAGAAAATCCTGAAATATACCCTGGCACAACTGCCTTTGCCCCGGGTGGGCACCGTAGAAGAAGTGGCCGGGCTGGCGCTGTTTCTGGCTGCGCCGGCAAGCGGCTATTGCACCGGTGGCGTGTATACGGCTGATGGAGGATATACCGTCTAACTCCGCCGATTCACCTCCGCAATCACCTTGCGTACCCGGTCAAGCTGCACGGGGTAGTCCAGAATATTCTGAAACAGGTACTGCTTTTTGAGGTCCGGGTAGGGCTTCAGTACTTCTGCGATCAGCTCATCGGTGACGATTTGGGGCATGCCTGTTTTCATGTCAATCAGAATGCCTACGATTTTTCCAGAGGGGATGCCTGCATCCACAAAAGTGGATTTCATGGGGAAGTGGACCCGGTCGATTAAGAAGAGGTAGCGCCCCTTTTCGAGTACACGGGTATAGTAGTCTGCACCTCCCGGATAGGCATTACCTCTGATGAATAATTCATTGCCTTCCTGCAAAGCATAGAAGTTATAGCGTTCACTTTGTTCGCGGTTACGCAAACGGTAGCGTTCCAGCCGGCCAATCACCTGCACCCGCTTCAGTTTTCCCGGGAACGTATTCATACGGCCTTGCCTGAGATCCAGGAAGTTACTGATGGTTTGCAGCCCGCGGCCAGACCAGGCATCAGCAAGGCTTTCCTCCTCTATTTCCCGAAAGTCACTGTTCTCCCAGCGTTCCTGATAGCGCTGCAGGCAATGGAAGAAAGCGTCTTCCATACGCGGAGAATGCCCTTTGGCTACCGTGAGCTGATCGCCGGAAAGGGTCACGGTAATATTCTGAGTAGGCTTGCCCGGGGCTTCAAACAACAAATCCAACCGGATAAAGCCCTCGCCATCGTCCAGCTCGCGGCGCAGATCCTCCCAGAGGTACAACTGCCTGATGTGCAGCACCACAGGCTCGGCTTCAGCATCGTGCATCAGCCAGCCATTCATGCGGGACTTGAGGTTGGAAAAAAAATCAGACTCTGCAATAAGCGGCCGCTTGATATCACAGTCCAAACCGCGGTTGACAATTCCCAGGTTAGCGGTAAAGTTGCGCTCATCCCGGATTTCAGCGATGTAGAAACCGCTCTCCATGATTTTATCAATGCGCTGAGCGGCGCCGATAACGCGGAATTGCACCTGCGCCTGCGGCACAGCGTACCCCGCCAGCAACAACAAAAGCGTGAGTAATCGTTTAGGCTTCATAAGTAGTCCTTTCAGATATCCATGGAATTGCCAACGAAAGACCAATGGCATCCGGTAATTTACGAAATAATCTACTTACAAATAGATACTCAGCGGCACTTGTTCAGCCTAATGTCCGGTATCTAACGGTGGAGTTAAGATTTAGCAATCGCAGCAGCAAAACCTTCGGCATCAAGCGTATTCAAACACTCAGCTGCTGATAAGCCGCCTTTCCGCCCCGCCAGTACCCCGTAACGGATATCGTGCATACCGCTGGTGCTGTGGGCATCGGGGTTGATGCTGAGCATAATGCCTTTTTCCAGTGCGTAAGGCACCCAGGTCCAGTCCAGGTCCAGCCGGTAGGGATGGGCATTAATTTCCACGCTTACGCCATTGGCCGCGCAGGCATCGAGGACTTTTTGGTGGTCGATGGGATAGCCGGGGCGGGATAGCAGCAGCCGTCCGGTGGGATGGCCCAACATCGTGGTGTAGGGGTTTTCAATGGCCGTGATGAGACGCTTTGTGGCTTTGTCTTCGTCCATGCGCAGGTTGCTGTGCACGGAGGCAATGATGAAATCGAAGGCTTTAAGCACCTCCTCCTCATAATCCAGGGAGCCATCGTTGAGGATATCACTTTCGATGCCTTTAAAAATGCGGAAGGGCGCTAATTCCTGATTCAGGGC
This sequence comes from Phaeodactylibacter sp., assembly GCF_040219495.1. Lineage (GTDB taxonomy): Bacteria > Bacteroidota > Bacteroidia > Chitinophagales > Saprospiraceae > Phaeodactylibacter. The sequence continues at coordinate 19,776 of NZ_JAVJSK010000071.1, read as the reverse complement.
ATCCACTTCTTCCATCTGCTCGAAAACACGTTCCGGCTTCAGCCCGTTGGCATAAAAGGCGGACTTGGAATGATCGGTCAGCCCCAGGTAAGCAAAGCCCTGTGCTTTGGCGTACTCCGCCATTTCGCGAAGGGTATTCGCGCCATCGCTGTAGGTAGTGTGGGCATGCACAATACCTTTGATGTCTGCTTCGGTGATCAGGTCCGGCAGATTGTTGTTGTGGGCGAGGTCCACCGCCCAGGCTTGTTCGCGCAGCTCTGGCTCAATGTAGGGCAGTTTCAGGATGTTGAATACGGCCGGTTCTTCGGCTTCGCTGCCCCACGCTTCGGCCGGCACCTGCTCCGTTACCGCTTCCAGGAAGGCATCGCTTGCGGTCAATTCGAATAACCGGCTGCCGAAAGATTCGGGATCGCAGGTGTATATTTTGACGGGCACTTCCGCTTCTGTGGTGGTTTGGGCTGCACCGGTAGCCTTGAGACCCTTGAGCAGGTCTTTGTCCACCAAGGTTTCTGCCGCATCCGGCTGACCTACCAGAATTTCGATTTCGTCAATGACCACTGCCTTTCGGCGAATCGCACCACAAAAGTCTACGGGCACTTCAGGCAAGACTGTTTTTATCGCATCCAGCAAATTCTGAGCTTCGGCTTCTATGGCGGCGTAATGGTAGCGGTTCCTGGACTTCTGGTAATATTCCAGCTTTTTGCGCAGTTCTTCCTGCGTCTTGGCCCCGAAGCCTTTGAGTTCTACCAGGCGGTTTTCATTGACCGCGTAGAGGAGCTCGCCTACGGACTCCACGCCCAGGCCTTCCCAGACGGTCATGATTTTCTTGGGGCCGAAACCTTTGATGTTGAGCATCTCCTGAATGCCCGCCGGTGTCTTGTCCCGGTACTTCTCCAGCGTCGCCATCTGCCCCGCCTCCAGCAGCTCCTGAATCTTACCGCTGATGGCTTTACCGACCCCCTTGATGCTACTGATTTCCTCAGCGCTCAATTCAGCGAGGGGTTGCTCATAGGCGCGCAGGTTGCGGTAGGCGCTCTGGTAAGAACGGATTTTAAAGGGGTTTTCCCCGTGCAGTTCCATCAATTGGCCGAGCTGCCGGAAATGCTGTGCGATCTCTTTATTGGTCATTGAACCTCTTTTTAAAACTCCACTTCCATTTCCAGGGTTTCTTCCCCTCGCTTCACCTTCACCGTGGTCTTATCGCCTTTTTCATATTGGCCCAGGCCTTCCATGTAGCCATAAATATCCTTCACTTCGGTATCACCAATTTTAAGGATGACATCGCCTTTCTTCAGCCCGGCATTATCAGCCGTACGGCCCTCCATCACACCATCGATGCGCATGCCCTTGCCCTGAAAGACATAGTCCGGCATCACGCCGAGCGTAACCTTATATTCAGCAGCACGGCGGCCCTCCTGCTCATCCTTGGTTTTGGAGAAAGGCAATTTGCCTTCGTCGTCCAGTTCATCAATCAATGCGAGGATGTAGTCGGTAGTGAGCAAAAGGCCTTTATAATTCACCAGTTCGGCATCATCTTCCGGCTTGTGGTAGTCTTCGTGCTGCCCGGTGAAGAAATGCAGCACGGGTATATCCTCCAGGTAGAAGGAAGTGTGGTCGCTCGGCCCAATACCCGATTCGGAAGTAACGGTTGAAATGCCCCCAAAGGATAGCTCAGACAGCAGCCCGCCCCAGGCAGCGGAAGTCCCCGCACCATTGACCGAAAGCGTCTTTTCTTCATTCAACCGCCCAACCATGTCCAGGTTAAGCATGTAGTTGACCTTTTTCAAATTGACTGTAGGGTTCTGAACGTAGTACTTCGACCCAAACAGCCCCATTTCTTCGCCCGAGAAAGCGATGAAGAGGTAGTTATTATTAGTGGCTTTGCCTTCAGAGAGCGCTTCTGCTAATCGGAAAAGCCCCGCCACGCCGCTTGCGTTATCATCTGCCCCGTTGTGGATGGCCGGATCCCCCGTATGACGGGAGCCCATGATACCGTGCCCAAGGTGGTCGTAGTGGGCACCGATGACCACGGTCTGCTCCGCTCCGTTGTCAAGGTATCCGATGACATTCCGGGCAGTACGCTCTTCAGCCTCCTTGGCGTGCGGGTGCGCTTTGTACTGCACTTCAAAATCCTGATACCACTCTCCACCGTAGCCTTTGGGCTGCAGCCCGATCTCTGCGAAACGGTACGCAATGTAATCGGCGGCCATGCGCTCGCCCTTTTTGCCAGTCTCGCGCCCTTGCAGCAGGTCTGAGGCCAGATAGACCACATCCACTTGCAGTTGCAGCGCAGGATCGTGCTGTGCTATTGAAAATTTGGGCGAAAGCCCCAAAACAAGCGCTACAGCAAAAGCGCACCATGTCCGTGAAGTACCTCTATTCATTGGTTTATGTGATTTTTGTTTGATTAACACCCCAGGCGCCTCATCGGCTGTCACCCGGATGTCAGGAAATCATTGTTATTGGAAAACAGGGCTTCCACATCTACGCTTTGCCCCTGAGCGATGCGGCTGCGATCGTTGCGCACCACCTCAACACAGGCAGTTGACGGATCGTGCTCAAAAAACAGGTAGTGCCCGCGATCGACACCGTCTTCCAGTATACGCCCTTTTTCACGCATGGTATCGAGGGGGCGCAAGTCATAGCTCATCACGTAAGGCATCCCGATATGAAAAGACGAAGGGATGACATCCGCACAGTATACCAGGGTGTGGTCGCCCTGATAGAAAATAGGCACCATCATAGCCTCTGTATGCCCGTAGACGAAGCGGATATTGATGCCCGGCAACCACTCAAGGTCGTCTTTCTGCACATCAATGAATTTGAGCACTCCGGCATTTTTGAGCGGCACGAAATTTTCCTGCAGGAACGAAGCCCGCTCTCGCGGATTGGGGTAATACGCCCAATTGTAATGCACTTCATTTGACCAATAGGTGGCCTCTGGAAAAGTGGGGACGAGCTTGCCATCGGTATCGTACTTTACGGCTCCCCCCACGTGGTCGAAGTGCAGGTGGGTCAGCAGTACATCTGTGATCGACTCCGGTTCGAAACCCGCCTGCCGGAGGCTGCCCAGCAGTGTAGCTTCTCCGTGGGGCTCAAAGTGGGAGCGAAACTTTTCGTCTTGCTTATCGCCAATACCAGTGTCGATCAGAATGCGGTGCTCCCCGTGCTCGATGAGCAGGCAGCGCATCGACCAGGTGCACAGGTTGTGCTCGTCCGGTTGTGTCTTCCTTTGCCAGACGGTCTTAGGCACCACGCCGAACATAGCGCCACCATCTAACTTGAAGTATCCGGTTTCGATGATGTGAATTTTCATGATGCAGTATTGTGGGTTCTAGGAAAAGCCGATACGGGGCTGCGCAGCCTTCAGGGAGACTTTCAGTGCCGCCATGCGGATAGCCGTGACGGCTGCTTCCACGCCTTTGTTGCCGTGTTTGCCGCCCGCACGGTCGCGGGCCTGCTCCTCCGTGTTAGGTGTCAGCACACCAAAAATAAAAGGCTTGCCATACACCATGCTCAGATTGGTGAGCCCACTGGCTACCGCCTGATTGATGTATTCGTTGTGGGACGTTTCGCCCTTAATCACGCAACCCAGGCAGATGACTGCATCGAGCTTGTGCTTATCGATCATCATTTTGGCACCAGCAGGGAGCTCAAAGGAGCCCGGCACCTGAGCAGTGTGGATATTGGCTTCCTTTGCGCCATGCTTGACCAAAGTATCGTAACAGCCTTCGTAAAGGGCGTGGGTAATCTCGGGGTTCCAGTCAGCAACGACGATGCCAAAGGTAAATTCTTCTGCCGAAGGCAGCTGTCCCTCATCGTAGGAGGAAAGGTTTTTTAATGCGCTTGCCATAGGTATTATCAATTAGAAAAGGTAAGGCTCTCAACAAAGAAGAACCTTACCTTTCCAATACAAGTTTAAAAAAAGCGGGCATTTATCCCTGTGAAGCGCGGACGATATACTTTTCGATATCGCGGCTCACCGGAGAAGAAGGGTATTCTTCCTTGATACGCTCGTAGGAAGCCTTGGCATCTGCCATGTTCCCGTTGCGTTCGTGCAGCATGCCGATTTTCTTAAGGTAGTAAGGGGTCAGCACTTCGTTGTCGCCGGCACTGATCGCTTTTTTGTACTGCTTCATAGCAGCATCAAAATCGCCCAGTTCTGACTGTGCGTCACCCAGCGCACCGTGCTTCATGACCGGCGTTACTTCACCCGCCGGGCTGTAATCCTTGAGGTAGTCGAGTGCAGCCTCGTACTTGCCCAGGTGCAGGTAAGCCACACCAGCGTAGTACTTCGCCATGTTGGCCGCATCCGTGCCTCCATAGTTATCGATTACGTCCAGGAGGCCCATATAGCCGCCGCCCGGGTTGGTCAGGGCCAGTGCAAAGGAGTCCTGCTCAAAGCGCTGCTGCGCGCGGAACATCTGCTCCACCGCCTCCTGCTGCTTTGGCTTCTGGTAAAAATTCTTATAAGCCAGGAAGCCGCCCACAAGGAGGACTAAAGCCACCAGGCCACCAAAGATATAATTCTGATTGGCGTCCATGAAGCCCTGCGCCTGATCGCGCACCTCCACAATATCCACCAACGTCTCGTCCGATTGCTTCTGATTTCTTTTTCTTCTTGCCATTATAACTTACAGTTTTTGAAAAGCTGGGCAAAAATAAGGTAAAGTTTGATAGCGGCAAATTAATTTCCTTAATTTCACCCAACGTAATACAACCCGTTGGCATGGCTTATACTTATGAGTACCCGCGGCCGGCCCTGACCGTGGACTGTGTGATTTTCGGACTGGATGAGAGCCATCAGCTGAAAGTGCTGCTGATACAGCGCAAGAACGACCCGTTTGCCGGGCGCTGGGCCCTGCCGGGCGGCTTTGTGGATATGGATGAGAGCCTCGAGGCGGCTGCCCTCCGGGAGCTGGAAGAAGAAACTGGCGTCCGGGATGTATTCATTGAGCAGCTTTTTACCTTTGGTGCGCCGGAGCGCGACCCCCGGGGCCGGGTGGTCAGCGTGGCTTACTACGCGCTGGTCAACCTGAGCGAGCACCCCGTTGAGGCCGCATCTGATGCCCGCAGCGTGGAATGGTTTGCAGTAGACGAGCTGCCGCCTCTGGCATTTGACCACGATAAGATCCTGCAGGCTGCTATCGCACGGCTGCGGGCCAAGGTACGTTATCAGCCAATTGGCTTCGAGCTGCTGCCCGAGCAGTTTACCCTTTCTCAGCTACAACAATTGTATGAGACGGTACTGGGCGTGGACGAGCTCAACAAGCGCAACTTCCGCACCCGCATTCTCAAAATGGGCGTGCTGCGCGAGGTGGGCAAACAGGAAAACGTGGCCCACCGCCCCGCCAAATTGTATAGCTTTGACAAGGAAGCCTACGAGCAACTCTTCCGGGAGCGGTACGACGACCTGCTGCGCCGGGGAGTAGACTTCGAAATATAAATTGATTCAGCCGAACTGCCTGCTATGCCTGCCGCACGTTTCTTCACCGGTACTTCTACCATGATTTTGCTCAGCAGCCTTTTGCTTTTGCCAGGTTGCAAGGAGGACCCGCCACCTGCGGAAAAGCCCGCTCAGGATTCGACGGCAACCTTGCCCGGCCGGGCGGAGGACTTTGATAAAGCAGAACAGCCCTGGGGCTTTATCGGCCGCAACGGGCGGTTTCGAATCCCACCCCGCTTCGACGAAGTACGGACTTTTTCAGAAGGGCTGGCGGCGGTGCGCCTGGGCGGATACTGGGGCTATATTGATCCGGAAGGGCGAATGGCCATTGAGCCGCAGTTTCAGGCTGCATTCCCTTTTCGGGAAGGGCTGGCACGGGTGCTGACCTACCCCGACAGCAAAATGGGCTTCATCAACCGGAGTGGCGAATGGGTCATCGATCCGGCCTACGATCAGCTAAATGACTTTGAAGCAGGGCGGGCTAGAGTACGCGTTGGGGCACAATATGGTTATCTTGATGATCATGGTGCCCTCATCATTGAACCGGCCTTTGAGCGGGCTTCTGATTTTCAGAATGGCACGGCCGCAGTGAGGTCGGGAGGCAAATATGGCCTTATTGACACCCTTGGGCAATGGATAATACCCGCCGCTTACGCGAAAACGGACCCCATGTCAAACCGGCGTATCCGGGCACGGCAGGAGGGGTATTATGGTTTTCTGCGCCCGGATGGCAGCATAGCTGTCCCCTTTGAATGGCTGGACGCCCGGGACTTTTCGAATGACCGGGCGGTAGTCAGCCGGGATAGCCTGTACCAACTCATTGGCCCAAACGGGCAGCTCATCACGGGCAACGCTTACCAGCAACTCTGGTACGTGGGTGAAAACTTCTGGGCCTTTGAGCAGGAAGGGCGTTACGGCTTCATCGACCAGAACGGCGAGGAGATCGTACCGGCACAGTTTGACCAGCTGATGTCCTTTAGCGAAGGGCTCATCCCCTACCGGATGGGGCGGCGCTGGGGGTACCTGCATCAGGACGGGCGGGTCATTACCCCTCCTGAGTTCTTTCTGGCCTGGGGCTTTGCAGAAGGGCTGGCACGGGTGGCTACCCGCAACGGCATGGCCTTCATCGACACGACCGGAGCGATTGCGATCCCCACCAACTTTCAGGATGTCAGGGATTTCTCCGAGGGGCTGGCACCGGGACGATAATTTTGACAGTAAAAAACAAAACCAAAGATATGATTAGCATTATTATGGGATCAGACTCCGACTTGCCCGTCATGCGTCAGGCCGCCGATGTACTAAAGGAACTGGACATCCCCTTTGAGGTCACCATCGTTTCGGCTCACCGGACGCCAGAGCGGATGTTTGAGTTTGCCAAACAGGCCCACGGCAGAGGCATCAAAGCCATTATTGCCGGAGCTGGCGGGGCTGCTCACTTGCCCGGTATGGTCGCTTCCCTGTCACCACTGCCCGTGATTGGCGTACCGGTGAAATCCTCCAACTCTATCGACGGCTGGGACTCGGTCCTGTCCATCCTCCAAATGCCCAATGGCGTGCCGGTGGCCACAGTGGCCCTCAATGCCGCTAAGAATGCGGGCATCCTCGCCGCTCAGATCATCGGAGCGCAGGATGAGGCGGTGCTGGGCCGAATCCTTGCCTACAAGCAGGACCTGGCGGAAGGGGTCAAGGTGAAGTATACCCGCCTTGAAGCGGAAGGGTATGAGGATTACCGGAAATGAGTTGGGCTGGAATGAGGGTTTGTTCTTTGGAGGGTGGTGGCGATTGTGGGGTTGCGGCCGGACTAGATATTCGGACATCAATTCCACAATCGCTTCATGAAGCGGCACTGAAAAGTGTAGCCTGGCAAAGCCAAGCATTATGATTTCTGCCTTGCCAGCCTAAAAAAGCTTTGTCCTATCCTTACAAATCTTAAGCTGTTAGACTGTAAAAGTTGAAGGCAGCACGGAAAAGTGGATTAGGTTTGCAAAATCTTGCGTAAATTCCTGCTGACAGCTTAACAGAGCAATCAATGCGCACCTTCACTACCTTCATACTATTTGCCTGCCTGACTCTAATTGGGTTTGCATTGCTGCCTTTACTATCGGTACAATTGCTGCCCTCAGGCCAGCAATCGCAAATGAGTGTTGAGTACAGTTGGCCGGGTGCCTCACCAAAAGTGCTGGAAGGAGAAGTGACCAGTGTTTTGGAAGGCGCATTTGGTTTGGTAAGAGGCGTTGAGAACCTGTACTCCATTTCCCGAAAGGGCACAGCCAGTATCACTCTGGACCTAAAGCCTGGAGTGGACATAGATGGCCTCAGATTTGAAATCGCCTCCAAAATCAGGCAAATTTATCCATCCTTACCAGCTGGTGTCAGTTACCCGCAAATCAATACGCACAATGCCGAACAGAACCCCTTGGACCGGCCGGTGCTGCTCTACTCGCTGAGCGGGGCAGACAGTCCGGAAGCCCTGTTCCGGTTCGCGTCTGACAAGCTCAAACCACGCTTGTCGCTCATAGATGGCGTAGAGGAAATACAAGTGAAAGGCGGTAACGCCTCAGCTTGGAAAATCACTTTGAACGAAACGTTATTGTTGCAACTGGGGCTGGGGAAGGCTGATGTTTTAAAAGCTTTTCAAACTGCATTCGAACGGCAAAGCCTTGGCCAAATATTCGGAGCGCTGCATTCAGGATGGGTGGTGCTTGACAATACTCCGGAATGGATGGAGCAACAAACTATAGCGGAGCAAAAGGCAGTACTCTCAGGGCTTCCAATCCTAAACGTTTCAGGGCAGATCATCCGCCTGGGGGAACTGGCGCAACTACAGTGGGAAGCGCTCCCGCCCACTCAATTTTACCGGGTCAATGGACAAAACAGCATTCGGCTGGCTTTTTATGCCCAAAGCGGGGTCAATCAGTTGCAGCTTGTGCCCCGTGTCAGGGAAGCGCTATCTGAACAAGTTTCAGGCTTTCCGCCCACCTATCAACTTATCGCAGACTATGATGCTACCGCCTACCTGAAGTTGGAATTAGAGAAAATTGCACAACGCTCCCTGCTTTCATTGGGTGTACTGCTGCTGCTGATGACGCTCACCTATCGCAACTGGCGCTCCCCGCTTATTGTACTCCTCAGCCTGATGGTTAACCTGGGCATTGCCTTCATTTTTTATTATTTCCTGAGCATTGAAATCCATTTGTACGCACTGGCTGGCATTACGGTTTCCTTTGGCATGGTTATCGACAACGCTATTGTGATGATGCACCACTGGAAAAATCAGGGCAACCGAAAGGTCTTCCCGGCTATTTTAGCCAGCACCCTTACCACCCTTTCCGCGCTGTTTATTGTCTGGTTCCTTCCGGAAAACTGGCAGGCTGATCTCATGAGTTTCGCAAAGGTCATTGGCATCAACCTTTTGGTCTCCACTGTGGTGGCAGCATGGCTGATCCCTGCTCTTATGGAACGGTTTTACCCAAGGCCCACTGTGAGTTCCAAAGCAGTCTTCTCCTTTGGGCCCCGCAGAAAAATCGTGCGTTTGTATGCCGCCTACGCAGCGCTGCTGACGCTGCTGCTGAGGCACAAAAAACTGCTCATTGGGCTGATTGTCCTTTGTTTTGGGCTGCCCGTTTTTTTGCTGCCCAACCGGATCCCCGGCAAAGACTGGTACAATGAAACCCTTGGCGATAAATGGTATGTGGAAAACATGAAGCCCCATGTAAACAAATGGCTGGGCGGTACGCTGAGGCTCTTCAGCCTGTATGTGTATGAAGGCTCAGGCTTCAGGGATGCCGGCCAAACGGTGCTGTATATCCATGCCGATTTGCCTAATGGCGCGGCGTTGGAGCAAATGAATGAAGTAATTCAGAGGATGGAAGCCTATCTGAGCCAGTTTCCGCAGGAGATCCAAAAGTACGTAGCCCAAATTGATAACGGCCAGCACGCCGCAATAGAAGTCTACTTCAACCGCGCTTACGAACACAACTTCCCGGTCCAGCTAAAATCCAGGGTAACGGCTTTTAGTTTCAATATGGGAGGCGTGACCTGGAATATCTTTGGTGTAGGCAGAGGGTTTAGCAACGACCGTGCAGCCTCACCTCCTACTTTCCGGGTTTCTATGTATGGGTACCAAAAGGCTGAATTAGAGAAACAAGCCCGGAATTTTGCCGATAAGCTATTGCTAAATTCCCGCATTCAGGAAGTGAATACATCAGCCAACTACTCCCGGTCTGAAAAAGATTTGTACGCCTTGTATGTGGAGCTGGACCGCCGCAAAATGGTGCAGCAAGGTTTGACAATACCTATGGTTCAGCGTACCCTCGCGCAAGCTGGCCAAAACCGAAGCCCTGATTTCTACCTCCCTGGTTTGATCCCGGTGCGGTTGGTATCGGATCTGCTGCCAGCAAAGGACCGCTGGCACCTGGAGCATGTCCCTCAGCCTGCCGATAGCCTGCTTGTTGCCTTTTCTGATTTCGCCCGGCTGGAAAGGCGGCAAGTGCCTGCCTCTATACGCAAGGAAAATCAACAGTACGTTCAATCCATTACGTTTGAGTACCTGGGCTCTGCCCGTTTTGGCAGTAAATTCCTCAATGAAAAAATCGAAGAGATGAGAAAGGAATTGCTCCTGGGCTACTCCATAGAGAGGCGGCGATTCGGATGGAACAGCAACCTTGGGGAACAATCTGCCCTCCTTGGGCTGGTCATCGTGCTCATTTTCTTTGTTTGTGCCCTCACCTTTGAATCTTTAAGGCAGGCCCTGGCCATCATTTTAATTATCCCCACCTCTTTTATCGGTATTTTTCTGACATTCTACTGGTTCAAATTCCCGTTCGATCAGGGTGGGTACACCTCTTTTTTACTGACGAGCGGACTTGTCGTAAACGGTTTGATTTTTTTGATCAACGATTTCAACGGCTTTCGCAAAAAATATCCGAGTAGCCCCCCCTTGAGGCCTTACCTAAAGGCACTGCAGCACAAAATCGCCCCCATTTTGCTTACTATTTTCTCCACCTCTTTGGGGTTGACCCCCTTTCTGATCCACGGGCAGCAGGAAGTATTCTGGTTTTCGCTGGCGATCGGTGCCATAGGCGGTCTATTATTTTCGGTGATGGTATTGCTCTTTTTCACACCTTTGTTTGTGCTGCGGCGTTGAGCATTGGGTTTAAGAAACCGATCAATCAAATACTGCCCAAAGCATTTTTCAACCGAACTTAAATATACAATCCGAGGCATTAGTGCAGATGCCGTTTTTCCTGCCAATTTCCCAGCACACTATACAGCAACGGTATTACATAAAGACTGGCCAGGGTACCCACAATAAGCCCACCGATAACAGATACGGCTAGTGGCCGCTGCAGCTCAGCGCCCAGCCCTCCTGAAAACAGGATAGGGGTGAGTGCCAGGATGCTCGTCAGGGAAGTCATCAGTATGGGTCTCAGCCTACGAACCCCAGCCTGATGAATAGCTTCCCGGATGGGCAGTCGATTTGACAGATGGTTCATAATATCGACTTTCAGAATGGCATCGTTGACCACAATACCGCTCATGACGATCATGCCAATCACGGAGACCAGGTTTAAGCTTTGCCCCAGCATATACAACGACAAAACCGCTCCTGCCAGGCCGAAGGGCACCGTAAGCAAGACAATAAGCGGCTGTAGCAAGGACTCAAATTGCGCTGCCAAAATCAGGTACAGCAAAAGAAGGGAGATACCAAATACCATCAGTAATTCTGCTATGAGCGCCTGATTGGCAAAAGCCTGCCCGGAATAGGAGACCGCTAAATTGGTGTTTTTGGGGAAATTGCTTTTTAGCCCTTCAAAGGATTGCCCGGCTGAAAGGAACAAGGGGACGGTTACCATTTCCCCCGATTTCTGGGCAGTTATTTTTTTATAATCCATGTGTTTATGCATGCGGACAAACAAGCTCAGGGGGAACGGCTGGCCAGACTGGTTTTGCACAAACACAGCGTCAAAGTTGGCTTGAAAAGCCGTATCTGCTGCTGATAAGCGGATCGGGATTTGGCGCTCATCGCCTTTCAATACCCCGATCTGATTGGCGCTAAAGGCCGATTGCAATTTAGCGTACAGCGCCTGATAGCCTACATCATAAGCCAAGACCTGATCACGGAGTATCTCTACGATCAATTCTTCCTTTTGCGGCGGCATGGATGCCTGAAGGCCGTTTGCCCGGAGCCAGCTGATCACCGGAATTAGCTCCTCAGGGGAGGGCGTACCGAGCGCAGCATTGGACTGCAAATGCAGGAGATAAGGCGCCTCCTCCTGTCCGAAAATCTCATCAAATAAATTGTCAATTAATTTGATGTCTACTTTTGCTCCGGGGTATTCGTTTTCTATAAATTTGGCAACGGCTCCTCTGGCGGTATTGTCGCCTCGATCAATGGCCCCAAAGAAAAAAGCCTGGGCTTCATTGGAGTTCAGTTGCTGTATACTTAGTAAAAACTGTTGGTCGCCAACAAAAATGCCTGAGCTTGGGAAGCGCTCCTGGAAATGTTGCCAGCATGCGGTCATCCGGGCTTGGTTTTCGGTGTAGCGAATGGGCTCGTTCCAGTCAATATTGATTTCCAGGCCGGCCCGTGTGATTTCAGGAAAAGATGCCCGCGGAAGCCGGTCTGACACCAGAAGGCCTGCGGCGGCAAAAAGGGTAAAAGAAGCGCCAAAAACTATCCGGTGGTGCAGCACAGTATCTACCGTTTGAGTAAACAGCTGGTTTCCTCCGTTGGGTACAGGTCGTGCCTGAGCGCTAAATGACGAGAGTGCAGTTTTTTTCCAGGATTGATTTAGGATGGTGGGCAGCAGGATGTAAGCAATTAGCAGAGAACTGCCAAGGGCCAGGACTATTGAAATAGCCTGGTCATAAAAAAGCACCCCGGCCATGCCGCTCAGGAAAATCAATGGCACGAAAACCGAGCAAGTGGTCAGTGCAGAGCTAATCAGCGGCCGGATCACTTCATTGGCCCCCTGCACGGCTGCATCAATTCTGGAAAAGCCCTGCTCTCTAAATTGTCTTATGTTTTCTATGACGATGATGGAGTTGTCTACCATCAGCCCCAGGCCAAGTATCAGGCCTGAGAGGGAAATGATATTGATGGACAAACCTGCGAGGAAAAACCCTAACAAGGTAACAGTCAGGGCTGCAGGTATGGCTACGCCAATCAATAGTGGAGACTGCCACTGACGAAAGAACAGGAACAAGACCAGGAACGCCCCGATGCCGCCGTAGAGCAAACTGCTTCGAAGGCTGTCGATTGATACTTCAAGGAGGGCAGACTGATCATTGGAGATATAAAAATCGAGTTCCGGATACTCCTGCTGCAGCTCCTCCAGCAAACGGGCGAAAGCGGTTTTCAGCTCCAATATTTGGGCTTCGGATTGTTTGCGTATGGCAAAAACAATGCCCTGCCGCCCGTTGTGGAGATAACGGCCCACATCATTTTGCGGACTTACTTTGATGTCTACAATTTCTTTCAGGGCCAACACCTGATCATCGTGCTTGAAGTATATTTCTGCCAAATCTTCGGGAGACTGCAATTGGGAAGAAAACTCCACGTTGTATTGATAATGCCCGTCTTGCAACAGCACACTGCCCAGGTCATAGTTGTTTTGCTGCAACAGCCGTTCAATGTCCGTTTCCTGAAGCCCCAGACTCGAGAGCATATCTGGCTTGGGCACTAGTATGATCTCAGCTTCCACCCATCCGCTTAAGTCGACAAAAGCGACCGGCGGCAGTTGTTCCATACGGCGCTTTAGGGTAGTCTTCGCCCATTCGGAAAGCGCTATAAAATCAGGCTTGACACCTCCGTTTTCACGAGGCACTACACTGACATAGAAAATCGGGATATCCCCAGCATTGGCTTTGATGACTTTGGGCCGTTGCAGATCGCGGGGCAGGCGCGACATGACCTGATCTATCTTCTCATTGACCTCTATAAAGCTCAGATGGGTATTGGTGCCAAACTCAAACGCCAGCTGAATGGTAGCCGCTCCATCCTGTGATTCACTTTTGATGTCCTTAAGGTGGTTGGTTTGAAGCAGTTGATTGCGCAGAGGCCTGGTGATGGTACTTTCGATCGTCCGGGCAGCAACATTAGGGTATTCCACCTGCACGGTAATTTCGGGTATATCCGTATCCGGAAGCAGGGAAACGGGAAGCCGGGCTGCCATGATGATACCGATAATAAAAAGCCCCAGGAAAGAGAGAAAAACTCCGACGGGGCGTTGTACCAAAAATTGAAGCATCCTTTTCGTTTATCCCTTTTACCTCATCCAGGCTTATTCAATATCTGCCAGCACCACCTCTGCATCATGGTCAAGGTTCAGGTTCCCTTCTGTTATGACCAGCTCTCCGGGCTGCAGGCCCTCTGTGATGGCAACCTCTGACTCATTCTCATAGGCGAAGCTTACATACTTCCACTTAGCACGCTTTTCGGCTTCGTCATATACAAACACCACTTCTCTCCCAGAGCGCAAGACCAATGCTGACTTTGGCACCACCAGCTGGCCGGGTATGCGCTTTTCAATGACCACGTTCATTTTCATCCCTTCCCACAGTATATCTGCGTGGGTTTGTATATCCCGAGCGGATATTTTGGCTTGAATGCGGACTAAACCACTGCTGCTAACCACCGGGTTGATCCGTGAAATTTGCGCCTTCAACTGTAGGCCAGGATTGGCAACAGGGCTCAAGCTTACCCCCTGCCCGATAGAAATATCCATCGCATCCCTTTCCAGAAGTTGAAAGGCGGCCACAAAGCTTTCCGGATCTATCAAACGGCAAATCGTAGTCTGACCAGTGAGTTGCTTAAAAGGTTTTACTGCCACGTCAGCTACGATACCGTCGAAAGGAGCTCTGATGACCATCTGGGACCATTTGTACTTCAATTTTTTGATGGTATGCCGGGCATTGCTTAGCCCACTGCGGATCAGAATGTTATCAAGGGTTTCGGCATTGACCGAGGTATCTACCCCCCAGGTGCCGCCCTGCATTACCAATTGATCATCTTTGTTGTAAACGGCTTCTTTCAGCTGCAGGTTAGCTTTTTCCAGTTCCAGCACCAAAGCCGTGGAATCCAACACCGCCAATGCCGCTCCTTTTTTAAACCGTTGCCCTTCCCGGGCGAACAACTCCTGAAGGCTGCCGGAGACTTGGGCCTGGATATCTGCCTGCCGGGTTGCCGTCAATGTTCCACTGGAAAAAACCTGGATAGCGAAATCTTTGCGCACTACGGATACCGTGCGTACAACTGCTCCCGCTACCGGTTCGCGAGTGATAGAAGCAGGCATAGTAGTGCCATCTGACTCCGAAGAATTACCGGAGGAAGGCGCGCATTGGCACAGCATGAACCCTACTGCAAGAAAAACGAACCATTTTTTGATCACACAAAATCGGTTTCATGTAAGAAAAACGCGGTAGAAAAGCGCTGAACTGAGCTTCACCTAATTCATTGCGCTACACTCAAGTAAGTAAATATAAGAAAATCAATCACATTGCGTACGGAATACTCTGAATGCAGTGGCCTGCTCAGGCACGTTCGTAGCGTAACACATTAGCCCGTGTTTTGAAGGCAAAGCCCCTATTGGAAAATGATACGGAGGTAACTCAAAATCAGTCAGCACATTAAATTGCTCGTCCATCACGGTAAAATAAGAAGCCTTTTTTGGAGCTTCAGTTGGATGGGTATTGATTACCGCCCGGTAATATTGACGTCGCTCCGGGATGTATTTCAACTCCCGGTATTCCGGGTTGTTTGTAACATGGTGAATCTGTTCATCACCAGCTCCTGTACTGCCATAGTAGGCTTCCGCTTCCTCAGGTGCATAGGCAGATGGGGATTCTTTGACCGCTGTTCTTCCGGACGCTATATCGTAAACATATATTTTGCTGCTCGTTTTAAAGTTGTAAACAATCTTGTCTTCCAGAAAAAGAAAGTTTGGGGTGCTCAGTAAGCCAAAGCTCTTTTCCCGGAAAATATCCGGGTAATGAATATCCAGTTTTTCGAACTTCAAAGTATTGATATTCAGTCTACCGCAAAGGCTGTTCTCGCGGGCATAATGCTCAGGTATGGTGTTTTGATCATACCGGTAATACCTCAAGGGAAAATAGAGGAAATTTGTGTTGCGGTCAAAATACACGGGTCTTCCTCTTTTCTGACTTACATCATGGAGATACTCTGAAAAGTCAATCCCATTGATCTTAGATCGTTCTGAGTTCACCTCAATCACCTGTTTAAAGTCTCCTTCCATATCGATGAGGAATATTTTGAAGTCAGTGAAAATAAATACTGAATCTTTATTGATATAGTAGAAGCCTCTGACTTTGGCAATTTTCTCAGGCCCTTCTTTCTTTAGCCGAACAAAATCACTCATTGCTTTTTGTTCCAGGTCAATCACGTCAATACCATGCATGACATCATTATAGGCTACCATTTTTTCACGCCCATCTTGTTTGATCAATTGGGTCGCCTTATAGGAATTAATCATTTCACTGCTCATCGGTATTTTTACCAATTGGGTGGAGTCAATTGTGCAGGTGTTTGTTTTTACTCCGGAAGCGTCTGGAGCACAAGCGCTGAGCAAAATTAGTAGCAGCAGGCTTAAAAATATACAACAGCAGTTTTTCATCTATTCATCATTATTTTCAAGGCCAATCTTAAAATTAGCTCCATAAGAATATGAAGATTGAACCTTTGGCATTGCGCTCAGGAACAAGTGAGTTTCAAGTGCCTGTACAGCTTAATATCCTCGTCATCATTCAGCACTGGTAGCAATACGCCTTGTTCTGTAAAAATCTTATTCTTAGATGAGGTGGTACCGTTCGGTAAGATCATTTCCTGTAAAATTTTAAAATCTGTGGAAAGAATTGTCACGGACATCTTTTTAGGACGCTCCTTCCCAATAGCAGAATCATCGGGGATCAGTAAGCTCCTGTAATATTCATTGCGATAAGGATTGAAAGTAACCACTCCGTAGTCGGGGTTATTCCTCACATGATTCAATAAAGCTTCCACGTCTCTCGATACAGCCCCCCTAACTAGAAAAGGCTCCGCATCGTCGGCAAGCTGGCTTGGGCACTTGTGCGTTATAACCTTTTGGGCCTTCAAATCATAAACATAGATATCTGAATCGACTTTGAAGTTGTACACGATTTTGTCTTCGGTATAGGAAATATTAGGCCGGTTGAGTAATCCGTACGATTGTTCCCTGAATTTATCCGGGTATTTAAGGTCAAGTATCGTTACGGAGTCGTTTGAAATGTTCCACTTTGCCAAAATGGGCACTTCATAGTGGTCTGGAATGGTAAATTGGTCATATCGGCTAGCCTTGCAAGGGATGTACAATGACTTTTCTTTGGGAGAATAATGAATGCCCGTCCCATTCTTTTTGTGAGCATACAAAAATACACTTGAAAAATCGATACCCTTCAAAGGGCTTGACGACTGATTAATGGGGATTTTGCGGATGATCGCCCCTTCGGCATCAATAATAAAAAGATGGTATGCACAAGCTACAAAAATAGTATCAGCGTTATGGAAGTGAACATCCTTTACATTGTCGATACCTTTTGGCCCTTCATGCAACAATTGTAGCCGCTTGGTGAGCGGCGAATTACTATTGGACAAATCTACCCAGTCAATGGAATGAATAATAGGGGTATAAGCAATAAACTGGCTTGGTTCAAGCTGCTGGGTAATTCCGTAAATCGGTGCGATGGCGGGAGTGTTTATCTGCAGGATACTTGTTGTATCTACTGCACAATCTACTATATCTAAGTACTCCTGCCCACTGTCATTAGTGCACATAGAGCATAAACACAACAAGGAAAATAGCCCTAAATATCTGCTGTACAACTTGGTCCTGATTTATCGGTTATCGTATGATCGTAGCCCATTATACCTGGCGTTTATGGATAGTATTCGCTGTCTTTTTGGGTGCCCTGAAGCTGCCAAGGTTGCAACTTCAGGGCTTATAAAGCTAAGGAAAACAGGAATAAAAGCGCATAAACCCCACGCATAATGGGCTGTAGATGATTAATAATCGCAGTGGCAAACTTGTTCTGTACACTCCCCACCTGCCTCGTCGCAATTGTATGTCGTCCATCCACCTACCTCACAATACGTTAATTCCCATGTATCCTGAGAGCGTATTGGGACTTTAGTAACCGGTCTGCTTATACTTCGTCCCGGAAACTGCGGGACGGGCTATCTAGCTAAGGCTAAGTGTATGTTTGGAGGTGCACTTCGGCTGATAACCAAAGCCTTGTGAATCCCGGTCATACCGGGACGTCATGGAAAAATACTTATTTGACCCCGCAATTCTGCGGGGCAGGCTCCGCCAAACGCGCATTTTTCCATTTAGCCATAACCACACCTCTTTGATTATCAACTCTCGTTTGCTCTAAACATACACTAAACTCCGGTTTTCGCGCCTCGTCTAACCAAAAAATGGTTAGTTTTCGACTAGAAGACAAAAGTCCCAACACGCTCTTAAAAAACCTGGTGCAATTAATCAAAATGAACGGAGCGCCCGAACGGCACAGCATGCTGCAAGCAACACAAATACTGCAAAAAATCCAATTCCCGTTTTATTATGTGCTTTTATATTTGAGCGATGATCAAATTTACCCCCCCCACCGCGATATTTCCAAATTTTTGGGCTTCTTTTTCAAAAAAAACATTGTAGGTAGTACGAAGCTTGGTGATTCAGGGACGCGGGTTACAATGGGTTTGCTGTGACCGTGCAGCAAATTGCCTTCAGTCCGGTAGCGGCTTTTGGAGCCTTCCCCCGATTGCTATCGAAGTCATAATCGCCGCCTGAGTGTGTAGCGCACAGCCTGGCACTTTCCCCTTTCTGTACACTACTGTTTCACAAACCTTGCCCGTCCAGTAGACCCATCTTCAAAAATAATGGCGACGACATATATCCCCTTTGAAAGTCCCCGCACAGCTATTGACTGCCTGCCCTGTAGCACAGTCTCCGCAATATGCCGTCCATCCAGGCTGAAGAGGGTTACCCGATCTACCGTGTGGTTGCCATTATTTGAAAAATAGATCTTATCGGTTGCAGGATTGGGATAAACGGTACTGCGGTGCTCTTCGGAAGCCGTCAACTCCTCTGTGCCTGTCAGGATAGCATCACAGCTTTCCCCCTGCCCGGACCGGGAGTACAGCCCGATATTACTGCTCTCGAAGCATTGCAGCCCTCCGGTGGCTCCGGCAAGATATACCACTTCCCAGGGCAATACGTAATGGTTCAATGGGCCAATCCCCTCTACGATCGTGTCCTGTTCCGTATAGGTCATGTCAAAATAATCGAATTGGTATTCAACGTGCATCCATGGCAAGCTGGCCGCATTGATTTCTATATGTCCGGTATCGATTACAGTAGTGGACATGCTTTCTTCCCCGGCTGCGTCGTAATCTGTGGTAGTCCGCCAGGTATCGCCAGGCGCGGCACCGAATTGAATTAAGGTATCGAATATACTGAGCGCTTCGTTCCATAGGTAAAGGGTAGCGTCAGACTCCCGGAAAATCAAGGAAGTGCCTGTGGTCACATCCAATTCACCCATCCAGCCGTACTGGTGATAAGTCCTTTTGAAAACGGCTCCTGTTTCAGCACCGTTGAGCAGCGTATCGCCAGCGTATTCCATCTGGACATACCCGGAAGACAACTGGGACGATAAACCATGATACCACCGTGCATCTTCATTTATCCAGTTTTGGGCATTTAGCTCACTGATTAGAAGAAGAACGGATAGGGTAAGAAAGAGTACTTTTATTTTTGTTCTGTCTCGCATGAAGGAGTGTTTTAGGAATATTGCATCAATAGTTTTTCAAATGTAAATACGCTGCGCCAGCGGGCTCGGGGCTCCTGTCGGGCTCCGGTTTTTACCGGGATCCGGTAGGTTTGCCAAGATAAAGCTGGGGCAGAGCTCTTAGCATGGGTCCTGGATTAAGCTCTACACCAGCAAGGCTTTGAAGCGCTCGGGCAGCTCAACCTTGCTTAGCAGATTGCATTTGCCCGGCAAAAGTACCCCCGGCGAAAGTAGTGCGCCGGGGGATGCTTCACCGCACCACCACCCGCTCCGCTGCCAAAACCTGCCCGTCCGCCACATAGCGGAGGACGTAGGCACCGGCAGGCAGGCCCCGAACCGGCAGTATGCTGGTCACCTCATCAATGCGGCCGGCGGGGTGCGACTGCAAGATGCGCCCCTGCAGGTCCAGCAATTGCAGGACAGCGCCCCGGCGGTGGGCAATGCCTGCATCCCGGAGCAGCACATAGAGGTACTCCTGTGCCGGGTTGGGATAGAGGTGGAGC
>NZ_JAVJSK010000070.1:0-10851 GCF_040219495.1 Phaeodactylibacter sp. | reverse complement strand
TATGCGGCCTCATATTGGCGGTATCGCACCTGCGAATAATGGAGGGTATATAGTTCTTCCGCATACTGATCGTCTTAATGCCATTTTCATTAAGCTAGATGAGAACTTAAATGAAGAATTCCGCCATGAATATATCGACATTGATGATGTCAGTAATTTCGCCTATCTTGACCCTATACCCTTAGACGAGGGCTATTTGCTGTACGGGAACATAGACCGGGACAATGGGGTGCCCGACCCCTTTGTGCGCATTGTGGACGAGCAGGGGCAGACCGTGCGGCTTGATTTCTACGGGAATTATGAGGATAGAGATATCTATCAGGATGCCCAATTACTCGGCGATTCTATTTTGGTGGCAGGGGGGCAGCGGCGGGTTAGCCCAGGCTACAGTATCAACTTTTTCCACCGCATCCGCATATCTGATGGTGCCTTACTGGATAGTTGGGAGTCTTCAGTAAACGCGGACATGGGCTGGCTGCGGCAATTGGTCGCCCTGGAAGATGGGGATATTATCACCTTTGGGCAGCAGCCGCTGGAAATTATCGACTGGAACACTTATATCGTACAGCCGATACTGACCCGCCTCAACAGCAACTATGAGGTTGTTTGGCAGCGGCCGGTCTGGAGATCAGGTTACCATTCCCCAGGTCATGGTTTGTATGATATCAAGCAAGTGTCAGATGGCTACTACGTAGGGTCTGGCCACGTAAGGAGCGTTGTAGATAATGACCCAACTACAGTAGGCTGGCTCTTCAAGTTCACGGCTTTCGGGGATTCGCTCTGGTCGCGCTATTACCTCCCTCCATTTGACACTATTGACAATACACTCCTCAATGGCAGTTTTTTCTCCTTTGGGGAGCTGTCCAGCGGGAATTTAGTCAGTGGTGGAAGCGCAAGCGGCGATGGCCCTCAGCGCCGCTGCTGGATCATCAAAACGGATGCCAATGGGTGTCAGGGGGAGATGCCCTGTGAGGTGCTTACGGGCGTGGCGGAGGCAGAGCCGATGGAGGAGCCAGGTATGCGGGTGTTCCCCAATCCCACCTCCCGCCACCTCACCGTCGCCTGGCCGGGCGCAGTACCCACGGGCACTGGTTACTTTACGCTTTACAATATGCAGGGGCAGACGGTGTGGTTGGTAGCAAAACCCTGTGCTCAGGAGGTGCCGCTTTCCTTGCCGGAGCTGCCGGCAGGGGTGTATGCTTTGCGCGTGGAAGTGGAGGGGCAGGCTTGGGTGGAACGGGTGGTTATCAGGGGTAAAAGGTAAAAGGCTAAGGCTAAGGTCCAATCAGTGGCATCTTGGGGACGGATAGCCAAGCTATCCGGCTGTGGCGCATGGGCGCTGCCTGGGGCCAGTCCAGCACAACCATTTTCTATCCTCTCAGGCAATACCATTTGCCCACTCCTGCGTTTAATACCTAAAAAACGAATGGAAAAAGCCACGCCCACCCTTTGGTTCCGCATTTTACAATGGAGTGCCGCGAGTGTACTGTTCGCCCGCGGCTGGCAGCATTTGTACTGGGATGCGCCCTTTCGCACCCTGCTTTGGGATCAGGCCTGGATGGAAAGTACCGTACAAACGGTTTTGGGCATGGACTGGCAAACTTATGTCACCCATCCCGGCACTGATTGGTGGATTCAGCAGCTGGTTTTCGGCACCGGCGTATTTTATGTACTGGCTGGGATAGTCGCGGTAACCGTCCACCGCTGGGGCAGGTCTGGTCGGGTGGTGTTGTGGCTTAGCAGCTTTAGCCTGTTGGTTCTGGCTGCGCTGTACTGCAAAGACAAATTTTTTTTCCTCGGCCAGTTTTTTGAATACACGCTTCAGTTTACGGCACCGGCAGTACTGGCCTGGGTAGCGGTTGACCCAAAGAAAAGGTTCAACGGGTCCCTTTTGCTATTCCTTAAGGTAGGCATAGCACTGACCTTCACCTGCCACGGGCTGTACGCGGTGGGGTACTATCCCCGGCCTGGTTATTTTGTATTTATGGTGATGAGTATTCTGGGCGTAGACGACCTCATGGCGGCCCACTTTCTGCAAGTGGCTGCGGTGCTGGACTTCCTGCTAAGCGTACTGATCTTTTTGCCCGGCAGGATTGCCCGAATAGCCTTGGTCTACGCTGCATTTTGGGGATTGTCCACTACCCTTGCCCGTCCCTGGGCTTATGCCTATGTGGCAACCTGGGATACTGTGCTATTGCAATGGGTGCACGAAGCGGTCATGCGTTTTCCGCACTTTTTGGTGCCGACACTTGCCTTTGGGCTATCGGGCGGATTCAAACGGCTGCCCCAAATCAGACAGCAGTTTCAGTTGGTACTAAAGCGCTAGGATTTCTGCCATCCGGACCAGGTCGTTGTCCAGGTTTTTGGACTTGGTAATCGCTTCCGCGAAAGGCGTGTATTTGATTTTACCGTTGACCAGGCCGGTCATTACATTTTTCTGCCCGTTGACGAGCCCTTCGACGGCGTTGAACCCTAAGCGGCTGGACAGCACACGGTCGAGTGCCGTAGGAGACCCACCGCGCTGCAGGTGCCCGATGATCGTCACTTTTGTATCGTAGAAATCGAAAGCCTCTTTTACCTGAGCTGCAATCTCACTGGCGTTGCCATTTTTATTACCCTCGGCCACAATCACAACGCTAAACAATTTCTTACGGCGGGCACCCATCTTGAGGAATTCCACGAGCTCTTCGATGGTGGTATCCGTTTCCGGAATCATGACACTGCCCGCACCGCTCCCAATAGCTGTATTCAACGCGATAAAGCCGGAGTGCCGGCCCATGACTTCAACAAAAAACAGGCGGTTGTGGGAGTCTGCCGTATCCCGGATTTTATCCACGGCCTCGATGGCGGTGTTCACGGCGGTATCAAACCCGATGGTCATGTCGGTACCGAAAAGGTCATTATCGATAGTGCCCGGCACCCCAATGAAAGGGATATTATACTCCTCCGTAAAAACGGAAGCTCCGGTAAAGGTGCCATTGCCACCAATAGCGATACAGGCTTCAATATCATGTGCAAGCAAGGTTTCATAAGCGGCGCGCCGCCCCTCAGGGGTCATAAACCGTTGGCTGCGGGCTGTCTTCAGGATCGTCCCGCCCCGGTGGATGATGTTGCCAACATCCCGGGGCTCCAGGCGCTCCAGCTCTCCGTCTATCATGCCTTCATAGCCTCTGCGGATGCCAAAAACGTGCATATCGTTGTAAGAAGCGTTGCGCACTACCGCTCTGACTGCGGCATTCATGCCCGGGGCGTCGCCACCAGAAGTAAAGACAGCAATACGTTTGATATCCTTGCTCATTATTTTATGGTTTTCCTTATTCGTTTGGCGGAAAAGTAGGGGGCAACTTGTTTTTTGTCAGGAGCTTGCGAGATTTTGCAGCACCAAAAGTTTTCCCGTTTGTTTTTTCCTGTCGGTTACGGATGAAATCAAGCCGCCAAAATAGGAAATTATTGTTCGGTATGGAAGCGGACCAATTCGTCGATTGGTTTCTGAATGAAGTTGCCCATCTGCATATCCCGGGCATCAAGAATAATACTCAGGGTTTGCTTGAAGTAGTAGGCCACCGAGCCGATAAAGTGTACCGGCAGGCTCATATGGTTTTTATATTTGCGCACATGCCGGTCAATAAACTGCTCGAAGGAGTCAAAAAGAATGCGCTGAATAAAGGGATGGTCCTGATGATCGCCCATAAATTTGGTGAATGAAGCCAGGTAGACATTAGGGGGCTCACCGCTGTAGACGTTATCCAGGATAGACTGTTTGCCGCCATCCAGGCTCTTCTCCAGTTCATCGTAAAGCACTTTTGGCATTTCCCGGTAGAAAAAGGCACGGATCAGCCGCTTGCCCAGGTGGGTGCCAGAACCTTCATCACCCAGCAGATAGCCCAGGTTGGTCACATTATCAATCACATGCGTACCATCGTACAGGCAGCTGTTGGAGCCGGTACCGATGATGCAGGCAATGCCCGGGTCATGCCCGCAAGTGGCGCGGGCTGCACCCAGCAAGTCATGGTCCACCTCGATTTCCGCATTTTCGAAAATCCGGTCCAGCGCCTTTCGGACCACACCTTTCAGGCGCGCGTCCCAACAGCCGGCACCATAGTAAAAAACCTTTTCGGCTTTTTCCGTTGCCACTTCCCTGACAAATGACTTTTGGAGCTCATTGTAAATGACCTCCTCACTATGAAACACAGGGTTGAACCCCATCGTGGTAATACTCTGTATATCAGAGCCGCTGATCATCTTCCAGTCGGCTTTGGTAGAGCCACTATCTACTACTACTATCATGACTGTCCTGTATTAACTTGGCTAAAGGTAGTGTAAATAATACACTAAGTAAAAAATACGGTTTTAATTTTTTTTCTGCTATTGTGTTTGGTTTGTACCGGGAATCATGCCCATTTTGTTGGAAATAGCGATCGGTTGGTTCCTGCCGCAGGCTACCACCCGGGCACGGCTTTACCCCGGAGTCCGGGTATCCGTTTCAAAATGCAGCCGCGACATCTGTTCGATCTGACCAGATCGTGACAGATAGAGTTGCCTATTCCCTTAAAATATAGTTATTTCAACCTTTGATCTGAATGGATAACTATGAAAAGAAACTGGTGGAAGTTTTTAGGGGTAGTTTTGTTAGTTTACGTAATGGTGGCAGGCCTAATGGTGCCCCTGACACCGGGCATTTCCGGGGTTTCGCCCGGTAGTTTGCGTACGGGCCAGGAAGCAGTGCTTGAGGTGACAGGCTACAACTCTATGTATACCCGGAGTGATGAAGTACGGGTTTGGCTGAAAATGGACAATGAACGGGCGATTGGTGCTCAGTCCGTTCGTGTACTCGATGACCGCAGGTTGGAAGTGGTTTTCGCCATACCGCCTTACCTGCCGGCAGACCGCAAGGTGCAGGACTTTGCGCTGGTTATTGATCATCAGGCGGATGGCACGTCGGTTTTGCCCAGTGCGGTGTTTGTGACGCAGGACAGCATCGCGCCTGCACTCGGGCAGCGTGCTTTTGTCCATACCCCCATCGCAGGGCTAAACGAACGGTGGACCTTTACTTTCCCATTCCGCAATATTCTATCCGAAACGATCCGCAATACCTACTTCCATGTTCCCCTTTGGTTTGCGATGGTGTTTATTTTTATCGGTTCGGTGACGTACAGCATCCGCTACCTGCGGAATGGTGGACTGGAAGAAGACTGCCGTGCACAGGCGCTGACCAAGGTGGGCATTCTGTTGGGGGTACTGGGCCTGGTTACCGGTGCCATTTGGGCCAAAAACACCTGGGGCGCTTACTGGAGTGGAGATGTCAAGCAAAATATGACGGCTATTGCGCTGTTGATCTACCTGGCCTACTTTATCCTCAGGGCGGTCTTTGAAGACCCGGACAAGCGGGCACGTATTTCCGCCGTCTACAATATCTTTGCCTTTGCAGCCCTCATCCCGTTAATCTATGTCATTCCCCGGCTCACCGATAGCCTCCACCCCGGAGCCGGAGGCAACCCTGCTTTTGGGTCTGAAGATCTGGACAACACCATGCGCCTGGTCTTTTACCCCGCCATTATCGGCTGGACGCTGGTAGGGCTCTGGATTGGCAATTTGCTTTACCGGATGGAACGCATCCGCCTCAAATGGTTTGACCTGCTTTAAGGTCATTTTTTCAATTCCCAATAATCCATGAGAAACGAGTTTTTAGTTTTTATTTTTCTGTCCCTGGGCATCACCCTCCTGAGTGCTTACTTCTTTTGGCCGCCGATGATCTGGCTGCTGGCGGTTTTGATGCCGGTTATTATCCTGGGTATTTATGATATGGTACAGTCCCGGCACACCGTCATGCGCAACTTCCCGGTGCTGGGCAGGGGGCGTTATGTACTGGAGGAATTGCGCCCCAAGCTTTATCAATACTTCATTGAGTCGGATACGAATGGCCGGCCGATCAACCGGATTTACCGCTCTGTGGTCTATCAGCGGGCCAAGAAAGTTCGGGACACCACGCCGTTTGGTACACAGTTAGACCTTTACGAAGAGGGGTACGAATGGCTCAACCACTCTATTGCTGCAAAAGACGCCCACGATCTGGATCAGGACCCCCGGGTAACTGTAGGCAATGCTGCCTGCCGACAGCCTTACGCGGCCAGTTTGCTCAATGTCTCGGCCATGAGCTTTGGTTCACTCAGCAAGAATGCCATCATGGCGCTTAACGGAGGGGCAGAAATGGGCAGGTTTGCGCATAATACCGGTGAAGGCGGCATCAGCTCTTACCACGTCAGGCACAACGGTGACCTGATCTATCAGTTTGGTACGGGCTACTTTGGCTGCCGCACCCCTGACGGGCAGTTCTCGCCCGAAGCTTTTACGGCGCGCGTGGCATCCGACCAGATCAAAATGATCGAGGTGAAACTCTCACAGGGCGCTAAGCCAGGCCACGGGGGCATCCTTCCGGCTGCCAAGAATACGCCCGAGATTGCTGAAATCAGAGGCGTTCCGGTGGGTACGTCGGTGCTTTCACCACCCAGCCATAAGGTATTTTCCACCCCGGAAGGGCTGGTCCGCTTTATCGGGCAGTTGCGGGAGCTGTCTGGTGGCAAGCCGGTAGGTTTTAAGCTTTGTATAGGCAGCCGGTCTGAGTTTATGGCCATCTGCAAGGCGATGATTGAAGCGGACACCTATCCGGACTTCATCGCTATAGATGGGGGAGAAGGGGGCACCGGTGCTGCGCCGCCTGAGTTTTCCAACTCCGTAGGTATGCCTTTTGTGGAAGGGCTGGCTACAGCATATGACATTTTGCAAGGTTTTGGGATCAAAGAGCATATCAAGCTGTTTGCTTCGGGCAAAATCCTGACCGGCTACCACATCTTCCGGGCACTGGCACTGGGCGCTGATGCCTGCTACAGTGCACGGGCCATGATGCTGGCGCTGGGCTGTATCCAAGCTCTGGAGTGCAACAAAAACAATTGCCCCACCGGCGTAGCCACTCAGCGCCCGGAATTGGTGCAGGGCCTGGTGGTGAGCGATAAGAAAGTGCGGGTCGCCAATTTCCAGCAAGAGACCATCAAAAACTTCGTGGAGTTACTCGGTGCGGCAGGGCTGGACCATCCGGACCAGATCACGCGTCATCATATTTACCGCCGGGTAAGCATGCAGAAGGTGATGCGCTACAGTGAGCTTTTTCCGGAGCTGCCTGAGGGCTGCCTAAGGACGGCTGCTACTGTACCGGACGATTGGCAGCTGGATTGGCAGTTAGCCCGCCCCGACCGGTTCTAGCGTATCAAAAGCAGGGTGGCTAAAGATGAGCAGAAGGGACTTCTCCTCTGGCTGGGGATAACGTGCGACTTCACCGAAGTCTTACTGTATATGCGGTCTGTTTTACTTGACAAAGCATTAGGGGGCTTCTGAAGGGCGCTCTCCGTCTTCTTCGGAGGGCGTTATGCTTGTTGAAGGGGGCTCCAGCCGCACATCCCGGTAGTGGCGCTTGAGCCAGATCGCCAGCCCGTCGAGCCCGGGGAACAATACCCGCTCATTGATATTCGACTGGTCGAGCTTATCGCGGATTTCCCATTTGAGCTCCGCCGGGATGATGATCTTAAAGTACCGTACTTCTCGCCCGGTCAGCCAGTCGCTAAGGAGGGTATTGGGATTAGACATCATAGAGAATACCGCATACTGATTGACGATGCGGTCATCGATGGAGGGAGGCTCGAAGAATACCGCGAAGTCATCCTTCTTCAAATGGCTAAGCCTGGACAAACTGTCCACCGCCCGCTCCAGCATTTCAGCGGTAAAGATATGGGAGCCTTCCTCTTCGATGATCAGGGCGAGCTGATCAGGGAGGTACGTTTTGGTATCGACGTAGTTGACTGCCCAGATCGCGCCATCGCGGTCGTAGCGGTTGAAGTCATTGGTAGTGAAGTGGAGGGCCACGTAGGGCGAGTACGTCCAGTCGAGCAGGCGGGTGGGCAGGCCGTGGTGCTGTGCCAGTGCCAGCCAGTTCCAGACCGAAGTATACTCCGACCGGATTTGCTTATGCGAGTATTTACGGAAGTTCCGCAGCAAGTGTTTTTCCAGATGAGACTCTCCAAGCCGGTTGAGGGTGGAAGTCAGCTCGTAATTCATATCTTCCATGCCCCGGTAAACATAGCCCGAACGGAAGCGCTGAAGCTGATCGTTCCAGGAATCGTGGTAGAGCACATCTTGCAGTTCGCTCCAGTTTTTTACCCGGATGGTTTCCCCTTGTGTGTACATACCATAAAGGTAGGGAGATTTGAAGAGGGATGCAGGGTTGAGCACGCCTGTTCTGAAAAAAATCGCAACACGCTCTTAGAGCGTGTTGGGATTTTGCTTTTGGAGCGAACGTAGCCAAATTTTGTTCTGATCAAGGCGTGATAAGGGAACATAGCCTTAGCTACGTGACCGAAGAACAACGAAGAGCAGGGCAAAATTTGGCAAGAGCAGCCCGAAGTGTAAAATCGCAACACGCTCTTAAGGTAAATCGGAGCAACTGCCTGTTTTCTGGTGATCAATGCCGCGTCATTTGCCCTGCCGCCCGGGAGCCGTCAGCTCACTACATTCTGAGGTGCACCCTGCTGAAAGGCTTTGATATTGTTCAGGGTGATCTGCATCAGGCGCTGCCGGGATTCCAGAGCAGCCCAGGCCAGGTGGGGCGTAATGATGCAGTTGGGCGCACTCGTAAGCACGTTGCCTTCCTTTGGAGGTTCCACGCTGAGGACATCAAGCGCTGCACCGGCCAGTTGCCCTTCCTGCAGGGCGCGCTTCAGGTCAGCCTCTTGTATTAGTCCGCCCCGCCCGGTATTGATAAGGTAAGCGGAGGGTTTCATGTGTTGTAGCAGGTCTGTATTTACTATTTCGCGGTTGGCAGCAGAGAGTGGGGCGTGGAGAGAAAGGACGTCGCTCTGTTCAAACAACTCCTGCAGCGTAACAAAGGTAACACCGGGGCGGGCATCCCGTTCCGGATGTTTGTGGGTCGCCAGAACGTGCATGCCAAAAGCCTGCGCCAGGTCTGCCACCCGTTGCCCGATGCGCCCGAAGCCGTAAATGCCAAAGGTCTTTCCAGCCAGTTCAGGTAAGGTGTGCAAGGTATAGGCAAAGTCGTCGCTGCGCTGCCACTCGCCAGCCTGTACGCTGATGTTGTGGGCATATACCCGGTTGGTCAGTGCCAGCAACAACGCAAACACATGTTGGGCAACGGCGTCTGTACTGTACCCCACCGCATTGCATACCGGAATACCGCGTTCCCGGGCGGCTTGTAAATCGACGTTATTGTAACCGGTAGCGGTAACGCAAATGCACTTCAAATTGGGGAGTTGCGCCAGTTCGTTTTTCCCCAGCACCACTTTATTGACGAGAAGAATATCCGCCGTCCGTCCCCGTTCCACCACCTGTTCTTTGGGCGTAAAGTCATGGATTTCGTACTCGCCGAAGTTGCTTAGCCCTTCCCAGCTCAGGTCTCCGGGGTTAAGCGTTCTTCCGTCAAGCGCTATTATTTTCATAAGACTCGCTGTTTTGTTGTGTCAGGGTGGAAGTTACAAAAAAGCAAAACAGCAATTGTCCTGTGCTATCTTTTCAGTTGTACCTCCAGCCAGGGGGCTTCAAAGGCGTGTCCTTCCGCCAATTGGGAGAACCGTGGGGGCAAGCCTACCGCTATGACCAGTTACACCGGCTCAAGAGGATGGAAAGCTGGGATAATATTACTTTAGGAACCTATGCATGGCAAAGTGGGACGAGCCCCATGAGTACCTACAGAGTAGATACTATAAACTATGATGCGAATGGCAACATACTGAGGCTGTATAGAAAATCCTCCTCCAGCGCTTTGATGGATGACATGGAGTATAATTATGTTGCAGATAAAAACCTTCTCGACCACGTTCATGATCATGTAGGGAGCGGTGCTTTCCCTGGGGATTTTGACAGCCAATCATCTGCAAATTATGATTATGATGGCTCAGGTAACCTTGTCAATGACGCTCAAGCTGATTCTAAAATCTTTTGGAATGCTTACGGGAAAGTCACAGGGTTGAACTTTAAAACTGAAAAGAGGAGAGTGTATTTTGATTATGGACCTGACCAGAACAGGGTCAAAAAGGAGAATTATGATACGGATACAGGCTTATCGACATACACTTGGTACGTAAGAGATGCGCAGGGCAATGTTCTAGTGCTCTGTCAAGTATCAAACGACGGGTAATCTGTGGCATCTTTTTGCCCAGTTCTGCGTCACGTCCTCGCCTTGGTAGCTAAGGCTACCAGGCTCCGGGCGTTTCTTAACCTGGACAAAAGCCTGCTGACACCTTACTCCGCTTTTCATACTTGACAGAGCACTGGCAGTTTACCACCAAGACAGCGATACGGTTACGTGGTCGGAGCAGTATCTATACGGCAGTAGCCGCCTGGGGTCAGTAGAGCCCAGTGTGACCTGGCATAACGGCAACGACCTCAACGACACGCCCTATTTTAGCGACCAGGAGAAGCTTTGCATAGGCTGGAAACGGTACGAGATATCCAACCACCTGGGCAACGTCATGGCTGTGCTCAATGACCGCAAATACTACAAAGACACGGATGCCGATGACGAAGCAGAGTACTTCGACCCCGTATTCATGACGGCTACCGATTATTACCCCTTTGGTTATGAAATGTTGAGCGCCGTGGTAACCGGAAAATGATTTGCGAAATCCCGGCCTGTTGCCGGGGCCGGGCCGAAAGTATAACTTTGGAGACTACCGCTACGGTTTCTCCATTCCAGTTTGGGGTGAAGGGGCCCTAAACTGGAATCTGGAGAATGATTCCGACGGCGAGTTCAGTTCTTTGACCCACTATGATTATGGTTTCCGGATTTAT
>NZ_JAVJSK010000069.1:0-2740 GCF_040219495.1 Phaeodactylibacter sp. | reverse complement strand
GATCACACTGCCGTCCGGCAAAGTAATCGGGGTGAGGCTGTTCTCAAACCAGTTGATGGTGACAAAGCCGGGGCTTGGGTTCGCGATGTTACCCGCTACGCTAAAGCCCGGAAGGCTGCCGTTCAGGTTGGTCACCCCAGTGTAGCTCAGCTGTGAAGCATCGTAGCTTACCGTGAATGACATGCCTATAATACCGTCAAAATTGTCGATCTCCAGTGCCAGGCAGACGTTATCGCCCTGGTTCACTGTTGCGTTTTCTACCGTCAGCGTCAGGTCTGTGTTGACCGAATTTACGGTGACTGTCCCGCCCAGTCCATTGAAGTTAACCGGTGTTCCGCCTGCTGTTGCGGCACTTGAAGCACCGCCGAATGAAAGGCTGGCAGTACCGGCAGCACTACCAGTGAAACAAAGCTCAAAGATGGTCGTCCCATCCGGTTCGGTGACACCACTGCCGCTTGACCAGTTCACGGTAATCACACCGGGGGTAGTTGTATTAAAATCTGATGCCTGCAGCCCGGGCAGGTTGATGCCCGTCACTGAGCTAAAATCCACCAGTGCACTATTATAATTGATGGTCAGCTGAAGATCACCGATGTTATCGAAGTCCGACACGCGTACATCCACACAACCGGTTTGTCCAACATCCACGGTGGTATTGGTGAGATCCAGTGTAACCTGAACCTCTTGTACAACGATAGCGCCGTTTTCACCAATGAAATCGACGGCCTCGTCGTCAGCATTCATGACCGCAATTGCTACCGGATTGTCTGAGAAAGCCAGGTTAGCGGTTCCTGCCTGTGTGCCGGTGAAGCAAATTTCGAAGATAGCCGCGCCACCGATCAAGGAAACCCCAGTCGCATTTGACCAGTTTAAGGTAATGACACCTGGGATTGTGGTATCAAAATCACTGGCATCCAACCCAGTAATGCCGAAGCTACCGACCGAGCTAAAATCCAGTATGTTTTCATTGTAGGTAATACTGAATGAAACATCTGTAATATTTTCAAAATCCTGGACTTCTACCTCCACGCACCCCGTTTCACCTACGTCCAGCGTTGTATTGGCAATGCTAAAGGTGGTTTCAGGGGTTACAGTCCCGCAGTTCCCACCGCTCACCGTAGCTGTTGCGTTTTCAGGGTTCAGCCCTACATTGGTAAAGCTGCCATCAAGCAACTCAATCCCCGGCGTAGGAGGTCCTGAAAATTGTATATCAGAAGTGCCACAGCCAATGGCTTGGAATTCCAGGGTGAACAAGACCGTACCATCGGGCAGATCAAGCGTAATGAAAGAAGGGTGGAACCAGGAAACGCCCATGCCGTTGGCAGGTACGTTGCTCGAACCTCCGGGGTTTGGCGTACTAAACGCCGCACCCTGCGAAAAGCCAGGGATATTAGCTGTATTAATATTCTTCACTTGCTGAAACTCAATAATGGTAGAGTCCCATGTGATACCATACTGCATACTGAGAATATTTTCGAAGTCCGACACGGTTATGTCGACATCAAAAACATCATCGGGTTGTATATCATTACTGGTAGGAGAAATAGTAAAGGTAGGCTGTTGCGCAGAAAGTGATACTGCACAGAGTAATAAGCCTGCCAGAAGGCTGGTAAATAATTTGTCCATCGGTGCTCGGAATTTGGGATGTTAGGAAAATGGCGAACGTTGCCTTTACTCGCCAGCTTCAATAAATAACTACAGGACAATCAGTTTGTGTGTTACTATAAAATCGGTTGACTTAATTTCCAAGTAGTATTGACCAGACTGACCAAAGACTTTCCGGTCCAGGTCAAGCATATGCAAGCCTTGGTCAAAAGACTGTTCACGTTGCATAACGACTTCGCCCTGTGCATTGATAATGCGCAATGTGGCACGATCAACACGCTGCTTGAAGTCGAGGCTGATTTGAGTTTGTTTTGCAAACGGGTTGGGGGCGCAAGAGACCAATACGGTTTCCCGACCTTGCCTGTCCAGGAGGTCTGAAATACCTTCGATACTTATTGCGCCAGATATAAAATCCACGTCTAGTTCTTCTTCATCTGCGTTGGCAAACTCCACCATTACAGGAAAAGCAGCAAACCGGATAGAATCGATTGTAGACTCTTCTTCTACAACCTCAAAGCCGATTGTAAATAAAGTGGCATCATCTTCAAGTGAGACCGGTTGAATGCCCGGATCAAACCACAAGAAACCCAAATAACCACTATCTGCCTGCGAATAGTTGAAGTTCTCTATAAAGCTCTCCAATTCTGAACTTAAGACTCCGCTATCTTCTTTCAAGCGGAACAAAGTCGTATCCCAAGCGACACTAAACTGGCACCCCACCACGGAGTCAAAGTTTTGTGCTTTGATTTCGACCGTAAATTCTTCATCGGGAATCACTGTGTGATTTGTAGCGTAGACAGCCACTTGAGCGCTCACACAGAACGGTAGGAATAAGAGGAAAGGAACAGCAAGGAATGCCCTTACAGGAGGTATTTTTTTTGTCATGGGATCATGAGATTATTAATTCCATCGCAAGGTAGCAATTTTTAAGTACAAAGGAAAGTGCCCACTTTAAGTATTTGTTATGTACGCACTGAATCTCAAAAGGTTTCACTAAAAACAGAAAGGCCGGGCACCCTTTCGGATGCCCGGCCCTCCGGTCTTGCTCCCCGTGAGCCCGCGCTTACGCGGGGCTCAGGGGCGCGTTTATCTCAAAGAGACGATTACTTAATGATAACCATCTTCTTCGTTGCTG
>NZ_JAVJSK010000068.1:0-90348 GCF_040219495.1 Phaeodactylibacter sp. | reverse complement strand
TCTTCAGATCTGGCGGCAACAGGCGTAGTATCTTACACTGTTGAAACTGGTGACTACACAGCAACGAAGAAGATGGTTATCATTAAGTAATCGTCTCTTTGAGATAAACGCGCCCCTGAGCCCCGCGTAAGCGCGGGCTCAAAGGGGGGCAAGACCGGAGGGCCGGGTATCCGAAAGGGTGCCCGGCCTTTCTGTTTTTATGAGGCAAAGAAAAATACCTGACAACTTGCCCCGGCAGCATTTCCGGAAAGGCATACATACTTTACCTACCTTTACACTCCTGAACCTTGATAAACGAGCTATGACTAAACGCTTGATTTACGCTCTTTTAGGCCTATTGGCATTAGCTTTGGTCTTTTGTACGCGTGACTTACCGGAAAAGGCAGCGCCTGCCAATACTTACAAAAATTTAAAGCCAGACGTGAAATACGTCGGTATGCAGACCTGCAAGTCCTGTCATGCTGATGTGCATTCGACTTTCATTCATACCGGAATGGGGCGCTCGTTTGATAGAGCTACTCTGGAGAAAACAGATGCAACCTTTGGCGAACATGCAGTCGTGTATGATGAGGCCTCCGATTTGCACTACAAGCCTTTCTTTCGGGATAGCCAGATGTACGTATTGGAGTATCGGCTGGAAGGAGCAGATACCGTTCACCAACGTCTCGAACAGATCGATTATATTGTTGGCTCCGGGCAGCATACCAATTCGCATATCGTAGACTTTAATGGTTATTTATACCAGGCTCCCGTGACCTATTACACACAGGAAGGCAAATGGGACATGGCGCCCGGTTTCAGGGGGGATAATATCCGGTTTAGCCGGTTGCTGTCGGCAGAATGCATAACCTGCCATAACCACCTGCCCGAACAAGTGCCCGGCTCCATGAATAAATACACCAAGATGCCAACCGGAATAGCGTGCGAGCGTTGTCATGGCCCGGGTGAAATACACGTAAAGGAAAAGCTGGCAGGTGATATTGTGGATACCTCAAAATGGATTGATTACTCGATTGTCAATCCCAGGGACCTATCACGTGATTTACAAATGGACCTTTGCCAGCGTTGTCATTTGCAGGGGATCGCAGTACTACAGGAAGGGAAATCTTTTTATGATTTCAAGCCCGGTATGCCGCTCAACGAAGTGGTTAATGTATTCCTGCCCCGGTATACAGACTCCCATGAGAAGTTCATCATGGCTTCTCAGGCAGACCGGCTGAGGTTGAGCGCCTGTTACCTGAATTCAGAGATG
This sequence comes from Phaeodactylibacter sp., assembly GCF_040219495.1. Classification (GTDB taxonomy): domain Bacteria; phylum Bacteroidota; class Bacteroidia; order Chitinophagales; family Saprospiraceae; genus Phaeodactylibacter. The sequence continues at coordinate 89,096 of NZ_JAVJSK010000068.1, read as the reverse complement.
ACTTGCATCACTTGCCATAATCCGCATAAGAGTATAGCTGTAACGGGGAAAGAGCAGTATAATAACGCTTGCAAAAACTGTCATGATAGCCCGGAGGAATCACGTTGTGCCTTTCCAATCGCCGAGCGGCTGGCAGAAGGTAATGATTGTTCAGGTTGTCACATGCCCCGGTCTGGAAGTATTGACATTCCTCACGTTAATATTACAGACCATTATATCAGTAAGGGAAATACCCGGGGGGCAGAAAAGCCCAAGACTGCCGGGACAACCGCTGCGTTTTTGGGGCTGGAGATTTTGACCAAAGACCAAGGCACCGCGCTGGAGCTGGCACAGGGGTATCTGGCGATGTATGACAAGTATGTTCAATCCCCAATGGTGCTGGATTCGGCATGGGCCTATTTGCAGCAGTCACAAGCCCCGGCTGAAAAACAGTTTCCGGTTGAGGTCCACTACTTTTTTGCACGGGAGGATTATGCCAGCATCCTGCAACGCACCTCTGGCATTTCCCCTTCTGAGGTCGGGGATGGATGGACAGCCTACCGGATCGGTGAAGCTTTTTATCAGGCTGGAGATTTTCAGCGGGCGGCAGCTTTTTACCGCCGGGCGGACGAATGGATCCCCTATCACCTGGATTTTAAAGAAAAGCTTGGTGCAACTCTCGTCCAATTGCGGCAGCTACCAGAGGCAGAAGAGGCCCTGCGGTGGGTACTGCAGGAAAACCCAAAGCGCCCCAGAGCATTATCAAACCTTGGCTTTGCGAGGGTACTACAGGGGCATACCAAAGAGGCAGAGGTGTACTACGATCAGGCCATTGCACTGGAGCCGGACTACATTCAGGCTCTGCTCAATAAAGCAGCGGTACGCTTGCTCCACAAAGACTACACAACTGTACAGCAACTCCTGGGCCGGATATTAAAACTGGACCCTGAGCATCCTCAGGCGCTTGCAATTTTACAACAACTTAATCATTAGTGATATGGCAGCTTCAATTCAGCGTAGGGTATACCGTATTCAGGCAAAGAAGGGTAGATGGAGCACCGGGAGCCTGAAGAACCTCAACCTGATGGAAGAAGTGCTCCCTCCTCCCGCTGAGGAAGAAGTGCAGGTTGAGGTAAAGGCCATTGGGCTTAATTTCGCGGATATTTTTGCCATCTGGGGACTCTACGGCGCAACGCCTGAGGGCTACTTTACGCCCGGGCTTGAATATGCAGGAATAGTGACCGCAGCAGGTAGCAGGGTTGAAGGTGTACGGGTGGGTGACCGGGTGATGGGCGTGACCCGTTTCGGAGCTTATGCTTCCCACTTGAATATTGACGCCCGCTACGTTATTCCCATTCCGGGGGACTGGACTTTTGCTGAAGGCAGCGCTTATCTGGTACAAGTCCTTACCGCCTATTACGGGTTGAAGCAGCTGGGAGACATTCAGCCGGGGCAAAATGTGCTCATACACAGTGCAGCGGGCGGGGTAGGCCTCTGGGCTAATCGTATTGCCAGGCAATTTGGTGCCTACACCATCGGCACCGTTGGCAGCGCTCACAAATTGGAAGTACTGGAAGGAGAAGGGTACGATCAGGGTATCGTACGGAGTACTGATTTCAGGCAGGACATGGAGAACGCGCTGGGAGGCAGGGAGCTCCACCTGATTATGGAGTGCATCGGCGGCAAAATTTTCAATATTGGCTATGACTTGCTCGCGCCTCAGGGGCGCATGATTGTCTACGGATCTGCGCGCTATGGCTCTGTCGGCAACCGGCCCAATTACCTGAAGCTGCTTTATTACTACCTGACGCGGCCAAAGGTTGACCCGCAGAAAATGCCGGAGCACAACAAAAGTGTGATGGGCTTCAACCTCATTTGGCTCTACGAGCGGGCACCACTGATGCATCAATTGCTGGGGGAACTACAGGAGTTGAATCTTGGGAAGCCTTTAATTGGCGACCGGTTTGCCTTTGAAGACCTTCATCAGGCTATTCTTAGGTTTCAGTCCGGGCAAACTATCGGTAAAGTAGTGGTGGAGCTGAATGACTAATGTGGCTAATCCCAAATACTGCTTCGGATTTCACACTCAGAACTTTTGATTTGGCCGAGCTTCCACACTTAATTCCTTTCGGAATAATCCGTTAGAGCTTGTTGAGATTTTGCTTTTGGAGCGAACGCAGCCAGAAGTGTAAAATTCCAACAAGCTCTTAGTGTATGTTTGGAGCAAACGAGAGTTGATAATCAAAGAGTTGTGGTTATGGCTAAATGGAAAAATGCGCGTTTGGCGGGTCAAATAAGTATTTTTCCATGACGTCACTGTTCACTAGGCTTTGGTTATCAGCCATAGGGCACCTCCAAACATACACATTGATCAAAGAAAAATCTGCCCTGTACCGGTAGTCACTTAAAGGCTGCTGTGCAGGGTCGTTTTCATTGAGTGGTTGCAGCTCCATGAGTGGGTAGGAGAGGATTGCCCGCCCTTTTTGGATCGAACCAATTAGCCCCATTTGCTCATCAGCACCGAGACCTTCTATTCCCAAGATTTCGACTTCAGTACCGGGTTGGATTTCATCCAACAACAGCCCCTCTACCTCAGCGGAAATGGGGAAGGTTACCTGATGCTGGAAGTAGTGCAGCCAGTTGCCGAGGTCATCATCTGCAGGGTCGCGGGTAAGAATTTGAAACATCCGTTTGGCCTGAGCATCTTTCTTGATGTTGCCCCAGAAATAAGTGTGGTACGTTAGCTTTTGGAATTCTAGTGCTTCGGCTTCGGTATCTTTTGGCGCAACGGCTTTCAGCGCTTGCTCCGGTACTTCAAGCAGGAAGGGGTTGTCGCGCTCCCCGGCTTCTACCATCTCCTGAAGATATCTGGGAGGAAGTTGCTTTAGGGTTATGCTGTCCAGACTGATGATGTAGTAACACGATTTGCCATCTGTAATGGCCTCTTCGACCCGGCCTCTCCAGCCTTTGGTGGTCAATTCGGGAAAAGCCTGGCTCTGTAAGTCCAAAGGAGCAGTGATGGCTACCAGGCTGCCTGTTTTGAACTTGGGGCTGGCAATTTCTTTCCATCGGGGGTTGATGGAAAACTCCGGCTCAGAGAAGTCGTCAATGTCTTCTTCCTGATGAATGTCCTGAAAGTCCCGAAGATGAAAATTGGGATAGGGGAGAGGAAGTTTTGGCTTACGGCCGTCATTGTGAAATATGGATAATAGGCTGTTGTTCATGCATTGATTACTTAAGATGACTACAATCACGTTCTGCTCCTACCTGTGCACTTTTGTCCAGGTTGAAGTGAAATCAATGTTTACGTTCAAAATATGTTTGATCAATAGGCTTGGGAAGGCAATAACTGTGGTTTTCATCAACTAACTACCTAAGAAACATCAGGAATCAACGGATAGTTTGACCTGCAAAAAAGAAGCCCCTTTGCTTCTCATTGAGGCAAAGGGGCTTGTTGGAGGTTGGTTTAGAGCGTTTTGCTATCGGGTCAGGTACATATACCGCTGTTTGTCCAGGTCCCGGAAAAACGGATCGGATAGGTCCTTGATGAAGCGAATACCCTCACCCGTGGATTTCATCTCAGGGCCTAGGTTCTTGTCCACATTCGGGAATTTATCAAAGGAAAAGACAGGTACTTTAATCGCAAATCCGCCCGGACGGGGTTTGATGTCAAAGTCCTTCAGCTTGTGGGTACCCAACATCACCATAGTGGCAATTTTGAGATAAGGCACCTGATAGGCTTTAGCGATGAATGGCGTGGTCCGGGAGGCCCGTGGATTGGCCTCAATGACGTAGACATTATCGTCTTTGATGGCGAATTGGATATTGATCAGCCCCCGGATATCGAGCGCCTTAGCCAGCTGTTCTGCATATTCTACCATCTTATTCACGGCGTTTACAGAGAGGCTGTAGGTAGGCAGGACGGCAGCACTATCTCCGGAGTGGATGCCTGCAGGCTCAATATGTTCCATAATGCCCATAATGTGCACTTCTTCACCATCACAAATGGCGTCAATTTCCGCCTCCTTGGCCCGGTCAAGAAACTGATCAATCAGGACGCGGTTGTCGGGCAGGTGCTTGAAGATGCTCAGTACGTGCTGTTCGAGCTCTTCATCATTAATGACAATACGCATGCGCTGCCCGCCCAGAACGTAAGAAGGGCGGACCAGTGCCGGGTAGCCAGTTTTGCGCGCGGTTTGTAAGGCTTCGTCAGCGTCGTTGGCAACACCATACTCAGGGTAGGGGATGCCCAGTTCCTTGAGTAGGTCTGAGAAAGCTCCGCGGTCTTCTGCGAGGTCCATATTGGAGAAAGAAGTGCCGATGATATTATACCCTTTTTCGTGCAGGGTCTCAGCCAGCTTCAGTGCCGTTTGGCCACCGAGCTGAACAATGACGCCCTCGGGTTTTTCCAGCTCCAAAATCTCTTCCAGGTGCTCCCAGAAAACAGGCTCAAAATAGAGCTTGTCTGCCATGTCAAAGTCTGTGGAGACGGTTTCCGGGTTGCAATTGATCATGATCGCTTCGTACCCGGCTTCCTTGACCGCAAGCAGGCCATGCACGCAACAGTAGTCAAATTCTATACCCTGCCCGATACGGTTGGGGCCAGAGCCCAGGACTACAATTTTCTTTTTACCGGAAGTAGGAATACTTTCGTTTTCTTTATCAAAGGTGGAGTAGAAGTAAGGTGTTTGCGCTTCAAACTCAGCTGCGCAGGTATCCACCATTTTATATGTCCGGCGGATGCCCAGTTGCTTGCGGTAATCCGTGACTTCTGTATCTTTAATACGCAGCAGCCAGGCGATTTGAGCATCTGAATAGCCTACTTCCTTGAGTTGCCGCATGAAGTCTTCCGGGATATCTTCCGCTACGTTGTACCGCATGATTTGCTGCTCCATCTTGACCAGTCGTTTGATCTGTTTGATGAACCAGGGGTCAATACGCGTAAGCTTATGAATGGTTTTTTCGGGTACGCCAAGCCGCAGGGCATCCTTCAAACGGAAAATCCGGTCCTCGCTCGGCTTTTCGAGGCGTTCGAGTATATCTGTAGTTCTGATCCACTCTTTCTTGTCCGCGCCCAGGCCCATTCGATCGTTTTCGAGAGACTGGCAGGCTTTCTGCAGAGCCTCCAGGAAATTTCGGCCTATGGCCATCACTTCGCCTACGGACTTCATCTGTAACCCCAGTTCGTGGTCGGCTCCCTGGAACTTGTCGAAGTTCCAGCGGGGCATTTTCACAATAACGTAGTCCAGGGTCGGCTCAAAGTAGGCAGAGGTCGTTTGGGTGATCTGATTCTTCAGCTCATCCAGATTGTAACCGATAGCAAGTTTGGCTGCGATCTTTGCGATGGGGTAGCCGGTGGCTTTGCTCGCAAGCGCCGAAGAGCGGCTTACCCGGGGGTTGATTTCGATCACAATGAGTTCTTCGGTCTCCGGATTGATGGAAAACTGAATATTGCAACCACCAGCAAAGTTGCCCAGAGACCGCATGGCCTGAATGGCTTCATCCCGCATCTGCTGATAGGCGGTGTCGGAGAGCGTCATGGCCGGCGCTACGGTGATACTGTCGCCGGTGTGCACGCCCATAGGATCGAGGTTTTCGACCGTACAGATAATGACTACGTTATCGTTCGCATCCCGGAGCAGCTCCAATTCAAATTCTTTCCAGCCCAGGACGGCCTTCTCCACCAGTACCTCGTGGGTAGGGGACATATTCAGGCCTCTGCGCAGGGCAGCATCGAATTGGTCCGCACTGTGCACAAATCCACCTCCGGAGCCTCCGAGGGTGTAAGAAGGGCGAATAACGAGGGGGTATCCGATATGCTGTGCCGCTTCTTTACCTTCCAGAAAAGAGTTGGCAATTTTTGAAGGCGCTACGCTCAGCCCAATATCAATCATGTGCTTCCGGAACGCCTCCCGGTTTTCCGTCAGTTCAATCGCTGCAAGATCAACGCCAATTAAGCGGATGTCATATTTGTCCCACACCCCCTGTTCTCCGGCTTCAATTGCCAGGTTGAGGGCGGTCTGCCCCCCCATCGTGGGCAGTACTGCGTCGATCTTCCGTTCCTCGAGCACCTGAATAATGCTCTCAACCGTTAGAGGCAATAAAAAAATGTGATCGGCAGTGACGGGGTCCGTCATGATCGTAGCCGGGTTATCATTAATCAGGCTGACCTCAATGCCTTCCTCCCGCAGCGAGCGGGCGGCTTGAGAACCGGAATAATCAAATTCACAGGCTTGCCCAATCACAATAGGCCCGCTTCCTATGATCAGGACGGATTGGATAGATTGATCTTTTGGCATTATGCGTATTTTAGTCCGCTAACCGGCAGAAGGAAGGAGGTGCCGGCAAGGGGCAATTACAAATTGCATGCAAAGATACAATAGTTCGCCGGTCCATAAAGAACAGGACCCGAGGAATTTTTGAGGCCATGCACTATTCTTTGACCGTAAACGGTTGTTCGGCGGTGTAGTATTCAATATCAGCGATGGCTTTCACGCCGTTCAGGTCAATTTCCTGGTGCTGCTTTTTTACCAGATAAACACGGTGCGGGCCGGGCTCAAGCTTGCGCAGGCGGATACCCGCCACCGGGAAGGTGTCTTTTACGGCCGGGTTTGTCAGCGTAATGGTCGTCGCTTTGTTATCAGCGTCGCTAAACAACAAAACGATGCTTTCCCCTTCTTCAATCTGCTCGTCTTTGATATACAATTGCATGCCTTCAGAAAGACTGGCCGTGCCGCCGATGACGCTAAAGCTGTCGATAGGGCTCAGCTCAAGCGTGACTTCCTGCTCCTGCCCGTCTGCTGATTTGAATTGAAAGCGGTGCCGGAGCATAAATGCGGACTGGTAATCGGCAAAGTACCGTACTTGTTGGCCCGGGAGTGGTCGTGCTTCGAGTTGCTGCCCCTGATAGGTTACGCCTCCGGGCAGCTCAACAGGCTTTGCCGTAGCCAAACTGTCGCCCTCGCGGAAAGCAGCCGTTACCTTGAGCTGCGCCTGCGGTGCGATGTAGCGGACGAATAAGTTGGCGTAGGTCTTAGTAGCCGGTTGTTCCGGGGCGGCATCTTGCTGACAGCCGCTTGCCGCAAGCCCTGTCAAAAGCAGGGAAGTAAAATAAAAACAGATTAAACGGATGGGTCTCATGATGACTGTTTTGAGTTTAGGCTACAAATCTACACGCTTTTGATAAACTCAGGGCGCAGCACCGTTTATCAGGCCGGTGGGTATTTTTTTATCCTTCTCTTGTGCTAATTACCGACAAAATAAGCGGTAAGGCCTGTAACCGGGCTGGCAGTGGTCAATGCCTTGAAATGCTGCAATCAGAGCACTATCCCGGAACAAGCATAAAACAGAGAAAAGGCTTTAGACGGCAAGATTAATTCCTTGTCGGGTAGAGGACTAAAATATCATTCTTTGGAATTAGCAAGGAAGCGTTATATTTGCGCGGTCCGTTCTGATAAGGTCTTATCATTTACTTGGACGGCAGCGCCCGGTTTATGCAATCAGAAACCTGACTTATGGGCAAATGTGATTGGGTTTGAACACAGATATTTTCCTACTTTTGGGCAAAGACTTATGTTAGACCCCTCACGAATCCCGAAAACAGCAAGCAAGAAACAAAGCGATAATGCCTGATAATCATCAGGTTAGTAAGAGAGCGAAAATTCAATTTACACAGCTAGGGAAACCATTGGTTTGTCGAAATTTTAAAACAGGAAATTTTATGGTACGTAATTTACTCATGTTATTCGTACTCCTCCTTTCCGGAGCGACTGTCTTTGGGCAGACTTCGCTTCAGGGAAAGGTTGTAGACGATACCGGAGAGCCGATTATCTTCGGTTCGGTAGCACTCTACCAAAATGGAGCACTCAAAACTGGTACGGAAACTGACTTTGATGGCAATTATTCCTTCAACGAGATTGACCCAGGTGGTTATTCTGTTGAAGTCACTTACGTTGGCTACAATAAGCAGCGTGTGGAAGGCGTGACGGTACTTGGTGGTAAAGCCAACCGCCTTGATATCACAATGACCTCTGATGCGGTCAACCTCGATGAGGTAGTTGTGACATCTTATAAGGTGCCGCTTGTTGAGCAGGATAATACCACTCAGGGAGCCACCATTACCAGTGATCAAATCAGAAACCTGCCTACTCGTAACATTAATGCACTGGCCGCCACAACAGCAGGCCTTGCTAGTGCTGATGAAGGGGAAGCTATTGCCGTTCGGGGTTCCCGGAGCAACGCAACTGACTATTATGTGGATGGTATCCGCGTTCAGGGTAACCTGATCCCGGAATCAGAAATCGAGCAGTTGCAGGTAATCACAGGTGGTATCGAAGCCCAGTACGGTGACGTAACGGGTGGTATCATTTCAATTACCACGAAAGGGCCTTCCAGTCAGTTCTCTGGCGGTGTCGAAGTGGAAACCTCACAATTTACAGACCCTTATAATCAGAGCCTGGTTGGTTTCAACCTGTCCGGCCCGATCATTAAGCGGCGTAACGAAGATGGCTCCAAAGGGGAATCCATCCTGGGCTTCCGTTTGGCTGGCCGTTTGACAGACCAATTGGACGACGATCCTCCGGCAACAGCTATTTACCGGGTAAAGGATGATGTGCTTGCTGAGTTGCAGGCTAACCCAGTCGTTGAAATCGGCGGCAACCGCTTTGTAGCAGCTGACTTCCTGACCAACGAGGATGTCGATATTCTGGATTACCAGCCGAACGAGCAGTTTACGCGCTACGACCTCACTGGTAAACTGGATGCACGTCTTAGTGATGCGATTGACATCACCATTACCGGTCAGGCTTATGACCAGGCCAATCAGTTTACACCGGGTGAAGGCTCACGGACGGGCACCAACTGGCGCCTGCTCAACCTTCAGAATAACCCAACGAATAACGAGCAGAACTACCGGGGTAACGTCCGTTTCCGCCACCGTTTGGGTGGAGGTGTTTCCGGTGAAGAAAATGGCGGGTCTTTAATACAGAATGCAAGTTATACCCTGCAGTTCGGTTACGAAAAGAACCTGCAAGACCTGGAAGACCCACGCCATGGTGATAACCTGTTTAACTATGGTTACATCGGCCAGTTCCAACAGGAATGGCGCCCAACCTGGGATATTCAGCCTGATGATTCCTTTGGTATTGTTGCCATCCATACGGACTATCTGCAGGTATTGACGGATTACACCCCTGGTGATGTCAACCCTGTACTGGCTAATTATAATAATGTGTTCCGGGACGGTGACGCTTTCGAAATCCCGGCAACCCTGCAGGCATTTAACACCTTTAATGGTGTGACCAACTCCGTATTTAACGATTCCTGGGGTTTTCATACCAACGTTGGAACGGTATACAACCTCAACCGTAAGCGTGATAACGACACCTACACTTTCCAGGCGCGTACTTCATTTGACCTGGTTCCCGGTGGATCTGATAAAGGCCGCCACAACATTCAGTTGGGCGTATGGTACGAAGAGCGGATCAACCGTGAATGGTCTATCAACCCTCGCGCTTTGTGGCTGCTGTCTCGTCAGCTGGCCAACAGCCATATTCAGGGTATTCCTTTTGGCGACGACAACCGCCCGCTTAGTGATACACTTGACGTAGTTGCTGTATTTGATCCGCAAACGAATGCACCGATCATCAACCCATTTACAGGAGAGCAATTCATGGGGGCTATCCATGATGTTGTGATTACGCCGGGTGATGAATCCCAATTCTATGAGCGCGTACGTGAGGTAACGGGCGACGGGTTGAAGGACTTTGTAAATATCGATGCCCTTTCCCCTGATCAGCTGAGCCTGGACATGTTCTCTGCCCGCGAGTTGAACGACTTCGTAGTTGGAGGCTCCCCCATCCTTAGCTATTATGGATATGATTACCTGGGGAACAACTTCAACGGTTCCTTCGAGGACTTCTTTACCACCCGCGATGCTGAGACGGGGCTGCGTACCTTCCCGGTAGCGCCATTCCGTCCAATCTACGGTGCCGCTTATATTCAGGACAAATTCACCTTTAAGGATATCATTTTCCGCTTAGGGGTGCGTGTAGACCGCTACGATGCAAACACCAGTGTATTGAAAGACAACTACTCGCTGTACGAGATACTTGGTGCATCTGACTACCACACACAGTTTGGTGGCGAGCGCCCAGGCAGTATTGGCGACGACTTCAAAGTTTATGTCAATGAGTCTGGTGATGCCGTACAGGCTTACCGGGAAGGCGACAACTGGTTCCGTCCAAACGGTAGCCCGGTCAACAACCCCGCCCTGATTTTCCAGGGAGGTACCGTGAACCCGATTTACGCGAGCGAGCGTGCACGTGAGGATGTTGACTACATCAAGAAAGAAGACTTTAACCCTGATGCTTCCTTTGAAGACTATGAGGTGCAAGTGAATGTGATGCCCCGACTGGCATTCTCGTTCCCGATTTCTGATGAAGCGAACTTCTTTGCACACTACGATATCCTGGTACAGCGCCCACCGTCAAATACCATTGCATCACCTCTGGATTACTTCTACTTCTTCGACCGTTCTAACCTTGATAAGAACAACCCGAACCTGAGGCCAGAGCGTACAATCGACTACGAGGTAGGTTTCCAGCAGAAGCTGTCTAACTCTTCTGCACTGAAAATTGCCGCTTACTATAAGGAGATGCGCGATATGATCCAGCTTCGTACCTTCTTCCCCGTCCCTGTTATCGGTCGCTATACGACTTTTGACAACCTGGACTTCGGTACCGTAAAAGGGTTCTCTTTCGCCTATGACTTGCGCCGTACAGGCAACGTTTCATTGAACCTGAACTACACCCTGCAGTTTGCAGATGGTACAGGGTCAAATGCTGAATCTCAGCGTAACGTAGCCAACCGTGGTGTACTTCGTACGCTGTTCCCACTGAATTTCGATGAGCGCCACCGTCTTGTGGCTGTACTTGACTACCGCTATGGTTCAGGTAAAGTGTACAACGGCCCACGTCTATTCGGTGCTGATATTTTTGCGAATGCTGGCCTGAACCTTCAGGCTACCGCAGTGTCGGGCCGTCCATACACGGCTACTCTTCAGCCCATTGAGCTGGATGGTGCAGGTGTGGTAGGCTCCCTGAACGGTGCCCGTCAGCCCTGGAACTTTGTACTGAATGCCCGGATTGACAAGAACTTCAACATCGGTAAAAAGATGGGGCTTAATATCTACTGCCGGGTATCCAACCTGTTGGATCGCCGCAACGTAATCAACGTATATTCTGCGACGGGTTCTCCTGATGATGACGGCTATCTGGCCTCATCATTTGGCCAGAGCCAGATTCAGAGTATTGATGCTTCACAGCGGAATGTACAGGCTTTCCTGGCTTCCTATCAGTGGCGGATGCTGAACCCTAACTTCTTCAGCATTCCACGGCGGATTTACCTGGGTGCCATCTTTGACTTCTAATACAACTTTTGATGTGCCCCGCCGCACGCCGGCAAGGCTGGCGGCGGGGGCAGTCATTCTTCATTCTTTCAATTTAAAAAATGCGTGCTATGCGTAAAATATTATTCACTTTATTGGGAGCCGTGCTTTCGGTTGCCGTGGCATCTGCCCACGTCAATCCCGAACGAGAGAATGCCCCCAGTAACAATAATGATCAAATCAGCTACCGGAGCAATTGCGATGTTGCTAAGGCACAACGTGATCAGGCCGTGAACAACGTTCGCGCTCGACTGACAACCGGTGGTGATGTTTGGTGGGATGGCAACGACGGCCGTTATGTCGTGCCTAAGGTCCCACCGGGCGAGCCTGAAGTATCTTCCATCTTTGCCGGTGCCGTTTGGCTCGGTGGTGTGGATGCCGCAGGTAACCTTAAACTTGCTGCTCAGACTTATGGCCGTTCCGGTGGTGCCACTGACTTCTGGTCTGGCCCCCTGACGCCACTAAACGCGGAGACCCCTGGTGAAACCGATCAGGAAACCTGCTCTGACTGGGATGAATTCTTCGTGGTTTCCGGTGAGGAAATTGACGAGCACCTGCGCCTTTATAATGAATCTATCGAAAACGGAACACCCTATGAGGCCTCTCAGGTTCCCAGTGGTGTTCGTGGATGGCCAAGCCGTGGCAACCCTTTCTTCTTTGACGTGAACGGCTTTGAACTGCCGAACACCTCACAGGGCCTTGCTGGTTTCTGGGACGAAGATGCCGACGGTTTGTACAACCCACTAAACGGAGATTACCCGATTATTGAAATCCGGGGTTGTGTGGAGCCACAGTACCCGGATGAAATGATCTTCTGGATTTACAATGACAATGGTAACGTGCACACAGAATCGAATGCGGATCCGATTCGTATGGAAATTCAGGTGCAGGCATTTGCCTACGCGACTAACGATGAGCTGAACGATATGACGTTCCAGCGTTATAAGCTGATCAACCGTGCACTGGAGCCGATTGACTCTACTTTCTTTGCCATGTGGGTAGACCCTGACTTGGGTTGCTACACGGATGACTTCATCGGTTGTGATACCGTGCGGAGCATGGCTTATGTCTATAATGAAGATGCACTGGACGGACAAACAGGCTGTACCTGCCCTCAGGGGGTGAATACCTACTGTGACGAAGTCCCGCTGCTTGGGGTGGACTACTTCCGTGGCCCAACCGCTCCGTTCCGTTTCGATGAGAATGGTGACTTGGTCCCCATTGAGATAGGTGAAAATCCGGATACCGCAATCGAGCTGGGCATGTCTTCCTTTACTTACTACAACAACGGTGGTATTGGTGGCCCGCCTCCAGGCACTACTGACCCCGGTCAGCCTCTCGAGTATTACAATTACCTCACGGGGCACTGGCGCGACGGCACACCGTTTACTTACGGTGGCGAAGCTTATCAGGATGGTTCAGAGGCTATTGATTTTGCCTTTACGGAGGCTCCCGATGATGTAGATGGCTGGTCTATGTGTACCGCTGATGTAACGCTCGGCCGTGACCGTCGTACGATTCAGGCATCCGGTCCTTTCCTCCTGACACCAGGGGCGGTGAACGAGCTGATCGTCGGTGTGGTTTGGGTAGCTGACCAACCTTACCCGTGTCCATCTATCCGTCAGTTGCAGCAGGCTGATGACATTGCCCAGGCACTGTTTGACAACTGCTTCGATATTGTTGACGGCCCGGATGCGCCGGATATTGACATCATTGAACTGGATGAGGAACTCATCCTTATCCTAACCAACGATGAGAATCGCTCTAATAACGCTTTCGAAGCTTATGCAGAGCGTGGCCTCGAAATCCCGGAGACCGTAGAGGATAGCCTTTACGTCTTCGAAGGGTACAAAGTCTACCAGGTAGCTGGTCCAAATGTGGGACTCACGCCTGAGAATGTCAACAACCCCAGCCTCGTGCGTCTTATTGCTCAGGTAGATATTACCAATGGTATAGACCGCCTGTTCAACTGGGTTTCTGTTGAAAACCCGACCGGTGCGCCTTACTACGTACCTGAGTTGCAGGTAGAAGGTCGAAACCGGGGCATTGAGCACACTTTCCGTGTTACAGAAGATGCCTTTGCTGAAGGCGATCGTTCGCTGATCAACCACAAGAAGTACTACTTCGTAGCCGTCGCTTACGCGCACAACGAGTATGAGCCATTTGACCCGGAGACCATTCTTGGGCAGCCAGAACCCTATCTGGAAGGTCGTGGCAATATCGGCCCAAATTCGGATGGTTTGCCTTACACAGCCATTCCACGCCCAATCATTTATCAGGACCTGAATGCTCAGTACGGTGATGGTGCAATCATCACACGTATTGATGGTGTTGGTGCTGGTCAAAACTTCCTCAACCTGAGCGAGGAAACGAATGCGGCAATGGAAATGGCCTTTACCAACAACGAATCTTACAAAGACAACCTGGTGTATGCTCCGGGCGGAGGTCCTATTGATATCCTGATCTACAACCCATTGGATGTTGTGGATGGTAACTATGAAGTAGAATTCATGGACAGCAATATGGATGACGAAATCCTTGAAGATGATGCGCGTTGGGTGCTTCGTGACCTGGACAGCGGCGTGGAAATCATGTCGGCTCGCACCATCGAAGTCCTGAACGAGCAGATTATTGCTGAGTTCGGTTACTCTGTCAATATCGGTCAGGTGGCTGAGCCAGGTGAACAGGAAACAGAAGACAACGGATACCTTGGTTTCGATATCGAATACACCAATGGAGATGCTGCTAACCCTTGGCTAGCCTATATTCCAGAGGACTTTGATATTAATCAGGGGCAGGGTTTTGGTGCACCTCAGTTGTTTGACTACATCTCTACCGACGATGGTGAGCGGGATGCGGCTATTGACCCGGACGGCGGTTTGACTCAGTTTGGCCAGGCGCCGCTGATGCCTTACTTCATGCTGGACTGGACCGCACGCGGGGACTTCCAACTGCCGTTTATCAGCCCGGTGCTGGCCAATAACAGCGCAGGCGGTATCCTGAGAAACCGTATGGAGCTCTCTGATCTGAATAATGTGGATATTGTCATGACCCCTAACAAGGATCTGTGGAGCCGTTGTGTAGTGGTAGAATCCGCCAACCGCTTCTACACAGAGTCAGGCTTTACCACTCAGGGTGGTGTGCAGCAGTTTGACCTGCGTGCAGCCCCTTCAGTAGGCAAAGAAGTGGGGCCAGACGGGCTCCCTTTACCTGACAATGACGGAAATGGTATGGGCTGGTTCCCAGGCTATGCAGTAGATGTAGAAACGGGGCAGCGTTTGAATATTTTCTTTGGTGAGAACTCTGTCTACCGCCCGGATAACCCGCTTTTGGCAGATACCGTTGTGACCTTCACGGATGGAAATAATGGTGCGGATATGATGTTCAACCCATCAAGTCAGTTGGTAATACCGGAAGTTGCTAACCTTGGTTTGCTACCGATATATGCTGGTGGTCAGCACATGGTTTATGTGATGAGGACGCCTTATGACAGTTGTAAGCTCATCCGTCCACGTTTGGAGCCTGCAGCCAACCCACTGCCTAAGGTAGTAGCCCTTCAAAACATCACATGGGCAGGCCTGATGGTCGGTAATAACGACTTCCCATACACGAACTATGAGCAGGGGCTGATCCCTGAGGAAGTACGTGTGAAGCTCCGCGTGACCAACCCCTATCAGGTTGAGGTTGACAATCCCGATGTTGATGGTGATCAGCGCACCGGTACGGGTGAGAACAACTTCCATCCGAAGTATCAGTTCTCCATCGATGGTGCTGCACCAACCGAGTTGGACGAAACAGGTATCTCGGAAGCATTGGAAGACATCCTGGTGGTGCCTAACCCATACTATGGTTTTTCTGACTACGAAACGTCTCAGTTTACAACGACTGTGAAGATCACTAACCTGCCTGCGAAGTGTGTGGTAACTATCTATACGCTGGAGGGCAAGTTTATCCGTCAGTACAATCGTGATGAGATTGGCGTGGTACCAGAAGGTGGCAACCGCGCGGTCGAGCGCAATCAGATTACGCCTGCACTGGAATGGGACCTTAACAACAGTAAGATGATTCCGGTGGCAAGTGGTGTTTACCTGATCCACATCGCTGCAGAAGGCCTCGGTGAGCGCACAATCAAGTGGTTTGGTGTGAACCGGCAGTTTGACCCATCCGGTCTGTAAGCAACCATTGAATTTTAAAATTTAGAGAGTCTTTCCGCTCCCGGGAGGGGGCGGAAAGCTCCTCAAAATATTTGGTATGAATAAAATTACTACTTTACTTTTTGCTGTGGCTTTGATTTGGGGCGTCACAGAATCTGCTTACGCAGGTAACCCAGATCGTCAGGGTGAGGCAGGGGCTGCACAGCTGCTCCTAAACCCCTGGGCAGAAAGTGCGGGGTTGCACTCCATGACAACCTCTTTTGTGTCTGGCGTGGAAGCCATGCGCATCAACGTGGCAGGATTGTCTCGTATCAATAAGACCGAGGTTCAGATTGGCCATGCCCGTTACCTGGAAGGAACGGATATCCTGCTGAACGGACTGGGTATTTCTCAGAAAATTGGGGAGTCCGGCGCGATCGGCATCAGCCTGATGTCAATGGATTTTGGTGATATCCCTGTGACCACTACGGATCAGCCGGACGGCACAGGCTCTACCTTCTCTCCGAGTTTCTTCAACCTGGGTATTGGCTATGCGCATACCTTCGAGAATAAAATCTCCGTTGGAGTATTGTTCCGTGGGGTGTCTGAGTCTATTGCTGACGTTAATGCATTCGGTTTTGCACTGGATGCGGGCGTACAGTACGTGACTGGTGAGAATGATAACTTCAAGTTTGGTATTGCGCTTCGCAATATCGGCTCGCGCATGCAGTACGGTGGTGAAGGCCTGACTACACAGGGCCCTTCTCCCAACAACGGTGGGTATGAGTTGACTTTCAGCCAACGTTCTGCCGACTTCGAATTGCCGTCCATGCTGAATATCGGCCTTTCGTATGACTTCCTGATTACAGGGGGCCTGCACCGGCTTACCGTGCTCGGTAATTTCACCTCTAACTCCTTTTCTCAGGATCAGTTGGGTGGTGGCCTTGAGTACAGCCTCAAGGACATGTTCATGGTTCGTGGCGGTTATCGCTATGAGTTTGGTGCGGGTGATGCGGATACGTTTGACGATCCCATCTACTCTGGCCTGAGCGCAGGAGCGACCATTGCTGTTCCACTCGGAAAAGACACACCGGAGAGCCGGGCTTCGCGTTTTGCGATTGACTATGCTTACCGTGCTACCCGCGTATGGAGTGGTACTCACAATATCGGTGTACGTATTTCTATCTAAACCAGTATTGAACCCCTGATGCTTGCTTAATTCAGGGGTTTTACTTATATTTGTTTTTCAATTAGAGGCAAGAACGCTTCCGTCAATAGTACAGGAGCGTTCTTGCCTTTTCGTATAAGAATAGGAGGTTCCCTGTTCCACTCGCAGACTACGCTTTCATTTCTGAATTCTTTCCCGTGATTAGTAGTAGGCTTTCTGTCAGGATTCGTACAGAAAGCAGGCACGGTTGACACCCGGTCCGTTTGGGCCTTCAGAGCGTGGCGAATCAGGTGGGTAATACAAGGGCTCATTGTTTTAATTAAATTATATGTTATGTCTGGTATTAATTATCTGACCAAGGAAGGGTACGAGAAGCTGAAAGCAGACTTGGATGAAATGAAGTCCAAAGGGCGTAAAGAGGTTGCTGCAGCTATTGCTGAAGCGCGTGAGAAAGGCGACCTGTCAGAAAATGCAGAGTACGACGCAGCAAAAGATGCGCAGGGTATGCTGGAGCTGAAGATCAGTGAAATGGAAAAGGTCTTGGCCAATGCCCGAATTCTTGATGCCAGCCAACTGGATATGTCTAAAGTAACGGTCTTGAGTAATGTGCTCATCAAGAATACCAAAACCGGGAAATCTGTAAAGTACACCCTTGTATCTGAAACGGAAGCAGACCTTAAAGCCAAGAAAATATCCGTCAGTTCTCCAATAGGCAAGGGCTTGCTGGGCAAAGAAGTAGGAGATATCGCTAAAATCGAGACCCCTCGCGGTAGTATCGACTTTGAAATCATGAAGATCTCAATTGATTAACTCCCGGGGTTCCTGTTCTTGAGGTGCTCTGATGGATTGCCTCGCAGGTGCCTGAGCGTAAAAGCTCAGCAAAGGCAGGGCTTTTCAGAGCGTAGAATGTGCCTCATTATTTCGGATTAGTCGCATTAGCTGTTTATTTACATCAAACCATTCCTATCCTTATGGCATCTGTTTTTACGAAAATCATCAATGGAGAAATCCCTTCGTACAAGATTGCGGAGGACGACCGTTACTACGCCTTCTTGGATATCCGGCCATTAGCCAAAGGGCACACCCTTGTAGTGCCAAAGCAGGAAGTGGATTACCTGTTTGATGTTGAGGATGAACTGTTGGGTGGGGCGATGGTATTCGCCAAACGGGTAGCCAAAGCGCTGGAAACCGTAATCGAATGCAAGCGGGTTGGTGTGATGGTCATTGGTACGGAAGTGCCGCATGCGCATATCCACCTCGTGCCTTTTCAGAAAGAAGCCCAAATTGATATCACACGCAAGCCTATTGAAATGAGCAGTGAGGAGATGCATGCCTTAGCAGCTGAGGTCCGCGCAAAAGTAGCTTTGTAACAGGATATCAGCAGAAAGAAAAACATACCGGCCCCGGGCAGAAAGCTAAGCTTTACGTCCGGGGTTGTCTTTTAGGAACCCTCCCCAGTCGTTGTAGCGTTTCTGGCCTTTGAGTACACTACCGGATTGATAGAAATGGCAAACCGCAGTGGCCAGGGCATCTGTGGCATCAAGGTAGTAATCATCCATATTGAAGTTAAGGATATTGCCGAGCATTGCAGCAACCTGTTCTTTGCTCGCATTGCCTTTCCCGGTAACGGACTGCTTGATTTTTCGGGGGGCGTACTCCGTAATCCCAACGCCTTTCGTCATAGCTGCGGCAATAGCGACCCCCTGTGCACGGCCCAGTTTGAGCATAGATTGCGGGTTTTTGGCATAAAACGGAGCTTCGATAGCCATCTCCCGGGGAGCGTAGATGTCGATAATGCTCTGCAAGCGCTCGAAGATATGCTGTAGCTTTTCCTGATGTGTGTTGAACTTGCCCGGGTATATAACGCCCATATCACACAAGCCCATTTTACGGCTTTTGATATCCAGAATGGCGTAGCCAAGCACATTGGTGCCGGGGTCAACGCCCAGTAAGCGGTAGGGAGGAACTTCAGTTTTCAAAAAAGTCAGTTATATTACGGCAATATGCACCAGTTATAGTGCAATATAGGTTAAATCCCCCGGGCAACAAATACTTTGAACGCTTTTGTTAATCGGGCTTGTTGGGAATCCCATCTTAACGTTCAGTAAACCCAGGGCTTCCAAGCGTGAAATACGCCCAACTAATTTCGGACTAGTGCTTTGTCAAGTTTGAAAAGCGGGGTTTCTAGAGAGGAGCAGAAGAAGCATATCCTCTGGCTGGGGATAACATGCGACTTCTCCGAAGTCGACTTCCTGTGGTGTTGCCTAGCTTAAAAAGGTGTAACTTCTCCGAAGTCTTACAATGCTTACTGGCTTGGCTCCACTCTTTGTTTCATACTTGACAGCGCGCTAGTCGCAAGGTGACCTGCTTTCGTTCAATCATACAAAGCCCAAAAAGCTCGAAAACCAACTCTATGCGTTTAACACGAGGCTTACGCTATTGGCTGGATGCAACGTTCAAAGTATTGCTCGTTGCTGCCCTGTTGTACCTGTTGTACCGGGAGATTGGCGGGCAGGAGCGGCTCGCTGATCTCTGGGAGCAGTTGAGGTACCGCCTTGGAGAGCGTAGTAAATGGTGGTTGCTACCCGCGGTCCTGCTCATGCCTGTCAACTGGTGGTTGGAAAGCTGGAAGTGGCAGCGCTTGCTGAAGCCCTTCTGGAGCATTGCGCCCTGGCAGGCCTTCAAAGCAGTGGCATCAGGTATTACCTTATCTTTATTCACGCCCAATCGGGTAGGGGACTACGGCGGGCGGGTGCTGGCTGTGCCTGCTCAGCACAACTGGCACGCGGTTATTGCCACTATGGCGGGTAATGTAGCGCAAACGCTGGCTTTATTCACCGGGGGGCTCATCGGTGCATTGTACTACCTGGAAGTACAGGGCGGCTTGCCGAGGTTACTGCTTAGCAGCTTTTGGTGGGTGCTCTTTGTGGGGATTGGGGTAGCCTATCTTTTCTATTTCAACTTCCACTGGCTGGCCCTTATACTCCGGACTTTCCCCATGCCCCGTAAATGGCTCAAGCCTGTGCTGATGCTCCGGCGTTTTAACCGTGCTCAGTTGGGAGAAGCGCTGCTGCTTGCCTTTTCCCGTTACAGCGTGTACTGTATGCAGTACTATCTTATGATCCGCTTTTTTGGTATTGATGCACCCCTGGACGGGGCGCTGAGTGGTATTGCCACCATATTCCTCTTTCAGGCTACCGTGCCTTTGCCCCCTGTGGCAGCACTATTGGCCAGAGGAGAGGCTGCATTACTAATTTGGGCACCCTTCTCCTCAAACGAATTGAGTATTTTGGGAGCAACCTTTGGGCTTTTTATACTAAATCTGGCTTTGCCAGCGTTACTTGGAGTGATATTTATCGTCAAAATAAATGTCTTAAAATCACTAGGTTATGATAAAAATACCCCTGAAAATCAACGCGCTGGCGCTACCGGCACTATTCCTGATAACCACACTAAGCCCTCAACAGATTGAGCAAGCTCAGCCCCAAGACCATGTCGTCCATCAAGCCAGTACTTGCGCTACTGAAAACCAAGCCTTTAAGAACGGGGAAACCATAACGTATAAACTCTATTACAATTGGAACTTTGTCTGGCTCTCCGCAGGGGAAGTGCAGTTTAAAGTCCGGGAGCTGGAAGATCAGTATCACTTGTCTGCGGTAGGGACTACCTACAAATCCTACGAGTGGTTTTTCAAAGTACGGGACTACTATGATAGCTATGTCGATAAAGAAACCTTGCTACCGGAAGTCTCTATACGGAACGTGGAAGAAGGCTCATACCGGTTGTACGACCGGGTGACTTTTGATCAGGGCAGTGGCAAAGCGTCTTCGCTGCGTGGCAAGTCTAAAGAAACAGCGGAAATGGCGCATTACGATATTGACCATTGCATGCACGATGTGCTGTCAATGGTCTACTTCCTGCGCAATGCGGATATCGCCAACTATAAAAAGGGGGATGCACTGCCGCTCAAGATTTTTATGGACAAAGAGTCCTGGCCATTGAAAATGACTTACGCCGGTAAGGAAGAAAAAGTAAAGGTGAAGGGGCTGGGGCACTTCAATACCATCCGGGTGAGCCCGGAGGTCGTTGCTGGCGATATCTTTGAAGAGGGCACAGAAATGAATATTTGGGTGAGTGACGATCAGAACCGCCTGCCACTACTGATTGAATCCCCTTTGTCTGTGGGGTCTGTCAAGGCAGTATTAAAAGACTACAAGAACCTGCGGTACGACCTGAGTGCAGAAGTCAAATAAGCTTTCATGATTAAGCGTACTTTATTTATTGCCGCACTGATTGCCTTTTTTGGTGCCGGGTTCGGATTAGCTTACAGTCTGTTCAACCGCTCAGCTTCTGCGGAGACGACCATCCAAAACAGTACCGTACTCCTCAAACAAGTGGAGCAAGTGTGCAAACTCGTTACCGTAGAGGGCAATTTTAGTGAATTGTACGACGAGACCAACATCCGCCGTTTTACGGTGTATGTGCCCATGCCGAGTACGTTTTCTTTTTCAAAAAAAGCCATCCTTCAGGTAGAAGGCAAAGTGCTGGTGGGTTATGATTTGAAAGATATAAAAATTACAGCAGATAGCACCCGAAAGCGGGTGATCCTCAGCCATATTCCGGAGCCGGAAATTCTTTCCGTGGATCATTCCATTGCGTACAAAAATCTATCTGAGAGCTTCTTTAATAGCTTTGCCCCGGAGGATTATACCCGGCTGAATGCTAATGCTAAGGCCATGCTCCGGGAAAAAGCCCGGGAGAGCGAACTCATGCAGGAGGCTCGCCTGGAGGGCAATCAGCTCATCCGCATTATGGACTTCATGGTGCGGTCGGCGGGGTGGTCGCTCTTCGTTCAGCACCCGGGGCAAAATACGCCCGTTCCCGCCGACAGCCTGCTACTGGGGTAGCAGGTTATTTAATCATAATACCTACCGTTAACGAATAGGTAGGCAGGGTGCCCGCTATGGGGCCAAACATTTCCACCCCTTCCCGGAAGGCACGGACCCGGCTCCCATCGGTGGCTAATTCAGCCCGCCTGGGGAAGAAACGCCCCCGCTCCCGGAGAAAGACCCTTTCGGACTGACTGTAAGGCATAAGGTAGTCGGCACGCAGGAATAGCTCCCGGCTGGGGTTGAGTTCAATCGCCATTTCCAGGCTGAGCTTCCAACTGTAAATCCGGTCCCCCAGGTACATATTCACTTTGTTGGCTTTGAATTTCTTATCATCCGCTTCAAATCTGCCGAAGTCATTATCCGCTTCTCCTACCTTTCTGCCGTAAAGCAGGCGGCTGAATTGTACCATAGGGCGTATGTACAGGGGGCGGTACTTTTTCGTCAGGTTAAACTGAAGCCCGCCGCCAATAGCACTTTCCCGGTAAATGCTGTTCCATAAATCTCGGCTCAGAGTCCAGCGCAGCAGGTAGCGGTCCCGGTAGGTAACGCCCAACGCCCATTGATATACCGGCTCAATCTCGCGGGCCTCCAGCATTTCGTCTACCTCAAGGATAGCAGGGCCTTCAGGCGTGTCGTAATACCCCAATTGGTACTGTGCGCTTGCGGTACTCAGAAAATGAGTACCAGCACCATAGCTGAAGTAAAAGTCCCAGTTGGAAGCCCCGGAAACAGCCCGGGGGATAGCCGGCACATAACTGATGTCGAAACTATCAGCTGTAGGCTGAGTAGTGGACTGTACCTGGGCAATGGAGTCTTGCTGCCGGCGCAGGGTATTTATAAAAGTGGTATCAAAGACCTCTGTGGCTTTATTCTGATTGTTGAGCTGCCGGACTGTTTCTGCCAGTCGTTCATCATTGATTGGAGCAGTATTGTAGGCAGCCCAGAAGTCTTCATCGTAGGTGCCGGTCCGGTCCAGGAAACGGTCGTCCCTGCCCAGCCGCTCCATGTAAGGAATAACTTTGCCCCGGCCTGGCTTTACTTCGGTCACAATGAGTTCGTTGGTGTAAATGCCTCCGTCTTTCCAGGTACCTTCCCGCAGCGCCTCGCTCAGATGCCAGCGCCCGTCCACTTCCCGGTAGTTGACAAAGTAACGGTTGCCTTTCCAGTTGCCGGTGTACAGTGGGTAATCATTGTACTTGCGCTGGGCGTCCGGAAGAATCTCAAAAGACGCCCGAACGATGGCAAAAGACAGGGTGTCCAGGTAAAGCTCCCCTTTCATGCGTGCCCGCTTGTCGTTGTCCTCCCGGTCAAAGCTAATCACATACACCGGGCGGTCATTGTGAGTGGTAATACTTGAAATCCAGTATTTATAGGCTTCAAAGTTGTCTTCTTCCAGAAAGTCTTCCCGGTTCTTTACAAAATCAAAGCGGTCAGCAGCGAGGTGACCAGAAGAAAACCCGGTTGTACTGCGGAGCTCTTCTTCGGGGACAAGCACGACTTTGCGGCCTTGTGCCAGGCTAACCTGCCCTTCCTTGTCGTTTTGATAGCTGCGCTTGTACAAATTCAGCACTCCTTCGGCAAGGTAGACGTAAGTTTGTTCTGCGTTGGTCTTAGATTCCCGGTAGAAGCCAGTCAGGGAAGTCGGGAAGTCAGGGTAATTGTCCGGGATGCGGCGTACGGCTTTTCGGATAAGGTCTTCCACTTTTTGCTCGTCCATCACCACAATCTCCTGCAGTACTGAAGGCGACGGCTGCAGGCGTGCCGTCAGGCGGCCTGCAATTTCGGTAATCGGCTTAGTGTAGTTCAGGAAACCCAGATA
The DNA here is from genome assembly GCF_040219495.1 of Phaeodactylibacter sp. Taxonomy (GTDB): domain Bacteria; phylum Bacteroidota; class Bacteroidia; order Chitinophagales; family Saprospiraceae; genus Phaeodactylibacter. Next base: position 65,659 of record NZ_JAVJSK010000068.1, on the reverse strand, counting down.
AGAAATCTGCAGGTCTGAATTGCGGTAATAATCGGGTACTTTCAGCGTAAACTGCCCATCGTACCCACTTGTCGTGCCAATACCCCGCTGGGGAATGCCAATGTGAGCATGGGAGAGCGGTTCGCCCGTTTTTGCGTTCAAAACACGTCCCTGAAGGACAACGTATCCGCTTTGCTGAGCGGTCAGGTAGATTGGGAAAAGCATAAGTAGAGCGAGGTACCGCATAGGGTCAGGTGTTTTAATAAACGCTAATGAAGTAGAGCTGCACGGGCGATCCACTGTGGCAGCGTTAAAATATTTCAAATCCAAGACGAATCAGCCTTCAATTTTGTTTCAGGGAAAACGAGTAAAATTACCATATTATGGTTATCTGATTTGGGTAGAGTATATTTGCAAAAAAAGAACGCATGAATATTCTTCTGTTGGGTGGTGGCGGGCGGGAGCACGCCTTTGCCTGGAAAATGAGCCAAAGTCCACTTTGCAAAGCTTTATTTATCGCACCTGGTAACGCAGGTACTGCCCAACACGGTACCAATGTAGCGCTGAGCCCCAATGATTTTGAGGCCGTCGGTACTTTTGTACAGGAGAACGAGATCAATATTGTCGTAGTGGGCCCCGAAGAGCCATTGGTCCGCGGTATTTACGATTACTTTAAAGCTGACGAAGCGCTTAAGCAGGTGCGGATTATCGGGCCTTCTGCACAGGGCGCCAAACTGGAAGGCAGCAAAGCTTTCGCAAAGGCTTTTATGCAACAGCGGGATATCCCCACAGCGGCATACGGTGAATTTACGCCGGATAACCTCGAGGATGGATTAGCGTATATCGATAACCATGCCCTGCCGATAGTCCTGAAAGCCGATGGCCTGGCAGCGGGTAAGGGCGTGCTGATCCTCCACGACCGGGAAGAAGCGAAAGCGGAACTTAAAGCCATGCTCGGGGGGAAGTTTGGCGCTGCAAGCGAGCGCGTAGTCATTGAGGAGTTCCTGGACGGGATCGAGTTCTCCGTATTTGTTCTGACCGATGGGAAATCCTATAAAATCCTGCCCATTGCCAAAGATTACAAAAGAATTGGCGAAGGCGATACCGGGCTGAATACCGGGGGTATGGGCGCGATTTCCCCCGTTCCTTTTGTGGATGACACCTTGCTGAAAAAGGTGGAAAACTGGATCGTCAGCCCTACGCTTACCGGGCTGCAGGAACTGGAGGCCCCCTACGAAGGCTTCATCTTCCTGGGGTTGATCAAAGTTGGGGACGACCCTTACGTGATAGAGTACAATTGCCGCATGGGCGACCCCGAGACAGAGGTGGTCTTCCCCCGCCTCAAAAGCGACTTGGTAGACTTACTGATTGCTGTCGGAGACGGCACACTGGATAGCAAAAAACTCGAAATTGAAGAACAGAGCGCAGCTACGGTCTTTTTGGTTTCAGGCGGCTACCCTGGGGCTTACCAAAAGGGAAAAGCCATCACAGGGCTGGACCAGGTAGCGGGTAGTTTGGTGCTCCATGCAGGTACAAAAACGGAAGAAGGTATCCTGAAAACGAACGGTGGCCGGGTGCTGGCACTGACCTCTTTAGCGGATAACTTCAAAGAAGCCGTCAGTTGTTCCCTGGCTAACGCGGAGCGGGTACAATTTGACCAAAAATACTTTCGTACGGATATTGGATTTGACCTTTAGAGGGATGCTAAACACCGCATCTCGTAGCACAAAGGAGCAGTAATGGGCAGAGCACAGCTGGAAATTATTGGCGGCACATTAGGGAACGGCTTTGTCCGGATGGCCCCTGGCAGCCCGGATCATCCCCTGAAGCCCTTGCTCCGCTACAGCGACGCCCGCCCGTCTTACGGTGGGCAGCGTATCCTCGTCGTTGACCATAAAGTACTTTCCGGAGACTGGGAAGATCAGGTGCGACAGCACAACGTTGATCAGGTCGTCATTTGGGGCTTTGAGGCTGATCAGGCCCGTGAGTGGCCGTTTACCGTTTTGTCCAACCCTATGGAGGCCCGCCGGTACTTCTCCCGACAGCCTTTTTTCAATACCCTGTTTTTGGTCTGCGCCAGCGAAGAAGAAATCTATACCGAGCTGCTCGGGTACATGGGCGCTCCGATGCATCAGGCCACCTTGCGGGTCGACCTGGATGCGCTGCGGCACAACCTCGACGTCCACCGGGCTTCGTTGAAGGCAGGAACAGCAGTAGCTGTCATGGTCAAAGCCAATGCCTATGGTACAGGGTTGATAGAAACTGGGCGGGCATTGGAACGGGCAGGGGTAGCGTACCTGACCGTTGCTTATGCCGATGAAGGTGTGCAACTGCGGCAGGCGGGCATACAGTGCCCCATCATGGTCCTGAACACCGAAGAAGCCGCTTTTGAGTATTTTGTGCGGTGGGAACTGGAGCCCGTGGTGTATCACTTTCCGCTCCTCAAAAAACTGGCAAGATACCTGGAGCGGCATGCTGTTACACGGTCTGTTCACCTGGAGTTCAACACCGGCATGAACCGTCTGGGGTTCGAACCAGCCGAAGCCGAAGATTTAGGGGCTTACCTTTCTGGCCAGCCAAATGTGCGGGTCGCTACGGTTTTCGCCCATCTTGCCGCAAGTGGGGCACCGGAGCATGACGCTTTTACGAGACAGCAGATGCAACAGTTTACCAGTGCCTGTACCCAATTAGAAGAAAGTTTGGGGTACAGCCTCCGGCGGCACCTGCTCAATTCCGGGGGCGTCGCCCGTTTCCCGCAATACGATATGGATATGGTGCGTTTGGGAATCGGTGTTTATGGTGCTGATGAAACGGGCGTGCTTCAGCCCCGGCTGCAGACTGTAATGACGCTGGAAGCCCGCGTTTCTCAAGTCCGCACACTGGGTGAGGGCGCAACGGTTGGCTACAGCCGTGCCGGGAAGCTGCCCGCAGGCGCAGCAATTGCCACACTCGGCATCGGATATGCAGATGGCGTACCACGGGCACTCAGCAACGGGCGGCACCGGGTCCTTATCAACGGGCAGCTGGCGCCTATTGCCGGCAACGTGTGCATGGACATGTGCATGGTCAATGTATCTGAAATACCGGAAGTGGAAGCCGGGGCAGTTGCCACTATTTTTGGGGCAGAGCCCTCGGCAGAAGAGGTCGCTACAGTACTGGGAACCATTCCCTATGAGGTATTTACTTCTGTGGGGCCGCGTGTCCGGAGGGTGTACTGTGAAACACTCCGAAAAGGATTGAACAGATAAGGAGCGCAGCAATATTTTTTAGGGTGCGGTATTTTACTAATTTTGCGGCGGTCTCCCCCAATGCGAAAAAATAATTAACAAAAACAATCATTCATGCTCAACCTTATGATTAAGCGCTTTTGGATGCTGCTGGCATTAGCGGTACTGATACCGGGGCTTAGCTTTGGACAGGACGATCCTGTCTTATTTTCCGTTGACGGCAAGCCCGTGCAACAGTCTGAGTTTGTGTATATCTATTCCAAAACCAACGGCAAGAAAGCAGACTTCTCAGAGGCTTCTCTGGAGGAGTACCTGGATTTGTATGTCAAATTTAAGCTGAAAGTGGCCAAGGCCCGTGCGATGCAGCTGGATACGGTCCCGGAGCTGATGACCGAGCTCAATGGCTACCGCCGGCAGTTGGCTGATTCTTACCTTATCGATAAGGAGGTGACAGAAAAGCTGATTGAGGAAGCCTACGAGCGGTCCAAGCAGGATGTTGACATCAGCCATATTTTGGTCTCCGTAAAGCCGGATGCCACTCCGGAAGAAATTGCTGCTGCCAAAGGTAAGCTGGAACGCGCCATGAAGCGGATTCAGGAAGGCGAAGATTTTGAGACGGTTGCCCGCTCGGTTTCTGACGATCAATCTGCAAAGAACAACGGTGGACGGATCGGCTATGTGACGGTTTTATTCCCCAATGGTTTTTATGAGCTTGAGAAAGCGGCTTACAAAGTACCGGTGGGCAAACTGAGCGGCCCCATCCGCACAGATGCAGGCTTCCATGCGCTGTTGGTACACGACCGCCGCCCGTCCAGGGGAGAGGTGGAAGCGGCACACATCCTGCTGCGCACCGACGGCGACCGGAATGAAAAAGCCGTCAAAGCGCGTATCGACAGTGCCTATCAGGCACTGGAAGCTGGTGCGGACTTTGATGCGCTGGCCAAAGCGGTTTCCGAGGATTCGCGCACCGCTGCTAAAGGTGGCTATATTGGCTTTTTTGGCATCAACCGTTTCTCCAGAGAATTTGAAGAAGCCGCGTTTGGCATGAAAGAAGAAGGGACTTACAGCAAGCCTGTGAAAACGAGTGTAGGCTGGCACATCCTTAAACTTATTTCTCGCCGGGGCATACAACCCTATAACATCGAACGGGGTCGTTTAGAAAACGCGATTAAAAAGGATAATCGTTTCGAGCAAGCTAAGGCCGCTATGGTGGCCCGCATCAAAGATGAGGCAGGCCTGAAAGCGTATCCCGAGGCACTCGGCAGCTTTACCGAATCACTTACGGATACCTTCCTGACTTTCCGGTGGCGGGCCCCGGAGACTCCTTCTCAGAAGGTACTCTTTCAATACGGGGACGACTTTAAGGTCACTGTAGGTGATTTTGCCGATTACCTGGAGCGGTCTTCCCGGGAGCGCATCCGTATGGGCCGTGGCAAAGATGTTGCATCGGCAGTAACGACCCTCTACGAGAACTACCTGGACGAAAGTGCCATGCGCTACGAAGAGAAGCAACTGGAGCAGAAGTATCCCGACTTTAAAGCCCTGATGCGGGAATACGAAGAAGGTATCCTGTTGTTTGAAGCGACCAAGCAGTTGGTTTGGGACAAAGCCTCTCAGGATACCGTGGGGCTTGAAAAGTTCTATGAAACGGTAAAAGGCAAGTACCGCTACGGCAACCGGGCAGAAACCAGCATCTACCGGGTCTCCAATGAACTCAAAGATCAGATGGAGGAAGTCCGTGCCTTTATTGCAGAAAACACGCCGGAAGCCGTGTTGGGAAAATACAATGACCCCGATGCGACCTTCCCGCTCATTACGCATGAATCTAAGAAGCTGGACAAGGCGCTTTATCCGGAGTTTAAAAGCATGGAATGGACAGCGGGGGCAATCTCCCAGTCAGAGCCTAACCCTCAGGCGCAGAAGTTCAAAATCACGAAGATTGAAACACTGCTGGAGCCGCGCTTGAAAACGCTGAACGAGGCCCGTGGGTATGTGGTAGCCGACTATCAGGACTACCTGGAAGAGCAATGGGTGCAGGAATTGCGGGAAACTTATGAAGTAGACATCAACCGTAAGGTGTTCAAGAAGCTTATTAAAAAGTAAAAATTGTTCTGCAGGTGCGAAAGCCGGGCAGGCGCAGCGCTGTCCGGCTTTCGCCATTTTTGTTGTCCAAAAGACCGATTATGAGAGGTTTAGGGATTTTTATATTGATGCTGGGCCTACTGTTTGGAGCGTCCGCCTGTATGCAGGGAGATGGAGCAGCCGCGGCAGAAGACCAACTACTGGCGAAAGTCCACAACAAAGCTCTTTATATCTCGGACATGGAGGGCATGTTCCCGGAAGGCACTTCTGGTAAGGACAGCTCCATCATCATTCAGATGTTTGCCAACCGATGGATGCGGGAGGCGCTGCTGTTGCACGAAGCAGAGCAGAACATCCCCAGTGACCTGAATATCGATAAACTGGTCAGGGATTACCGGGCTTCCCTGATTCGGCACAACTACGAAAAAATCCTGGTACAGGAGTTACTCGACAGTACGGTGACCGACGAGCAGCTGGCAGAATTTTATGAGCGCAACAAACAACAGTATCAACTCGAAACCCCTATAGTCCGTTGTTACTTTGTGAAGGTGCCGGTGCCAGTGGCTGAAGCCAATGAGCTGCGGCAGCTTTGGAATAACAAAAGCCAAGACTTGAAATCGCTGGTCAATTATTGTACCAAGTACGCGGAAGCCTATTTGCTAACCGATAGCGTCTGGTACCGTGTGGAAGACATCGCCCGGGAAATGCCCAAAGGCACCGTGACGGTAGATAACATCAGCGCTAAGCAGGATTTCAGTCAGCGGGACAGCGAGTACCAGTACTATTTTAAGGTATTTGAGGTCAAAAACCGCAAGGATATTGCCCCACTGTCTTACATCAAAGGGCAGGCCCGAAAGGTGATCCTGCGCAACCGGAAAGGGAATTTACTCGAAGATAAGATCGAAGCGATGTACCAAAGAGAGCTTCGGCGCAACAACATCAAGATATATTACTGATTATGAATACAGCAATGAAATATTGGATCAGCGCCCTGTGCTTCTTGTGCATTGGAACAAGCGGCTGGGCTCAGCGTGAAGTCATAGATAAAGTCGTTGCAACGGTAGGCGGAGAGCTGGTGCTGCTCTCAGAGGTGGAAGAACAGCGTGCCCTGATGGCTTCGCAGCAATCTAACCTGCCTGATGATATCCGTTGTAATATCATGGACCAGATCATGGCCAACAAGCTGCTGCTCAATCAGTCTAAGCTGGATAGTATTATGGTAGCGGACGAGGAAGTGGAAGTACAGCTGGATGCAAGGATTGAGCGTATCCTGGGCTTTATGAACAATGACGTGAGCCAGTTTGAAGAATACTACGGGCAGTCCATTAATGAGGTGAAAGCACAATTCCGGGAAGACCTGAAAAGCCAGTTGCTGGTAGAGCGGATGCGCGGCCAAATTATGGCAAGTGTAACCGTTACGCCATCCGAGGTGAAGGAATTTTTTAGCTCTATTCCCAAGGATAGCCTGCCTTACTTCAACTCTGAAGTTGAGGTCGGTGAGATTGTGTACAAGCCAAAGATCAATAAAGGAGAACGCGAGAAAGCCATTAGCTTGCTGGAAGAGCTGCGCGAACGGATTGTGGAGGCAGGTGAAGACTTTGCAGAGCTGGCTGGAAAATACTCCGACGATGGTTCTGCCCGTTCGGGTGGCGACCTGGGATGGGCCAAGCGCGGGCGCTACGTGCCTGAATTTGAAGCAGCTGCCTTCCGCCTGGAAAAGGACGAAATCTCTCCGGTGATTGAATCCCAATTTGGGTTCCATATTATTCAGATGCTGGAACGGCGGGGTAATTCCATCCGGGTCCGGCACATTCTTATCAAGCCTGCAATTACAGACGCTGACCTGGAGCTGGCTAAAGCCCGCCTGGATAGTGTCCGCCACCTGATCATGGATGATTCCATTAGCTTCTCTCTGGCTGTAAAGCGTTTTGGCAACGATGAACAACAGAGCTACAATAATGATGGCCGCATGGTCAACCCGGCTACCGGCAATACCTTCTTTGAAATTGGCGACCTGGACCCCGATATTTACTTTACTGTAGATACGATGGACGTCAATAGTGTTTCTGCCCCGTTTATGTTCCGCGACCCCACCGGGGAGCGCTACTTCCGGATCGTGCAGCTGCAATCGCGTTCAAAACCGCACAAGGCAGACCTCAAGCAGGACTATTCCAAAATTCAGCTAGCCGCCATCGAAGCGAAAAAAAACGACTTCATCAGCGAATGGGTGGAAGACAAAGTTGATGCCACTTACATCGATTTGGACCCCATGTTCAGCGGTTGCCCGGTGTTAATGAAGTGGACCATCGATAAAAATGCGAAGCCATAAGATTCCGCCCGGCGAACCGCCCGCCGGGCAAAACTTTATGCAGCATCGTTCGTTAAATTGCAGTATTCTCAAATGCAAACTGCGATAGCTATATGCACGATATCGAGCCTTATTATCGCTGGAGAGGAAATTATATTTCTGCCCGGGATGAACGCTCCCCGTTCTACGGACGCTCCTACAGCGAATTTACCTTCTCCAATAAAGTCTACAACTACTTTATACACCCGCAGTGGGATGAGTTTGGCTCTGACACCCTATACCTAAAAGTATTGTATGCCGACTATGAGGAAGCCTTTACCATCATCGAGCTCATTGGCGAATGGAATGATGCGCTCTCCAATGATGTCATGTACCTAAAGCGGGAAGTCATAGACCGCATGTCAGATCAGGGCATCTACAAATACATCATAGTATGCGAAAATGTGCTTAACTTTCACGGCTCTGACGACTGTTACTACGAAGAGTGGTACGAGGATGTTGTTGAAGAAGGGGGGTGGATTTGCTTTGTCAACACCCTGTCTCATGTGAAAGAGGAAATGCAAGACACCCAATTGCATCAGTTTGTTAACTTTGGCGATGCGTTTAACGACATCAACTGGCGGCCTCATAAGCCTAAACTGTTTTTCAAGGCTATGGACGCGCTGGTGCACGGTGAACTTCAACGGTATCTTCCTGAAGAGCTGTAATTAATTCTAACGGCATGCATCAATCCGGATTTGTGAATATTATTGGCCGGCCTAACGTCGGCAAATCTACGCTTATGAACGCCCTTGTTGGCGAGCGTATGTCCATCATTACTAAGAAACCGCAGACCACCCGTCATCGTATCATCGGGCTGGTGAGCGGAGACGATTATCAGGTTGTTTTTTCGGATACGCCCGGGGTAATCGAAGCTCCTTCCTACCGTATGCAGGAGTCCATGAACCACTTTGCCTTCTCCACCTTTGAAGATGCAGATGTCATGATGTTTGTCACGGAGCCAGGCGAGCATTACGCTGACGACGACCCCATCATTCAGCGCCTGCAAAATGTCAAAGTGCCGCTGTTCTTGCTGATCAATAAAATTGATACCGTAGATGATGGGAAAGTGCTGGAGTTGATCAGGTTTTGGAATGACCGGATTACTTTCACAGAGACCATCCCGGTTTCTGCCCTGCAGAAGGTCAATACAGAGCGTTTGATGGAGGTGGTCATGAAGTACCTGCCTGAGGGTCCCGCTTACTACCCCAAGGATCAGCTGACCGACCGCCCGGAGCGCTTTTTTATCAGTGAAATCATCCGGGAGAAAATTCTGATTCTTTACCAACAGGAAATCCCTTATTCCTGCGAAGTGATCGTTACGGCCTTTCAGGATGGCGAAACGACGAGGGGGGAGCCATTAGTGCGTATTAGCGCGGAGATATATGTAGCTCGTAAAACCCAAAAGTCTATCATCATTGGCAAGGGCGGGAGCGCGATTAAAAAGCTCGGCATGGAAGCCCGCAAGAGTATAGAAGAGTGGTTAGATAGTAAGGTATTCCTGGAGCTGCACGTCAAGGTGAAAGATAACTGGCGGGATGATGAGCGGTCGTTAAAGCATTTTGGGTATTAATCAACCTGTCTTATTTCATAGTCTTTCCCAATCTCCACCTTGTACTCCCGTATGGCCATCGCCTGATCGTACTGCCGGGGCTCAACGCCTGTTTCGAGCAGTTTCTCTACGGGCGCGCCGCAACTGGAACAAGCCCCTTCCACGATGACATCGCCGGCCGGGTTAAGCCATAGTTTTTCCGGACGGACAGCGTTGTCTTCCTTTTGCCGGCAAGCCGGGCAGAACGCATCCCGCAGGGCAGCAGCATAGCGGGGCTCGAAGGGCTTGCCCATGATCAACCGCAGGTCTTCTTCAGTGATGGATATATCTACGTACATATTGCTTTTACTATCTTAGAGTTTGTTCCAAATATAGCCTTGGAGCGTGTTGGGACTTTAGTAATCGGGCTTGCTTATACTTCGTCCCGAAAATCCTTCCCGCAAACTGCGGGACAGGCATTTAACTCCGGCTAAACTCCGGTTTTCGTGCCTCGTACAACCAAAAAATGGTTAGTTTTCGACTAGGAGACAAAAGTCCCAACACGCTCTTAGGTCCAAACAGCTAGTCATGAAAGTTATTCGGTACAACGGTCTGGTCTTTTTATTGTTTGCTTTGACACTTTGGAGCTGTAGCACAGCGCCGAAAGCCACCCGGCTGCAGTCCGGGCTGATTATTACACAGTCAACCGATTTCCAATCTGACACCCTTTTTATTTCCAGTGAGACCTTGTCCCGGCCGGTTCTCATTATAGAAGGGGAAGGGCTGACGGTTGACTTCGGCGGTGCTTTACTCATAGGAAGTAAAACGGATACCCTGCCCAACACTTTTACCGGATTGGCTGTACTGGTGCGCAACAGCAAAAACGTGACCCTCCGCAACCTCAACGCCCGGGGGTATAAGGTGGCGCTAATGGCGGAAAATACCGATAGCCTGATTATCGAGGACTGCGACTTTAGCTATAACTACCGGCAGCGGATGAAAAGTACCCCTCAGGCAGAAGACCTCAGCGATTGGCTGTACCATCATCACAATGAGGATGACGAGTGGCTGCGGTATGGCGCGGCGGTCTATCTGAAAAACTGCGATGCCGCTACGGTCCGCCGCCTCCGCGTCACCGGCGGGCAAAACGGGCTGATGATGACCCATTGCAATCAGGGGGCTTTCTATAATAACACCATTCAGTTTAATTCAGGTATCGGTATCGGGCTGTACAGGAGTAGTTACAATCAGGTCATGCACAACCGCCTCGACTGGAATGTGCGGGGCTTCAGCTACGGGGTGTACAGCCGCGGGCAAGACAGTGCCGGCATTTTGTGCTACGAGCAAAGCTCAAACAATACCTTCGCCTACAACTCCGCCACCCACTCTGGCGATGGCTTTTTCCTTTGGGCAGGGCAGCATACGATGGATACCGGTGAGGGCGGGTGCAATGACAACATCATCTTTGGCAACGACTTTTCTCATGCGCCCACCAACGGCATTGAAGTGACTTTCAGCCGTAACATCATAGCCGCTAACCGCCTGCATGAGTGCCGCTACGGTATCTGGGGCGGGTACAGCTACGAAAGCCTGATGAGCGCCAATGACCTCCGAAACTGTGACTTCGGTATCGCTATAGAGCACGGGCACGGCAACACCATTCAGTACAATATTTTTGATAGCTGCGCTGTGGGCGTCAAGTTGTGGGAACGGGCAACGCAACCGGAGGATTGGGTCTACACTCAACAGCGGGAGGTGGATAGCCGGGATTATACCCTGCAGCATAACCTCTTTTATAAAACGGGCATTCCGCTTTCGGTCTCCGGCACCTCCAATATGGCGGTGAATGACGACAATCAGTTTTATGCATTCGAAAAGCTTTTGGAGGTTGAACAGCCTAATGACGCACTCGTGCTGGTGAAAAACCGGATTGGCAGGGGCGCGCTCGGTGACGCCAGCGCTTTTGCAAGCGATAATCCAACCGCAGACTTGCCTGCCCCCGCTGTACGCCGCAACTGGCGCACTACTAGTCGGGGGCTCGCACCCGTTCAAAAGATTCAGCCTGCCCCCTTGCCCGATGCCGGGGATGCTATGCTGCCGGAAGGGCACCTGCGTGGACGGAAGTATATCCTGGTAACCGAATGGGGGCCTTATGATTTTCGGCGGCCCATCGCCTGGCTGCGTGCACAAAACGAAGAAACAATGACTTTTTTGTTGCTCGGACCACAGGGCAATTGGCGGCTCAGCGGAGGGGAAGGCTTTACTCGGGTGACGCCCAAAACGGGGACCTTCCCGGCTACAGTCACGGCCCGAGTTGATCCGGACGCTGAACGGCAGGCTTTACAATTTGAGTTTGTGGGAGAAGCCGTGACTACCGCCTTTGGGGTGTTTAAGAAGCGGGGTGCTGCCGTATCTTTCCAGTGGGATAATTAGATTTATTCGGGTAAGGTAAACCGGATCCTGTCCCCAGGGCGCAACTGTGCTAATATGGGCAGATCGTCTGCAAGTACCTGTACCAGCCGTGGATAACCACCGGTGGTCTGTGCATCTGCCATCAGGATGATGGGCTGACCGGAAGGAGGCAACTGCACCGTACCCGGCAGTACGGCTGATGAAATGAGCTGGCCTAATGTTGAAGTATGCTCTACAGTCTCCTTCAATCGCAGCCCCATCCGGTTGGCCTCATTACTCACGGTGAAGGCTTTGCCGAAAAAGCGGGCAATCGCCAATCGGGAGAAGGCGGGCCACTCTGGACCGGGTAAGACACCCACCGTTCGTTGTTGAGGAAAGGCAGGGCGGTTTTTCAGCTCTATTGCCCGAATGGGCACCAATTTGCCGGCTTTGATATGGATACGCTGATGAGGCCGGATCACGCTTGCTGGCGTGAGCTGATCCGCCTGAAAAGGAGGCGGACTGCAACTGCCGAGCCATTTCGGTACTTGCCATTCACCGTGAACGGCCAGGTACGTTCGGCAACCTTTTTCCATGCGACCGACTTCCAGTACCGATCCGGCGCCGACGGTCAGTGTGGTGTAGGTTGGTACGGGGGCCCCATTGAGTTGAGGTTGGATAGAAGCGCCGGTCAGGGCAATTTGGGCTGGGGTATGAAAGCGCAGCCGGGGCCCCATCAGGGTACTTTCCAGAACAGGCGTAGAGAGGGGGTTATGCACCAGCTGATTAGCGAGCGCCGCCGCCCGCCGGTCCATCGCACCCCCAACGGGCACTCCGAACGACTGATAGCCCGGCCGGCCTTCATCCTGCAGGGTATCGTACCATCCGGTAGAACCTATTTCGATCTCGGGCATCTGGTTGAGGGTTAGAGGGGGGTGAAAATAACGGTATCACCGGCGCGCAGCAAAAAAGGGGCTTCCGCTTTCGGGTGGAACACCGGAGTGGGGGTCTGCCCGATGATTTGCCAGCCGCCCGGTGCTTCAAAAGGATAAATACCGGTTTGAGCACCAGCCAGGCCAATAGCTCCTGCTGGCACTGACCTGCGGGGTGTCGTTTTTCTGGGGCAGTGCAGAGGCTCAGGCACAGGCCCCAGGTACGGGAACCCCGGTAAGAACCCGATCATATATACCTGGTAGGCCCGGTTGCTGTGCTGTTTGATGATTTCGGATGTTGAGAGGCCGGTGTGCCGGGCAACAGCGGACAAGTCGGCTCCGTTATACGCCACCGGGATATCAAAAGTTCGGCCGGATTTGGGTGGTCCATCTGTGTTGACTTTCAGGCTTTCCAGTTCTGCTTTCAGGGTCGCAAAGGATACCTCCAGAGGGTTAAATACAAGGGTTAGCGAACAAAAGGCAGGGATTGAATACGCCACACCTTTGATCTGCGCCCTGTCGATCGCCCGTTGCCAGGCATGTACCTCTGCATTGATTTCGGGGTCAATGCGCTGTGGCCAATTGATGAGCAGGGCACGGTCGCCGAATGGGAGTATCTTCATACGCTACTTTTTTGAATGCCGGATTGTGCGAAGAAGTGGTCCAGTGCTTTCAAGGCAGGAACCGCCATAGGGTTGTCTCCGTGGATGCAGAGGCTGTCCACCTGAAGAGGTAGCCGGGTGCCGGCACTTGTAGTGACCGAGCTTTCCATCAGGATTTGCCGGGCTTGTTCCACCACTTTGGCGGGGTCTTTGAGCACGGCTCCGGGCATATTTCGGGGAAGCAATTGCCCCTCCGGCCCATAACGGCGGTCTGCGAAGCCCTCACGAATGAAATAGAGCCCGGCCTTCCCGGCGGCACGGGCCAGCGCTGATCCCGGTAAGCCCATGATCTTCAGGTTAGGGTCAATGGCTGTGAAGACCGCTACGGCCAGTTGGGCTTGAGCTTCATGCTGACAGAGGGTATGGTACAAAGCACCGTGGGGTTTGATGTAGGAGAGTTGACCGCCCAGGCTTTCTACCATACCTTTCAGCGCACTGACTTGATAGCGGAGCACTGCTTGCAGCTCAGTGGAAGGCAGGTTCATCGGTTGCCGGCCGAAGTTGAGCCGGTCGGGGTAGGAGGGATGGGCACCAATTTGGAGCCTGTGTTTTAGTGCTTGCCGAATGGCCGCTTCGATGAATACCGGGTCACCCCCGTGGAACCCACAGGCAATATTGCAGGAGGACAAATAGGGGAAAAGGTGGTCTTCGTGTTCAAAACGTCGTGTTTGGGTACTTTCCCCTAAGTCTGCATTGATGTCGATCGATTGCTGCATGATCCATTCCTTTTGGGGCTGCAAGTGCACTAGCCCAGGCAGGGCAGAGGCCAGGAATTGATAGCCTCTGCCCATGCTCGCGCTTACTGCTTCATTACCTTAAACAATCGGGGAAGGTCCTCGTGTTCAAACCGGAGGAAGTAAGTGCCTGCCGGGAGGTCGTACAAAGACACAATACCACGCGTAGTGTCGCCGTAGGTGACGAGGCGCGCGTGGCGCACAGTTTGCCCGTTAGCATTCAGGATACGTACCGGGAGGAAGTTGGTGCGTTCCAGCCCACGGATTTCCACCTGAACGAAGCCATCCGTTGGGTTGGGGTAGAGCTTCACGGCTTTGCCGAAGAAGGTTTGGGTTGCTGAAGAAGTCATCTCTACTGTTACCAAGAGGCTCTGTTCGCAGCCGGCACCGTCCTGAACGGTAATGATGTAATTATCGGGCGCCAATCCTTCGAAGAGGCCGCTTTCCTGAAAAGAACCATTATCCAGTTGGTACAGCAGGTCACCTTGGGCACCGGTAACATTGACCAAAATACTGCCATTGGGTTGTCCCTCTGTAGCATTGGTCACTTCTGCAGACAGGTCCAGGGCGCAAGTTGCCAGGGTTATCAGGGTGTCTGCCAGACAGCCGTTGATATCTCGTCCTACACATTCGTAAGTCCCGCCGAACAGGTTGGAAAAAACCGGGCTGTCCTGGAAGGAATCTCCGCCATTGATGCTGTACTCGAAGTCCTGAATTCCGTCAGACAGGCTGAGGATGATACTGCCATCTTCAGCGCCCGGCGCAGATTCATTTATGACTGAGGCATCAATAGACAGCAGGCAGGAAAACGTAGCGCAAAAGGTGCGTTGGGTTTGGCTGCCGAAATTGATCTCGTCGCCCAGTTGCGCGAGGATATTGCCCTCCCCGTCAACGATTTCAAAATTACCGGCCGGTGGGCCAATCAAACCATCGCCCCAGCTGTCTTTGAGCACAAAAACATAGCAGGCATCCGGCAGGCAAAACTTCGTCTCCTGCAGGGAGGTCTGTTCCTCGAAGGGGCCTCTTTCACCGATCAGGTTGCCGGTAAGGTCAAGTATTTCCCAGCTGGTTTCATCCGGGTAGGAATCCGTCAGCAGGCGGACGGTAACTTCCTGTCCATCCAGTACAGCTTCAAATTGAATTTCCCGGCTGTCATTGGCCTGGTTTTCGTCGTTCACTTCATTAGGGAACCCCACGCTGACCGCAAACTCATTGGTGCCGTTCACAAGAGGGGAAAGTTCTAGTACAATCGTTTCGGTTGCATCGGGTGGGAGGGTGCCTTCCCACTCGATATCATCACCGATCATACCATTCAGGCCTGTAGTGATGAAGGCAGAGAACAGGGTATCCACTCCGGCATTTTGGATCACCAGTTCCACCAGTGCTGTTGTATCACAAATGTTTTGCTCCAGACCAAAGATATTAGCAATCGCCACATCGTTACGAGGCAGCTGCTCTACCTGTACGCGCAGGGTATCATTGAAATTGGCGGTATCCAGCGGATGGCTGGTGAACAGGTTGATGTTGTAGGTGCCAAGGGCTTCCATATCTACGGTCTCCGAAAAAGTATGCAGGTAGATACTATCTGATGCCAGTGTGTCCGGAATGGTATCGGTGAAGACCAGGCCATTTTCAAACTGAAAGCCTATGGTGTAGTCGGCCAAAGGCTTGTAGCCAAAGTTGCGCACGGCTACCTGCACGTTTTCGGTACCGGTGAGGTAACCAGAGGATTGCGGGGCGGTCAAAGCCTGAATGCCTACGTCGTTAGAGTCGCGGCGCAGCTTTGCCGAGAGGATTTTGGTACCCCATAGCCCATTTGCTCCCATATATTCGCCGGTGAACCAAAAGTCAGTACCCGTGAGGGGGTCAACGGCCATTGCGGCATAGTCGCCCCAGCGTGACCCACTTTGTGAACTTAAGCCTTCAGCAAACTCGTATTCTTCTACAGTCATAATGCCCAGGGGGTCGGCATTCAACCGCCCCGTGTAGCGCAGTGACAAGTCGCGGTCCGGCCCCCCCACAGAGTAAGCCATTAAGATATTCCCGTTGAAGTCCATGGAGATACCGCCTGCGAAGCGGCTTAGCCCATCATCTTTACTGTAAGTGCCTTCCTGGTAGATGGACCAGTCTGCCCCCGGTGTTTTGCGGAGTTCCATCCAGCGCAGCCCAGCCCGGTCGGTACCGTCTACATCAACGGCAAAGTGAAGAAGGATGGACTCATGAGAGCCAAAGTTGAGGTAAGGGACCCGGTGGAGGATGATGTCCTGCAGGCCATCCACGAGTTGTCCGTTGGGTTGTTCAATACAGTCGAAGAAGCCACCGTTGGGGCAGATTTCGGCATCGAAGGGTGCTCCAGGTATATCCATTGGGCCCGCAACAAAATTGTTGGCATCATTTGCCCAGTCGAGGTGCACTTCCCAAAGTTCGACTTTATCCTGACCGCCTTCCCAGGCATCATCGTACAAACGTACCACGTAGCCGGGGGCGTCTGCCGGGGGTGGGGTGTTGCCATCCCAGTCTACCGGTGTTGCCACTTGAAAGCCACCCACTGAGAATTTTGGAATGCCCAGCCGCTGCACACCGGGATCAGTACCCTGCAGCATCGCGGAACGTTCTAAAGCGTAGATGGGCACATTACCATCCGATGGTTCGTTGGTGGTGACGAGGTAGGCATTGTGCCACACGGAGTACTTCGGGTAATCCGGGAAGCTGGGGGTTTGAAAGCGGTAGGCGTACCATTCGCCGGCGGGGTCATCGGTTACAGAGACGGCGACCAACAACGCATTACCGCTAAAGTCCTGGAATTCAGAAATCATCCAACGGTTGGCGGCATGGTCCCAAAGGACGATGGGGTCTCCCAGTCCTGCTACGCCAAACTCTGCCCATAGTGTACTCAGTGAGGGGAGCTCAAGGGTCAGGTTGCCTTCCAAATCGTAGATCCTGAGCATGGTACCACCACTGGCATTGGTCATTTGGATGTAGTGTTTCCCGTTGAGGTCGCCGCAGGGGTCTGGTGGAGAAACGCCGCCGGAAGCCGGTCGGTCAATGCCCTCAAAAACAAGGGAAGGCTCCACCACCAGGTTCTGGCTGCGCAGCTGCTGGTCCGCCACCCTGGGGTCCGCACCCTTGGGCAAGGCTGTTTCCGCAGCATTGCGGGGCACCCGCTGGCGCTGAGTAAAATTAGGGATTTCCTTGGGGATCATTTTCCGGAGCTTGGCTTTGCCCGTGCGGGTCCTGTCCTGGTCCGTAAGGGTTGAAAGTTCGGGGCTTTTACCCAGGAATTCCGCCGTACTCCGCTCCGCCGGTAAGGTCAGCTGTTGAGCCTGAAGCAAAAGTGGGGCGTTAAATAAGAGTACAAAAAAGGCAGTAATACAGTTCCTCATTTTTTTTGAATAGTTTAGTGGTGGAAGGGCCAAGATTCGGTTGGCTTTTTCCTATTTCAGACCTTGAATATAACAGATTGAAAGAGCCTTACGGTAATTTGCTTTGGAAATTGTAATTACCTTTGCGAAAAATCTAAGCCGATGTCTAATCTAGCCGATGCTGTATTGGAGACGCAAATGAATCTGCCGGGCCAGACGGCCTTCTACCGCGGCAAAGTACGTGATGTGTACACTATAGGCGAAAAACTCATCATGGTTGCTTCCGACCGGATTTCTGCGTTTGATCATGTCCTGCTTCGTCCTATTCCCTACAAAGGGCAGGTGCTGAATCAGGTGGCTACGCATTTCCTGAAAGCCACTGAGGATATTGTCCCCAATTGGCTGGAAGCTGTGCCTGACCCCAATGTAGCGGTAGGGGTAGCTTGTACGCCTTTCAAAGTGGAGATGGTCATCCGGGGCTATCTGGCGGGCCACGCCTGGCGGGAGTATAAGGCCGGCAAACGTGTGCTCTGCGGGGTGCCTATGCCTGATGGAATGAAAGAAAGTGACCGGTTTCCGGAGCCTATCATTACACCGGCTACTAAAGCGGACGAAGGGCACGATGAGGACATCAGCCGGGAGGAGATTATCGCGAAAGGCATTGTAAGCGAGGCCGACTACAAACAGTTGGAGCAATACACCCGGGCGCTTTTTCAGCGGGGTACAGAGATGGCAGCAAAGCAAGGCTTGCTGCTGGTAGACACCAAGTACGAGTTTGGGAAGCGCGGGGGTAAAATTTACCTGATTGACGAAATCCATACGCCAGACAGCTCCCGCTACTACTACGCAGACGGGTACGAAGCACGGCAGGCGAAAGGGGAGCGGCAAAAGCAGCTCAGCAAAGAGTTCGTGCGCGAATGGCTGATGGAGCATGGCTTTCAGGGCAAGGACGGGCAGATTATGCCTATTATGCCGGATGCATTCATTGAGCAGGTCTCTGAGCGCTATATCGAACTCTACGAACGCATCACAGGCCTGGCTTTTGAGCGTACGGATACGACAAATATTGCTCAGCGCATTGAGCAAAATATTCTAAATGGGCTGAAGGAATAGTGCTTTGTCAAGTTTGAAAAGCTGGGTTTCCAAAGGTGAGTAGAAGGAGCACCTCCACCGATGGGGGATAACATGTGACTTCTCCGAAGTCGATCTCCTGTGGTGTTGCCAAGGTTGAAAAGGTTTGACTTCTCCGAAGTCAGGTTCGTAAAGCGTTGATTTGCAATAGCAACGAGCTCCAAACATGCTCTGAGCTTTTACGCTCTTACACCCCGACCCCTTCCACATACCCTTTGAGGTATTTAAAATGAGGCCCCAACTGCCCGTTTGCTGCTACAGTAGCCCGCTCAATAACTTTGCTGTGCGGTTTCAACAACTCAGGCAAAATGTGCTCCACAAATTGCTGTCCAAAGGCTTTGGAGGCATCCCGGGGCAGCTCATTGGGGAGATTGTCGATGGTCATCATATCCACTGTATCGGGCTGATAGGGCTCGCTTTCGGCACCGGCCGCCGGATCGAATCCAAATACCGGATCAGGGATCGTGCTTGGGCGCAGTGTGGAAGGAATAGAGGAAACGGGTGCAATATCGCAGGTGACATCAGCAATCACCTGAATATTGAAGTCCTCCTCCTGCATTTCCCCCAGAGAAAAGAAAGCCGGTGCTTCATTATCCCAGTAAATGCCATTGATCATGACATCCGCTACTTTGGCGTAAGGCGCAAAGATACTTTTGTAAGCGGAAGGGTTCTGATAGAAGTCCTGCTTTTGAAAGGGTTTGCCATCCTTTCTGGCCGCATAATCTGCACAGGCGAGTACCGTGAAGACGGCTTCTTCGTAATGCTGGGTAAGGAACTCCTCCGGGCTGACTTTTTTCAGCCCCATATCCCGAAGTACCAGAGCGGCACCTTTACCTACGCGGCCTGTGCCGGTTAGGACAACCTTCATGGCGGGCCACTGCATTTGCTTGTACACCTGACGTGCCGCTGCATAGTCCAGGCAATCTTTCATGCGCACCAGGTCAAAAAGGCCCGTTCGGTTCCCATAAGCCATGATCCCGTTGTGGGCACCAACCATGCCGGCGAATTTGCCGAAAGCGATTAACCGCCTGCCCCGTTCATCCGTCAGGACCTCGTAGTCGATCAGGCGGATGTTGTTCTTTAGGACTGCCTGTAGCAGTTTCCGGTTGTAGGGCTGCTCCTTGATGGTGTGCGAAAAGAAGAAGTAAGTCTTGTTGGGGATCAGTTGGCTGACCGGTACTTCCTTTACCCCCATAAGGACTTCGCAGGAATTAAGGTCTTCGGTCAGTTTTATGTTTTGGTGTCGGTAGGCTTCATTCGGGTAACAGCGGCCCGGGGCTGGCTGCACAACGATATCAACGCCCTGGTACTTTCCCATAATGGCAGCACATTGCTCTGGAATGAGCGGAACGCGCGAGTCAGGCGGGATTTTACCCTCTCGGATAATGCCAATTTTCATGAGCTATAATTTTGGTGACTGGAGAAGCGAGCCTTCCTCAGTTTTATTTGGTGATGGTAAAAATATAGAAATCGGCGAGAACAGGAAGGAGGTGGGGGGAATTTTATCTTTTCAGGGGCTACATAAGTCAATCCAGCCCCCAAAGCGGGATTTTAGAACGTTTACCCCTTTATCTTTTGATGAGCAGTTGGTGGGTAATGCTGTTTTTACCAAACGGCAAGGCTGAAATCCTTACAAAACCTTAATTTGGGCAGGAAGAAGGATCGTGGGATATAAACACCGACTACCCCTAATCTCTAATAATTCAACCCAATATGAAGAATCAGCTTTACCTATTCCTTGTTGCGGTGCTGCTATGGAGTTGCGCAACCACACCTGAAAATGATGACGTGCAGCCCGTTACCCGCATCGCATTTGGCTCCTGCGGTTTTCAGGATCAGCCACAGCCGGTACTGCGCCTTGCTGCTGAGCAACAGCCTGATGCCTTCGTCTTTCTTGGCGACAACATCTACGGCGATACCCACAATATGGATACCCTCCGCAACAAGTACGGCCGCTGGATGGCCAAGCCGGAGTATCAGGCACTGAAAGACAGTACCGTGATTTTGGCGACCTGGGACGACCACGACTATGGCTGGAATGACAGCGGACGGCATTATCCGGAGAAAGAAGCTTCCAAGGCGATTTTCCTGGAGGTGTTTGAGGTGCCGGAAGCCGATGAACGCTACAGCCGTCCGGGCATTTATACCGATTATGTGCTGGAAGCTGGCGACAAGAAGGTGCAAATCATCCTGCTGGATACCCGGACCTTCAGAGATGATTTGCGTCCCTACGGAGGGCAGGAAGTGGACACGGTGGCTTTCCATTACGATCTGGGTTATTGGCCCTACGAAACCGGGGACTCCACAATGCTTGGCGAAACGCAGTGGGCCTGGCTGGGCAAAGCCCTCGAAAAGCCCGCTGATCTAAGGATCATAGGCAGCAGTACGCAGTTTGGGATTACGTACAACGGTTATGAAGCCTGGGCTAATTTCCCGCATGAACAGAAGCGCATGTTGGAGCTCATCAAAGCTAAAAAAGCCAATGGAGTGGTCTTTATTTCCGGCGATGTGCACTACGCGGAAGTTTCAAAGGTGGACTACCCCGGGCTGTACCCCATCTATGACGTCACGTCCAGCGGCATCACCTCTACCTGGGGCTTTGCCACTCCGAATGACCACCGGATTCAAGGGCCAGTGATGGAAAACCACTTTGGACTGCTGGAAATAGACTGGGAAAAAGGGCAATTACGCATGAAAATTATCGATGTAACGGGCAAGGAGCGCTTTACGGAGGTCGAGGCTTATGATCGGCTTGTGAAATGGTAGCGTGTTTTGGGCAGCTTTTACCTTGTCAATCACCTCCAAACATAATCTTAGGTTCCCTGTCGGCTTGCAGCACTGCAGGGAACCTAAGATTATGGAAATCACGATCCTCGGCCACTACCAACTCGCTGTCCATAAATGTTTAGGTATTGTAAGACCGTAAAGCGTGCAAATGCGTGAACCAAAAGCAGGTTCTCAAGGTCATTATAAGAAAATTATAGCTATGAAAATCAGAACCGTAATAACCGTGTTTATCGGCACCTTTTTGTTGAGCAGTTGTATGGTCGTCCGTCCTGGCGAAGTAGGCATTAAGCAGCGCCTGGGCAAGATCAGCAACGAAGCTTTGTCGGAAGGCCCCAAGGGGTATAATCCATTCACGACTAATATCATCACGCTGCCGACCCGTACTGTAAACCTGGAAATTAAAAGCAGCCTGCCCTCAAAGGAAGGGCTGACGATCACCTCTGTAATGTCCATTTTGTACCGTATCCGGCCTTCCAGCGCACCGAAGCTGCTGCGCGATATCGGGCGGGCTTATGAAAGCGAAGTGATACTGCCTGTATTCCGCTCTGCAGCTGCTGATGTCAGCTCCCGTTTTCTGGCCAAAGATATGCACTCGGGTGAACGGGCCGTTATTGAAGCTCAGATTCGTGACCGGATGGCAGAGATTTTGGAACCCAAAGGTTTGATTGTCGACAATGTGCTAATGAAAAGCATTGTGTTGCCCTCCGGGCTGGCGAACTCCATTGAAGAAAAGTTGCAGGCAGAACAGGATGCTCAGCGTATGGAGTTCATCAAGCAGCGGGAGCAACTGGATGCAGAGCGCCTTGTCATTCAGGCCCGTGGCGAGCGGGACGCAGCCGTCATTAAGGCAGATGCAGAACGGCAGCGGGTAGAAATACAGGCTGCCGGTGATGCCGCAGCTCTCCGGTTGCAGGCAGAAGCGCAGGCAGAAGCCAATGCCGGGCTTCAGGAGTCTCTTACGGGGGAAGTACTGCGCTACCATGCCATAGAAGCTTTCCTGCAAATGGCTCGCTCCCAAAACTCGAAGATTATCGTGACCAACGGAGATACGCCTTTCCTGGGGCTGCCTGCTGAATTGTTGAATAACGATCAAAAGTAAGCCCCGCACTTTCCTGTAGCGCTCACAGGCAAGCCCTAAGGGCATAACGGAGTGCAACACCAACCGGAACGGCAGCTCAACCAAAAGGGCTGCCGTTCCCGTTTTTGGACAATGGCCCGCCTATACTTCGGCTTTAGCCTTTGAAGGTGCGGACTGTTCTTCACCGGGAGTGGGCATCCCTGCTGCTTCGGCGTAAGCTTTTTTGTCTAAGGTCAGATTAGGGCTGCCGAACAGGATTTTCCACCAGGCTTTTGGTGACCGGTATGCGGCCAGGTCTTTTACGATGTCTATTGCCTCATGAAAAACCAGATAAACCGGATTGTAAGAGTTGACAGGCTTGAGAATGCCATAGTCCGGTGTTTCTTCCTCCTCCTTAAAAGAGCCGAAGATGCGGTCCCAGATGATCAACGTAGAGCCATAATTTTTATCCAGGTACTTCTCATTCGTCCCGTGGTGGACGCGGTGGTGAGAAGGTGTGGTGAAGATGTATTCAATAGGCCGGGGCAATTTTTTGATGAGCTCGGTATGCAGCCAAAACTGGTACAAGACTTCCACCTGATGGACAATGAAGAAGACCACCGGGTGGATGCCCATGAATGCAATGGGCAAAAAGAAGATGATCTTCAGTTGTTGAATCCAGGACAGGCGGAAGGAGACCGTAAAGTTGTATTGTTCTGAGGAGTGGTGCGTGACATGGGTTGCCCACCAGAAGCGCTGTTCGTGCGCCACCCGGTGTGCCCAGTACCGGCACAAATCCAGCACGATAAAGCAAATCAAAAAAGACCACCAGGTAATGGGCAGGCTCCAGGGTACGAGGTTGTAGCAAAACAAAACGACGCCAAAGGTGACCACCTTTGTGAGGGCAGAGGAGATGATATTGCCAATCCCTACTGCAGTGGCGGCAAATGCATCTTTCGTATCATAATTACGGCGCATCTTTCGAATCCGGATGAAATACTCTATGAAGACCAACGTAAACATCACCGGAGCGGCATAAATAATGATTGGAGGCAGGTCCATGGCGAAGATCTGCTCTAACGTCAATTTAGGATTGTTCATTTCCTGTTTTTTGATAAAAATGATAGGCGGACATGTAAAGAAGTGCTTTAATACACAGAATAACAAAGATGTACGGTAGAAATTTTGTCAAGTTTGATGAGCTGTTGACCTTTTGCCCCAATAGCGGTATGCCTGAAAAGCATGCGACACCAAACTGATGTAATAGGACACCGTAACCCCCTACTTCCTCCTGAAATTCGTTGGATTTTTCTGGATGCTAATCTAAAAAAGTAGGGGGCAAAGCCCTTTAAAGGCATCTTTACAGCATGAACGCTTCTAAAAAGCCCCGACACGCTATAAGATAAGTTCAGCATAAAAGAAACCGACAAACAAAGGGCACAGCGCCCGTTTTTTTGAAATCACCACGACATTTAAAAATTATGAAAACAATTTTCAGAACGCTGCTATTAGCAGTCTGCCTTACGCCCCTGGGGCTTAGGGCTGAGAATCCCACCTTATTTGACCAGTTTGAGCATACGGAGTTGTTAAAACTGGAACTTGAATTTAGCCTGGATACCATGTACGCCAAGGTGAATACGAACGAAGAATACCCGGCGGTTTTCCGTTTCCAGGATGCCCATGGAGCCTGGGTCGAACTGTCCGGGGAAATTCGCGCCCGTGGCCGTTACCGCCGCCGGGTATGTGACTTTCCACCTTTACGGATCGATTTTTCCAAAAAAGACCTGCGGGCACGTGGCTTAGCAGACTATGATGACCTGAAGTTGGTAACCCATTGCCAAACCGGTAGGAAAGGTAAGGAAGCAGTCCTAAGGGAGTACCTCACTTACAAAATGTATCAGCAACTTTCTGATCACGCACTCCGGGCTAAATTGGTAGAGGTGACCTATATCGATACCGAAAGCAACCAAAAGCTGGTCAAGTACGGTATTTTGCTTGAAGATATTGATGAGCTGGCGGCTCGCAAAAACAGTGTGGAGTGCGAAGAATGTTTCGGCCTTTCCACGGTGGAGTTCCAGCAGGATAACCTGCGGACTCACGCGATGTTCCAGTATATGATCGGAAACGTGGACTGGTCTGTTCCGATGTCCCGTAACCTTAAAATCCTGAAACCAGTCAATGGAGGCTTGCATACCGTTGTGCCTTATGACTTTGATTTCTCAGGCTTGGTTAATGTGGGTTATGCGGTGCCTTCGCAGGAGGTTGGACAGACTAAAGTGGGGGATCGGGTTTATCTGGGAGCTGAGCGCTCCGGCAGTGAACTCCAGCCCACCTTAGAGCTTTTCAAGTCAAAGCAGGATACCTTTGTAGCGATGGTAGAAAATTTTGATTTTCTCAGCCGCAGCGGCAGGCGTGAAATGACAGAATACCTGGACTCTTTCTACGTAGCACTGGATAATGGGCTGGTTTGTGAAGACATGGCCATACAGGGGTGCCCTACGCCACTGAGCAAGTAACTCTTGTGAGGTTCCGGGAAAACAAAAGCCTGTTTTGCATCATTGCAGAACAGGCTTTTGTTATTCAGGCTGGTGAAGCTCTGGTGCGATTGGTCCGAATTATTTTGGCGTATTTCAAGCTCGAGAGCTTGTTTGGAGCAGTTTCGTCATGAAAATCAAGGATTTATGGTTCTGGCAAAGGCACTAAATTTGAGTTTAGCGGGTTAGAGCGTGTTGGGACTTTAGTAATCGGTTTGTCCTGGTGCACCGGGACACTTTTTTGCTTGGACTTTGTCCCGAAAATCCTTCCCGCAAACTGCGGGACAGGCTATCTAACTAAGGCTAAACTCCGGTTTTCATGCCTCGTCTAACCGAAAATTGTTAGTTTTCGACTAGAAGACAAAAGTCCCAATACGCGCTAAATGAAAATTTAGTGAGGAAGTCAGAGCTTGCCCCGCATTTCTGCGGGGTTCATAAAGCGTTAATTTGCAATAGTAACGAGCTCCAAACATGCTCTGAGACCCTTGGTTCTCCCGAGCTTCTACGCTGAATGGTTTCCGGAATAACGGATTAGAACCACCCCGCCCCAAGGCCACGGAACGGCCACGGAATACCCAATAGGATAAGCACCAGGCCGATCAGGTAAAAGACAAAGACTGCTTTGCCGGCTGCGGTACTGTCTGTCTTGCGCTTGCCCCGGCTGTAGCCTATGGTGATCAGCACAATGGCCAGGATCATGGTGACAAAGTGCTCCATCGTGTAGAAGCGGGTGATGTCGTTTTTCATGAAGCCTTCTTCGAAAGAAACCAGAGGACTGAATACGAAGTACAATAACAGCCCGATGATGAGCTGAATGTGCGTGATAATCAACCCGATAAGTGCCGAAGGCTTGCTGAAAGCCTTTCCGCTTCTCCAGGATTGGAAACCTTTGATGATGGCATAGATGAGCGCCGCGAGCAGTAGCCACCGTAAGCCCGAGTGCGCGTGTTTAAGCATGTTGTACATAAATTCAAATTTTGGTCAATGGTGTGAAGGATTGGCAAATCTACTATTTCTAAGCCACTCCCCTTAGCTTTCTCCCCGTAAACTGGGATTTCGTAATGTAGTTGTAATCTTTACCTTCCCGGCCAACTTTTAGGGGGCATAAAGATGTTGAAAATCTATCTGCATTGGGGAGTAATCAACTTATGAAGTTTTTTACATTTGTGGGTGCTGCATCGGATTGCAGCGATGGAAAGGGCAGCCAAAAGCCAATCTGGCTCCATCTTATGCCTGCTGATGGATGAGCTATTTTCAAAAAAAAACATTAGAGATGAAACTATCCTGGAAAAGAATTTGGAATTATAAGTGCCCCCGCTGTGGCGAGGGCGATATGTTTAAGAAGCCGTTCAATTGGACCAATCCCATTGATATGCACAACCGGTGCGAAAAATGTGGCCTGGACTTTGAGCCGGAACCAGGTTTTTACTTTGGTGCGCTGATCATTTCTTACGGGATTTCTTCCTGGATGCTGCTACTGCCCGCCCTGCTTTTGGTCCTGTATTACGACTGGTCGGTCATGGCGGCAATGGGCTTTACCCTGGCCTTTGCGGGCCTGACTTATTTCAAAATCATGCGTTTGTCCCGCTCTCTTTACCTGCATTTCTCCATGCGCTACGACAAGAGCCTGGAGAAGTCTGATAATTCGAGTTCCAAGTACGACAAGACTATCTTTTAAAACGCTAATGATTACTTTTGTCGAAAAACACACCATGCGCCTGTTTTTCCACCTCCTTTTGCTGAGCCTTTTCCCCTGTGTTGTTTGGGCACAGCCTTCTGATCTGGAGATCGCCGATATCATGCAGGGCGAAAGATATGTAGGGTTCCTGCCCGAAGAAATTCGCTGGCACCCCAATAGTCAGGAAGTGTTTTTTACCTGGAATCCGGAGCAGGACACCCTGCGCTCCCTGTACAGTGCTGGCACGGATGCAGCACCGCCGGCTGCCGTAAGCCTGGAGCGGCAGCGGCAGTTGCCGGAGCCGGGCACCTACAACCCAGACCGTTCTCTTATGGCTTATGCCAAAGATAGTGACCTCTTCCTCTACGACGTAGCCACCGGCAGCAGCCGGCAGTTGACCTATACCGCTCAGCGCGAGTCTGCTCCTTCCTTTACCGCAGATGGGCGGCAACTCCTCTTCACCGCTGATCGTAACCTTTTTGCGTGGCACCTTCAGGAACAGCAGCTGCAGCAGCTCACCTTTTTTGAAAAGGGGATGGAAAAGAGCAGCAGTACCCCCGATCAGCAGGAGAAATGGCTGGAAACCCAGCAAATGGAACTCTTTGAGGTGCTGCGCTGGCGAGATGCCCAAAGCCGCCTGCAAAAAGAGCGCAGGGAAGCTCTCGAGGCCGACCGTCCCAAAACCGTCTACATGGGGAATAAAAGCTGGTACGGCCTGCAGCTTAGCCCCGACAGCCGCTACGTGACCGTGCAAATGCAGGTAGACGAGGACGCTCAACGAACACAAGTCCCGCATTTTGTAGACCCAACAGGTTATTTGGATATGGAGCGGGCACGCCCAAAGGTAGGCCACGCCCAAGACACCTACGAGATGGGTATTTATGACCGGCAGCGGGACACCTTTTATACCGTTTCCACCCTTAGCCTGGAAGGTATATATGATAAACCGGCTTACCGTTTGGACGTTTACGGTGACACCGTGGCGCAGTACGAAGCGCCCCGGGCAGCCATCATACGCGGCCCCGTATTTAGCGATGATGGCCGGGCGGTGGTTGTGGTTAGAGCTCTGGACAACAAAACCCGCTGGATTGCGGAGCTCGACTTGGGTAAGGGGCAGCTTATACAGGCGGACCGGCAACAGGATGACGCCTGGATTGGCGGGCCCGGCATATCCGGCTGGAATTTCTCGACCGGCACGCTGGGCTGGCTGGACGAGCACACTATTTACTATCAGTCAGAGGCGACCGGCTATTCCCATCTTTACACCCACGATTTGGATACAGATGAGCGTACCGCTTTGACAAGTGGTGCATTTGAAATCCGCAGCGCACAATTGTCACGCGATAAACAGACCTATTTCATCATCGCTAATGCGGAGAGCCCCTTCGAGCAGCATTTTTATCATCTGCCTGTTGAGGGAGGTACCTTGCAGAAAGTGACCGATGCCCCTGGCAAGTACGAAGTGGAGGTTTCACCGGATGAGCAGACCCTGGCCCTGCGTTATTCTTACAGCAATCAGCCCTGGGAGCTCTACCTGATGGACAATCAGCCCGGTCGTAAGATGAGGCAGGTTACAGGATCAACGACTGAGGCATTTGAGAGCTACGAATGGCGGGAACCGGAAATTATTCGCTTCACGGCATCCGATGGGGCAAAAGTACCTGCCCGCTTGTACAAGCCTAAAAAGGGTGCCAAAGGTGGTAAAGCGGTCATTTTCGTGCACGGCGCCGGATACCTGCAAAATGTGCATCGCTGGTGGAGCAGCTACTACCGGGAGTATATGTTTCACAATCTGCTTGTAGACCATGGCTTTACGGTGCTGGACATTGACTACCGGGGCAGCGATGGTTACGGCAGAGACTGGCGTACGGGCATCTACCGCCACATGGGCGGCAAAGACCTCAGCGATCAGGTTGACGGCGCAGCATATCTGGTGGAAGAATTGGGGATTGACCCTCAGCGGATCGGGATTTACGGAGGCTCCTATGGTGGTTTTATCACCCTTATGGCCTTGTTCACCTCTCCCGGCACTTTTGAATGCGGTGCTGCTCTGCGCTCAGTGACCGATTGGGCACATTACAACCATTCCTACACCTCCAATATCCTCAATACGCCGGTAGAAGACTCCATTGCCTTTCGGCAAAGCTCTCCCATCTACTTCGCAGAAGGGCTGCAGGACCGCCTGCTCATCCTCCACGGCATGGTTGATGACAACGTGCAGTTCCAGGATGTTGTGCGCCTGTCCCAACGCCTCATCGAGCTCGGTAAAGAAGACTGGGAGCTGTCCGTTTTTCCCCTCGAGCCCCACGGCTTCATCGAGCCCAGCAGCTGGACCGACGAGTACCGCCGCATTTTCAAACTCTTCAAAGATTTATAAAAAAGCCTGCCCGGCTGCAAACGCTATTGCTTCAAAAAGATATATCCTCCTTTTTCAGCACCCCAGACCTGTTTGCCGACCTCATCAAACCCCCGGTCCCAGCTTACAATCTTCCCAGGCAAAATGGAGACCTCGGAGGTAGCGTAAGCTGCGCCCCGGAGGGTGCTTTTGCAGAGGTCTCCCTCCGTGCTGCCGGTATAGGAGCCATCCGGTTGCTGAGCTAAGATCACCGCGCAACCCTCGCGCAGCCGGAGGTCCTCAGCGGCAAGGCGGTCAAAGCTTTCCGGGACCTGCCAGTCGCCTACAACATCGTCTTCATCATTCAGGGTGTAGACAATGCTCCTAAAGGTCTTTTTGTCGACCTGTTCGAGCTTATAGACCCGTTGCCGGTAAGGCTTGGCGGGCATCGTGCTCACGGCCTGCTCAACATACAGCCAGTGCCCCCGGTCTTTCCAGATGGGGTACATGTGCAGGGTGATATCATAAAAGGCGTCATCTTCGGCCGATTGCGCAGCGCTGCTATAAGTACCCGTCATCGCCTGCTGTAGTTCATCCAGTGCTTTGGTGGCGCTATCAGTATGGGTTGTCTTGGTGGTGTTGCAGGCTGCAAGCATAAGTACTACGGCCAGGGTAAATAGTTGGGTTCTCATGTTTTTCCCGGCAAGATAAAAAAACCAGCGTTCCCGATATTCGGAAGCAGTAGCATTTACCAGGCTTTGGGTACTGCAGATTTACGGCTGATACCGCTCAGAGAACCGCAGGCTCTGCCGGTAAGGGAAGACATCGAATAAATGGCCGGCTTCCAGTTTTTTCTGCGTTTCAATCCAGAATTGAACATCGTAGAGGTCACCATGCAGGCGGTAGAAAATATCTCGGATGTCCTTCCGCCCAATGAGGAAACGCCGGAATTCTTCCGGGAAAATATCATCAGGGCCTACAGAATAAAAAGGCTCGGAGGACAACTCCTCTTCGTAGGTTCGGGCCTCCGGGATACGCCTGAATTTATAATCGGTCAAGGGGCCGATCTCATCGTAATCGTAGAAAACCACCCGCTTGAGGCGAGTGACCCCGAAGTTTTTCAGGAGCATATCGCCCGGAAAAATATTGACGGCTGCCAACTGCTTAATGGCTTTGCCATAGTCATTAATAACGTCTTCTGCTTCCTGAAGTGTAGCTTTGTCCAGAAACAGATTAAGAGGGATCATTTTTTTCTCGATGTAGAGGTGTTTTATTTCAATGGTATCGCCACTGATTTGGACTTTGGAGGGCGCTTCTTCCAGCAGGTAGTCCAGCAACTCATCAGAAAAGCGATTTCGGTCAAAGCGGAACTGTTCAAAGATATGGCTGTCTGCCATACGCCCTACGCGGTCATGAAAGAAGACCATCTCGTACTTTCGCTTCACTTCCTCTTGTGTGACCTGCTTCGGTGCTGCAAACCGGTCTTTGATGACCTTGAAAACCATATTGTAGGAAGGGGTCGTAAAGACCGCCATAACCATACCTTTGATGCCAGGAGCATGGTCAAACTTGTCGAGGGTACGATCCATGTGTCGGAGGTAGTCCCGGTAAAGCACCGTTTTGCCATGCTTTTCAAATCCGATAGAGTTGTAAAGCTCGCCCAGGCTTTTGGTAGGCAAAATAGACTTGAGGAAATCTATCGTCTCGCTGACAATATCCACATCTACCAGAAAGTAAGACCGGTTGTAGCTGAAGATGGAGGATACATCGTTGTAGTCCAGCAGCAGTGCATCCACGAAAATACCGTTCTCTTTATGCAGCAGGGGCAGGATGAAGGGCGTAACCCGGTCTTCCAGGTGCAACCGCCCAACAATATAGGCCCCTTTATTGCGATAAAACACGGACTTTAGCAGCTCTATGCGGGCGTGGCGCGGCAGCTCACCGGAGGGTAGCATTCCCCGCAGCGTATCGCAGATGTAGGAAATATCGCGCTCCATGTCTTCCCAGTGGGCATCAAAGGTAAAAAAGTGGAAGACCTGTCTGAAGATGTGCTCCAGTGGTTCGATCAGGAAAAAGGTCTGATGTATAGGAATAGTAGAGCGGAACTCTCGGTAGGTACCGGTAGCCAGCACAAACATCAGGTCTTTGTCTACGCTCAGCCCGCGGTGGCTGTGGCGGAAAATAGAATTGTAGAATGTTTCAGCAATGTTCCGGGTGTTGAAGTTGCTGACTTCTTCGAGGTAGTCTTGCTTGATTTTTTTCCAGGTATCATCGTCGCTTGAGAGGTGGCCGAGCAGTTGTACGACTTCCCTGGTTGTCACATCCACCTGATTACGGTAGAGCGTCAACCGTTCGCGGGCATCTGCTTGCATACCTCTCCAGTCCCGGTGCTCAAATCGGATTTGAGCCCGTTTGGTGATGCGTTTGTAGTTGTAATAGTACTGTTGGAAGCTCCGCAGGATGAGGTGAGCCGTATCGTAGGGAAGTAGTTTTTCAAACATCGCAAACTCTGTTTTAGCCAACAATAATACGTTCCAGCACATCACCTACCCAATAAGCAACACCGGCAGCGAGTGCACCCAGGGTCACCGTTTCCAGTATGCCTTTCCACATGGAGGTTTCCGTGATATGCGTTTTGAGCCATCCTACTGTGGCAAATCCCAGTCCGGTAAGC
Source organism: Phaeodactylibacter sp. (assembly GCF_040219495.1). Classification (GTDB taxonomy): domain Bacteria; phylum Bacteroidota; class Bacteroidia; order Chitinophagales; family Saprospiraceae; genus Phaeodactylibacter. The sequence continues at coordinate 34,216 of NZ_JAVJSK010000068.1, read as the reverse complement.
AAAGAGGTCGCCAGGAAAAGGTTGCCGTCAAATCCGAAGAGGTAATCATACAGGTATAAAGCCAGTGGAATGAAACCGATCAGCAAAAATGCGATATAGGTCACAGACCCTATGGTAATGGGCGACCGGTTTTGCTCCATCATGTAAAGCTCTTCCTTCATCATAACGTCCGCCCAGCGGTCCTTATCAGCGGTGAGCATGTCTACCACTTGTTCCAGCAGGGGCCCCTCAAAACCTTTACGTCGGTATATTTCCCGTACTTCTTCCCGTTCCTCTTCTGGTTTGTGCTCAATCTCCCAGTATTCTATCTTTTTGTGCTTTTCGTAATTGTGGGCTTCTGACTTTGCAGAAAGGTAGGCCCCAACTGACATGGAGAACCCATCGGCCAGAAGGTTGGCAAAGCCAAGGATGAGAATTACGGAGCTGTCCAGCCCCGCACCTACTGATCCGGCCACCACGGCAAAGGTAGTTACGCTACCGTCAATCCCACCGTAAACGAACTCGCCCAGGTAAGCCTGATGCCTTTGAAAAAAACTGGGCGGTGCAGGCGCATTTTCCATGACTTAGATTATTCAGTCGGAAGATTTTGGTGGGCAGGGACAGGCTTAGTGCTGTTTAAGGGCGCTTTTTCGCGCAGCCGCTTAGAAATATCCCGGCCATCTGCCAATGCTTCAAACCAGGTCACCAGCCGGTCGCGCTGTTCATCAGACAGGCGGGCTTCGGGGTGTGTGAGCGGGTAAGCTTTTAGTGGCATATACCCTTCTCCTACTTCTTCTGCTGATTCTTCTGCTTTGTGGGCACGCTTCTCGGCATCATAAGCTGCCCAGGTAGAAAAGTTGAGATGCTCCCGGGCTTCTTCAATATGGCCTTTCAGCCACCATCCTACCGGTTGTATATTGGTATACCAGGGATAGGTGGTCTGATGAGAGTGGCAGTCGTAGCAGGCATCCTTTAGTATCTGTACCACGTCTTCGGGTGGTTGAATGACCGTGATGAAGTCCTGCCCTTCCGGAGCCGTAGGGTTGGTCTTGTCAATCTGAAAAAATTGCAGGATCACAAAAATACCAAGTAGACCGAAGAGGATGCGCTTTATGAGTTTAGACATGACTTTTAGTTTTAGTAAGCAACAAGGTAGCGAAAACTGCTTTTTTTGCAAAGAAATTATTGGCGGCCGCTCAGGAATTCAAGCTGTAGGCGCAGCTGATGATAAGTGCTCAGGTTGTGAATCCACTCCAATTTCGTTTGCAGCCCTTGTTCCAGGTTGACGAGGTAGTCGTGGTAGCCTACTGCACCGCTTTTGTAGGCAGCTTCAGCCGATTGGATCTGCTCATTCGCCAGGGGTAGCATTTCTTTTTGGGTATATTCCAACAGCTTTTTCTGAGACAAGAGCAAGGTGGTCAGTTCCCGCCTTCGGTTCTCTAATGCCCGCTCGGTGGCGTCCAGCTCTGCCTCCCGGACGGCTACTGCTTTTTCGGCTCCTTCTATCCTGGATTGTATGGCTTTGGGGCTGATCGGTACGCTGAGCCCGAGCTGATAACCTACAAAGGGCACTGTTTCATTGATCATCTGCAGTTGAGTGCCCGCCAGTATTTTGGGCATGAGTTGACTGCGTTCCCGCTCTATCTGGGCTTCTGCTAATCGTACTTCCTGCTGTTTCTTCAGTAATTGGGGGTGGCCGCCGTTGACATACCAATTGGGTGTGGGGGAGGGGAGCGGCAAAGAATCGAGGAGCGCATAGAATACCGAATCAGAATGCAGGTAGTTGTTGAAGATGGTGTGTGCCAAATCGTAGGCTTTTTGAGCTTCCTGCTGCTCCAGGCTGGCTTGTTTTTGTTTGCTGTTGGCAGAAAGTACGGGTATTTTGCCGGTTTCACCAAACTCATATCTGGCTAGAGCGTATTCCACGAGCCGGCTTGTGAGCTCCTGCTTCTCCTGATAGTGCAGTTGCAGGCTTTTAGTGAAAACCAGCTGATAGTAAGCCCGGGCCACTTCCTGTCGGAGCTCCCAGTCAGTAAGCTCTAGTTGAGCATTGCCCAAAAGCATGGCTTCTTCCAGTGCTTGTTCACGTAGCTGGGTAGCTCCCGGCCAGTCGAAAGCTTTGAAAAAACCTGCGCTGTGCAGCCCGGTAGAGAGATTGGACGGATCTACCATGCCGCCTGCGAAGAACAATTGGGTTGGATTATTGGGGCGGGCAGTACCACGCAGCGCCTGCAGTTGCTCCAGAGCTTTTTGATCCCGCCTAAGCTCCGGGTAGTTGCGCCGGGCGATAGCCATCGCCTCGTCGAGAGTGACTGGGAAGCGGGACTGCCCTGTCAGTGGGCTAACGGGGAGCACCTGCAGCATCAGGCAGATCGGCAGGAGGAGTAATAGGGAGGATTTCGTTTTCATGGTCAAATTGGATGGTTTTATCAACAAGCTAAATTCCGTTATCAATGCAAATGGGATCATGGGCAAAATGGGGCTTTCTGATCGCATTCCTTCCACCGCGCTCGTTTCTTACGGAATTTATCAAAGAAGGAACAAAAGTAATGCCCTTTTTCCGAAGCTTCAGAAAAAGGGCATTAAGGAACGTTTTTCCAGGGCTTACCACACCCTAAAGATCCGTTTTTTTACCTTGGCAGCCACCTTGGCCTTGTCCTTTTTTGCCACTACAGCAAGCCTTGTCAGATGGTTCGGCGTTTTTGCTGCTACAGCAGGCTTTACCTGATTGGCCGTTATTTTTCCCTGCGCACCCGGCCTCCGCCTGATGCTTTTTACCCATACAGCCTTGCTGTTTGCCAGGCTGATTTTTACCCGGCTGGCAGGCTTGAGCGCTGCCACGCATGATCGCTTCGTAATCCGCTGTGGTGATGTAACTGGGTACATAAGCGGTGCCGGCTTGCTTCAGGTTTTGAGAATAGGCGGCTAAATGATTCCTGGACCCTTCCAGCAGGCGCTGATAGGTTTGTTGCAGTTGCGCATTGTTGGTCTCGGTTATTGCGGCATTCAGGTCCTTAATGTCCATCTCTTCGATGAGGGCACCGACCTGGAAAGCGGCGGTGAGCGATTGCTGTCCCTTTTGGGTCAGGTCGATGTAGGATTTTTGCAGCACAGCATCGTCAAAAATGCCCCTTTCACCGGAGCGGACCGCTTTAGACATATTGATGTCGTAGCGGTCGGCCAGCGTCTTGATCATTTCCAGATGGCGTTGCTCGGCAGCAGCAATTTGGATGAAAGCCTGTGCTTCCCAAAGCTCTGCCATATTCATGTACACATCGTACGCCAGTTTTTCCTCCTCAGCCATACGGGCAAGGGTTGCGCTCTCCTGTTGATTGAGCACCAACTGCACCTGTGCGGTACCCAGCTGTAGCGTCATAAGGGTGATTAAAAGCAAAAATATTTTTCTCATGGCCTATACTTTTGCCGGAAAGGTAGGGTTGTACCCGTTTCCAAACACTAACCCCTGTCATGCAGGTTGATGATATTGGTCAGTGCAGGCCTTGTGGCGCCTTAGGTGGGTATTCTTTGATCGGGCCATAATCCTGGTCCATGTCAACCCACTTTGATGCTGGCCTGCGGTCAACACTTCGGTCTCCGGTGGCCAAAGCCCACAGGCGACGAGACACAGGCAGGTATTGATAAAGTTCGGTCTGGTAAACTATAACCACTGCCCGCAACAAAATATTTCCGGGCAGTGGCTTAGGGCACCTCCAAACATGCACTAAGTATGTAGTTATCGCCTGACGAAGCGCAGTGCGCCCCGGCGCTCCTGATCACGTAGCTCGAGCAAGTAAGCGCCCTTCGGTAGGTGACTGGCTTTGAAGGCCACCTGCTGAATGCCATTAGGCACGGCCTCCAACCAGATCAGCTGACCCTGAGTGTTGTAAATCCGGGCGGTACCGTTGGTTAGCCCTTCGCCCATCGTGACATTCAACTGTTCTGCAACCGGGTTAGGGAAGGCAGCTACGGTAAGCTCAGCCAGTTCGCGTAAGCTGTTTTCGAAATCGCCTATGCCCGTGAGGTTGAAGACAAAGGTGCCGCCCTCATTGGCGTTGGTGTTGAGGGTCAGTGTGGCATCCAAAGGGTTGATCTCGCCCGGGCGAAACCCGATTAGGAACGTATCCTGTGTGCCGGCAGGGATGTTCTCGCAATTTCGGTAACAGAGGCATCGTCTCCGGGGGAAATATCCTTCACCAATACTGGCTGTGCCGATAGCCCAAAGGCCAGGAATACAAGAATCAGGGTGAAATCGATTTTCATAACACAGTTTTATTTGAAAAAAATATCGTGGCTAAAACGTATTTCCGGAGTCTATACTTTGGGTTTGCAAAAGTCCCAACACGCTCTTACTTCAAAAACGAGTATTTTCCCGCATACTCCAGCATTTGCTCCGTAAAGTCGGCGGGGTATTCTACCTTAATATCGGTAATCTCGCCATCCTCACCGGTAACAGGGACGAGGCGCGGGTTGATGAAGCCGCCGTAGGGCGGGATATTGAGTTTTTCTGCCCGTTTCAGTACTTCTTCATGCAGTGCCGCATCCACCTGTACACCGTAGGTTTCGATCAGGTTTTTGCCGGCTTCGTAGTCGCCCTGCGACTTGATGCGCTGTACCTCGCGCAGTAGCTCGCCAAACAGGTCGCGGACTTTTGCGTAGTCCTTGATGTCGATGTAAGTCTTACCGTCACGCTTGACGATCTCGATAGAACCATTAGCCGTACCTTTCTCAATGGTCCAGCGGGAAATCATCTGCCGGTCGCGCATATGGGCCTGCTCAATGGTCTTTCCGGGCTCAATGCGGCGCAGCTGCAGCATGTAGCCGTTCTTTAGGTAGCCGTCGTACTCTGCTTTGGCCACTTCGTCAGAAGGTACCAGGCCGAGCTCCTGCAGCTTGGCGTCCATGATGTAGTACAGGGCTACGAGGTCGGCCCGGGCTTCTTCCAGTGGGGAAGCGTAGTTTTTGAGGGTCTCTTTGGGGGTCGAAACGCCTTCCTCCAATTGACCGGAGGCATGGCCTACCACTTCGTGTAGGGCGGTATGCATTTTGCCGCCCAGTGAACCGTATTCCCGGGCGCGGGCCATTTCGTCCTCATCGTGGGAGAACTCCTGCAGCAGCCCGGGGCCGTCTGCTTTCTCGTAGGCCTGAGTGATGTTGCCCAGGCTTACCGACTTGGAGCCGTGCTTGGCGCGTATCCAGTTGGCATTCGGCAGGTTGACGCCAATCGGGGTGGCCGGAGAAGCATCGCCGGATTCACCGGCAACGTTGACTACCCGGTAAGTAATGCCTACGACTTCTTCCTTTTTATGCTCATCCATAATGGGCGAGTTGTCTTCAAAGTACTGGGCATTTTCGGATACGACAGACATGCGCTCAGAGGCATCAAAGTCCTTGATCTGTACGATGTTTTCGTAGGAGCCTTTGTAGCCCAGCGGGTCATTGTAAACTTCAATAAAAGAGTTGATGTAGTCGATGTCGCCATCGGTAGCGGTTACCCAGGCGATGTTGTACTTGTCCCAGGTTTCCAGGTCGCCGGTTTTGTAGTACTCAACGAGGAGGCGCAGGGCATTGGCTTGAGCTTGGTTTTCGGCTACTCCTACCGCTTTCTCCAGCCAGGAGATGATTTGCTGAATGGCAGGGCCGTACATGCCGTCAGCGTGCCAGACGGCCTCTTCCAGCTCCCCGCTTTCGTTGCGGATGACTTTGGAGTTGAGGCCCATAGAGACCCGCTCGTTCTCAAGTTTAGACTTCAAATCAGCGTAGAAGGCTTCCGCTTCCGCTTGTGTGATATCCGGATCATAGAAGTTGATGGCTGAAGCTTTGACCAGGTCATCCGCACTTTGGTTGATCTTTTTGGCGTCCATTTCGGGGTCAAACATGGCCTTGAGTGCCTCTTCGGGCAGGCCCGCACCCGCCGCTGCCATCAATTCTGCGAAGTAGGCCTGCGAAAACGCAGGCTGGAACTTATCATTCGAATAATGATGGTGAATGCCATTGGAAAACCAGACGTTCTTGGCGTACACCATGAATTTGTTCCAGTCTTCGCTCGATTTGTTACCCGTGTATTCCGATACAATCTTATCGATGGCATCGCGGATGGCCAGGTTGTGGCGGTAGTTCTGATCGTACATAATGTCGCGCCCGCTCAGGCCGGCCTCCACGAGGTAGTAGACGAGCTTCTTCTGGTCCAGGCTCAGTTGGTCGAAGCCCGGCACCCGGTAGCGGATCATTTTTTTGTCGGCAAAGGTCTCGGTTAGGTACTGAAAGCCTTCGTCAGATTCCTCGGTGGGCGTTTCGGTATTGTCTTCGGTGGTTGGTTCTGCACCTGGATTGCAGGATGCGATCAGGGCGGCGAGCCCCAGCATCCAAAGCCATTGTTTACACATAATAGGGTATGTTGGTTAGAAAAATAGTTGGATCAGTTCGCTGAAGATACGCCAAATTACATAAACGCTGAACGCGAGTAGCCCCAACAAAACCAGGGCAACAAGCATAACCGGGCCCCAGGCGCTGCCCTGATGCCTGCCTTCCCGGTAGTGTTCCTCCAGCAGGTGGAGGTTTCGGCGGTTGGCTTTGTAGCCCAGGTCAAAAAGGTCTCCGAATAGCGGGATTGTGCCTACGACAACATCCAGTACGATGTTCCCGATCATTTTGAACAACACCATGCCGCTCGCCCCTTTGCGCGCCATTACGAGCACCAGTATGGCGGAGATGCCAAATGTGATCGCGTCTCCCGCTCCCGGAATGAGGCCCACCAGGAAATCTGCCCCAAACCGGACATTGGTGCCAGGGATACGGTAGCGCGTATCCAACAGGTCAGAAACGGTGTCCAGCCATTTCAAATCTTCGTAGGGCGTGGGAGAAGGGGATGGGTGCGTCATTAGCGTTTGTCGCGTTCAAAATACAGGTAAAAGTACATACCCGAACCAAAGTCTTCGATGTCAGTGGAGGCCAAACGCCAGCCATCAGCAGCGTATTCGTCCAGCTTTTGCTGTATGTCTTCGGTGGACGCTTTGAGGATGTGATTCCTGTCAAAGGTTATCTTGCTGTAATAGATAAGGGATTCCAGACGGTATTCTTTCATTTTTATTGAATATTGTCCTCACAAAATACCAAATCCCGGTCATATTACAAATAGTGCACGGCATTCATCATGAGGCCATTGCTCCAGTCGATGGTGCGCAGAGCGATGCGGTAGTGGTCTACCTCAAACGCTTCGGACCGCTGCCCGATTTGGAAAAAGCAGGAAGGGGTAATGTAAACGGTGAGGTTGTGTTTGGTCACCACTTTTTCTACATGGTAGTGCCCCGTGAATACCTGCACCGGGTGCGGGTGCTGGAAGAATACCTTTTGGACCGCGCTCATATTGCGCAGGCTATGCTTGGTGTCCATAAAAGGTACGCCACTTGGCAGAGGCGGGTGGTGCATAAAAACGAGTGCCGGGCCGTCTATAGCTTTGAGGGACGCCTCCAGCCATTGGAGCTGCGTGGCTGATATTTCGTAGGTGGTGGTATCCAGAAAGAGGATGGTCCGCCCCGCATACGACCGGCTGAAGTACAGTTCTCTGCCCTTGAGCAGGTCTTCCCGCCCAAAGGTTTGGGCAAGCAGCGCCGGGTCGTCATGATTGCCGGACATGACTTCGTAAGGCAGGCCAGATTGGTCGAGGTGACTTTTGATCCACTGATAAATACGGGCATCACCATCGCGGTAGCAGAGGTCGCCGGAGACGACGAGAAGGTCTGGGTCTTGCGCTTTGGCTTTGTCGAGTATGCGAAGGAAATTCTGCCGGACATTCACGCCATAGGTGTCTTCATCTTCTAAGCCTACGTGCAAATCTGTCAGTTGTACAATTCTCATAGTAAGGGGCCGTCATTGATTGCTTGTTCCTAACGTCAATGGGTGGTGGGAAATTTTATGAATCGGCGGCAAAATAGAAATCATAGGTAGTCAGGCTTGAGCTTAAGGTAGAGTACGGGTTCGGCATCATCGGGCAGGTGCGTGATTTTTTCGAACCGGAACCCCAGCCGTTCCAGCAGCTTCCGTGAAGCGGTATTGGGCTCAATCGTGATGGCGCTGATTTCGGGCAGGCCAATTTCCCGGAAGGCGGCATTAATCAGCCGGCGGGCAGCTTCGGCGGCGTAGCCTTGCCCTTCGAATGCAGGCAGCAGGGCAAAACCCAGGTCTACACCTTCCAGCCCTGCCCGGTCGTAGAGCCCGCAGGAGCCTATCTTTGTACCATCGCTTTTGCGCACAAGTGTGTAGTTGGCGTAGCCCAGGCGGTCGTACTGCGGGCGGATCCGCTCCTGAATATATTGGGCTGCATCCTCAAGGGTATGTACTTTGCGGTCACCAATGAATTTCAGCCATTTGGGCGTATTGAGCAGCTCCAGAATGAAAGCCGCATCTGCTTCATGGGTTACCCGGAGCCAAAGGCGCTCGGTCTCAAATTCCGGAAACTTTTGCATTATTCAGGTTTGCTGCCGGAGCTACGGATGTTGACCAGTTTGCGCAGGAGGTCAAACCAAAAGGGGGCACCAAGAGAAACCGCCAGAGCCGTCACGCTCCAGCCCAGCAGCTTCAGCAAGACATCGTATACGGTCACTTCCGACCATACCACATTTTTCCAGCCCAGTCCAAGGGGGGACTTGATGGCCTCAATCTGATCGTTGACCATACCTTCCAGCTTCGCCAGAGAGGCGTCAAACTCTGGAGACGTCTGCGCGGGCGCAATTTCCAGACCGTCCTTGCCATTCACGTAGTCTTCAGCCAGGGTGAGAACCTGCTGCAGGGTTGCCGGGTCAGATTCCAGGCGCTCGTAAATGGCCAGGGTATCGGCATTAAAAACGATGGCGATTAAAAAGCCCATGCCTACCAGGATCTTCTGCGTATAGCGCTTATACCATCCGGAAGCCCGGTCCATGACATCGTTGTACCAGGTGCGCACCTTACCTTTGAACACTTCCGTATCTTGCTCTGATTCCCGCAGGAATTGCCTGAGGACGTCCTTCAGGTCGGCATCGGGCAACTGTTCCAGCTTTTCCTCAATCTTTTCGAAGCCTTCCCCTTTGAGTATGGTATCCATTAGTATAGACTGAAAGGAGCGGTCGCTCAGGTAAGAAGGGGAGTAGCGCTTTTTGCCGTATTTGTAAGACAGCTGTTTGTACAACGCATTTCCCTTGAAAGTCTCCACAAGCTGATTGTCCACTTCCGTAGAGGCAAGCATGTTGCGGAGTGCTTTTTCCAAATTACGGCCCCGCAGGGAGAAGGCGGAAGCTACGAGCTCCATCATCGTTGTAGCCAAAAGGCTCAGGAGGAGCAAAACGAATATCAGGCCAATCACGACCTGTAGCATACCAAGCATAGTGTTGAGGTCTTAGTTTGGGCTGAATTTACAAATTCTGAGACAGATCCCCGTATCCTTTTTACTTCAGTCGGCCGGATTTTTGAAGAGGTGCTTTCTGTTTTTGATTTTAGTTTTGAAAAACAATTTAAAATCGTAATTTAATTCCGGATTTAGTCGCATGACTGGAATTATGGACCGATGCGGGTGCGGACCGCCAGCCTATGGGTAAATGTCACTGCCCTGGCATGCGCCTCGTCATATTGCTTGCAGGGAAGACCATAGATATTTAAGCCAATAAAAAACCAATTACGCATGAGCTACGACACCAAAAATCTACGCAATGTCGCCTTACTTGGCCACCCGGGGAGTGGCAAAACATCCTTCACTGAATGCATGCTTTTTGAAGCAGGTGATATCCAACGGATCGGCACGGTAGAAGAAAAAAACACGCAATCTGATTATACCAATATCGAAAAAGAGCGTGGCAACTCCATTTTTGCTTCCCTGACTCACGCCGAGTGGAAGGATTCCAAGATCAATATTCTGGATACACCGGGTTTCGATGACTTCATTGGAGAGGTGGTTTCTGCACTCAAGGTGGCTGATACCGGACTGATGGTGCTCAACGCTCAGAATGGCGTGGAAGTAGGCACCGAAATCCTTTGGGACTATGTGGAGCGCTTCGAAACGCCCTGCCTTTTCGTGATCAATCAAATGGACCACGAAAAGGCCGATTATGAAGCCACTCTGCAGCAGGCTCAGGCTCGTTTTGGTGAGAAGGTTATTCCTGTACAGTACCCCATTGAATCCGGCCTGGGCTTCAACAAGATCGTGGATGCCCTGCGCATGGTGGTGTACGTCTTCCCCGATGGCGGTGGGAAGCCGGAAAAAGAACCCATCCCGGAATCTGAAATACAACGTGCTCAGGAAATGCACAATGCGCTGGTGGAAGCCGCCGCTGAAAACGATGAAGGTCTTATGGAGCGCTTCTTCGATGAGGGGACCCTCACCGAAGAAGAACTGACAGAAGGGCTGCGGATCGCGATTGCGCATCAGGATATATTCCCGGTCTTTATCAGCTCGGCCACCCGCAATATGGGCAGTGGCCGAATCATGGGCTTCATCAATGACGTGTGCCCGTCTCCTGCCGACCGCCCGGCCGCTAAACTGGTCGGTACGGATGAAAAACTGCCTTGTAACCAAGATGCTGAAACCACCATCTTCGTCTACAAGACCATGACGGAGCCGCAGGTCGGGCTCGTTTCTTACTTTAAAGTCTACGCCGGCACACTAAAAGCCGGTGATGAATTGATTAACCAGAAAAACCAAACGACAGAGCGGTTCGGGCAGATTTTTATTGCCGAAGGTAAAAACCGGGAGCAGGTAGAAGAGCTCAGAGCTGGCGATATTGGCGTAACCGTCAAGCTCAAGAATACCCATACTAATAATACGCTCGACGAGAAAGGCACTGATATCCAAATCGACCCGATCCACTTCCCCGAGCCCCGCATCCGGGAGGCTGTACAGCCAACGAATATCAATGATATGGACAAGATCTATAAGGCCTTGCACCAAATCGAAGAGGAAGACCCTACGTTTATCGTTGAGCAGTCAGCGGCCCTCAAACAGACGATTTTGCATGGGCAGGGGCAGCTCCACCTCGACCTCATCCGTTACCGCATTGAGAAGGTGAACAACGTATCAATGGAGTTTATGGAGCCGCGCATTTCTTACCGCGAAACCCTCACCCGAAAGGCCGATAGTATGTTCCGGCATAAGAAACAGACCGGTGGTGCCGGCCAATTTGCGGAGGTTCACCTGCGTGTAGAGCCTTACTCAGAGGGCATGCCTGACCCCGAAGGCCTTAGCGTGCGCAATAAGGAGGTTCTGGATTTGCAGTGGGGTGGTAAACTGGCTTTTTATTGGTGTATCGTAGGTGGGTCTATTGACGCAAAGTACGCTAATGCGATCAAGAAGGGGCTGATGCAGCGCATGGAAGAGGGCCCGCTTACGGGGTCGCCCTGTCAGGATATCCGTGTGAGTATTTACGACGGCAAAATGCATGCTGTTGATTCCAATGATATGGCGTTTATGCTGGCGGCCAAGCAGGCCTTCCGGCAGTCTTTCCACGAAGCGCACCCCCAATTGCTGGAGCCGATTTACAAGGTGGAAATCCTTTGCTCGCATGAGTCTATGGGCGACATTATGGGCGACCTGCAGACTCGCCGTGCCATCATCATGGGTATGGACAGCGACGGGCACTACCAGAAAATTACCGCAAATGTACCGCTGGCTGAGCTTTATGAATATTCTAACCGCCTCCGCTCCCTGTCTCAGGGCCGGGCTAAATTCCACCAGGAGTTCCTGGAATACCAGGCCGTACCGCACGACTTGCAGGCTGATCTGATGAAAGCGCACGAGGAGGAGCCGTCAGAAGCTTAACAAAAATATTTTTTCAACAATTGGTGTATGAAAATCGGGAGCCGCAATGTATTGCGGGCTCCCGATTTTATTTTGGTTGTTCAGAATGGCGTCAGTTGGCCCAAAGAGGTGGTGGATCAATTGGTTGAATCACAAAAGGAATAAGACACCTCCCCTTACGTCAGCTCAATCACCAAATCATCCTGTTCCACGAGTGTCTTCTCCGTGAGGTAAATCTTCTTAACCGTACCTGCCATAGGGGAAGTTACGGTAGACTCCATCTTCATCGCTTCAATTGTGAAGAGCGGACTGTTGGCATTCACCTCCTGTCCTTCTTCCACTAGAATCTTGGAGAGGTTGCCCTGCAGGGGGGCACCGACCTGCTTCTCATGCTCTACTTTGCGGTTGACGACTACATCAGACTGTACCTTCTTATCGCGGACCGGCACGGAGCGGGTCTGGCCGTTCAGTTGGAAGAACACTAAACGCACCCCTTGTGCATCCGGCTCAGACATATTGATGTACTTGATCAGCAGGCTCTTGCCGGCATCAAGGGTGACAATAATCTCCTCGTTGGGCTTCAGGCCAAAGAAAAAGGCCGGTGTGGGCAGGGCTCTGACCAGGGCATAGGTTTCATAATGCGCCCGGTATTCCTCGTACACCTTGGGGTATAGCTTATAGGAGAGGAAGTTGCGCATGTTAAGGTGCTTGCCGAAGCGGGTTTTGAAGGCCGCATATTCGGTGTCAAAGTCTACAGGCTCAAGATGTGCATTCGGGCGATCGGTGTAAGGTTTTTCGTCTTTGAGCACAATTTTCTGAATATCGGCCGGGAAGCCGCCCGGTGTTTGCCCCAGGTCGCCCCGCATCAGGGCTTTTACACTATCCGGGAAGGAAAGCGTATGCCCTTTCTCCAGAATATCTTCGCGGGTCAGGTTGTTGGAAGTCATAAACATGGCCATGTCCCCTACCACTTTGGAAGAGGGCGTCACCTTGACAATATCACCGAAGAGTTCATTCGCTACGCGGTAGTTTTTCTTGATGGTCTCAAACTTCTCCTCCAGTCCGAGTGCCCGGGCCTGCGGCCGCAGGTTGGAATACTGGCCGCCGGGGATTTCATGCTCGTATACCTCAGCCGTTCCGGCGCGCAGCTCGGTCTCGAAGGGGTAGTAGTAGCGGCGCACTGCTTCCCAATACGTTGAAAATTCATTCAGGGAGTGCAGGTCAATCGGGTGTTCCCGTTCGTGGCCTTTCATCATAGCGGCCACGGCATTGAAGTTGGGCTGTGAAGTCAGGCCCGACATAGAACTGATGGCCACGTCAACGACATCAACGCCTGCTTCCACTGCTTTGATATAAGTACCCGCCTGAATGGAAGCGGTATCGTGGGTATGCAGGTGGATGGGCGTATGCACGGTTTCCCTGAGAGCACTGATGAGCTCCTCAGCGGCGAGGGGCTTGAGCAAGCCAGCCATATCTTTGATCGCAATGATGTGGGCGCCCTGATCTTCCAGCTGTTTGGCTAGGTCAAGGTAGTACTGCAGGTTGTATTTGGCCCGTTTGGGGTCGGAAATATCGCCGGTGTAACACAGGCAGGCTTCTGCCACGCTGTTGGTCCGCTCCCGCACGGTTTTGATGCTCACCTTCATGGCTTCCACCCAGTTGAGGGAGTCGAATATGCGGAAGATATCGATACCGGCCTCGGCAGCTTCTTCTATAAATTTGATGATCAGGTTATCCGGATAGGCCGTGTAGCCTACGGCATTGGAGCCGCGCAGCAACATCTGGAAGCAAATGTTCGGAATGGCTTCCCGCAGGAATTCGAGCCGTTTCCACGGGCATTCCTTTAGGAAGCGCATGGAGACGTCAAAGGTGGCACCGCCCCAGACTTCCATAGAAAAAACATCGTTGCTGTGGCGCAGTGCAAAGCTCCGGGCGACCTTGTCCATATCGTAGGTCCGCATCCGGGTGGCGAGCAGGGATTGATGGGCATCCCGGAAGGTGGTGTCCGTGTACTGTAAGGCTTTTTGTTCTTTCAGCCATTGGGCGAAACCTTCTGCACCGAGTGCCTGTAGCTTCTGCCGCGTGCCATCGGGCACGGGGGCTTTGGGGTCGTAAGACGGGATGACCGGGTCAATGAAGATGGCACTGTTGTCCTTATATTTCACATCGGGGTTATCATTCACGATCACCTCCGCCAGGTAGCGGAGCAGCTTGGTGCCGCGGTCCTGCCAGTTGGGCATCACCAAAAGCTCGGGATGGTCCTGTATAAAATTAACCGTAGCTCTGCCCTCCTGAAAGGTTTGATCTCTCAGCAAATTGAGCAGGAAGCCAATGTTTGTGCTCACGCCGCGCACCCGGAACTCCCGGAGTGCCCGGTGGAGGCGCTGCGAAGCCCCCTTCATCGTCCGCCCCCAGGCTGTAACTTTCACCAGCATAGAGTCGAAGTAAGGTGATATTTTGGCGCCCGGGAAGGCCGAGCCTGCGTCGAGGCGTATCCCCATACCCGATGCCGAACGATAGGCAATCAGAGTGCCGTAGTCGGGTTTGAAGTTGTTGGCAGGGTCTTCGGTGGTGACCCGGCACTGAATGGCGTAGCCGCTGCACTCCACGTCCTCCTGACTACGGATGTAGATAGTCTTGTGGCTGAGTTCATAGCCCATCGCGATGAGGATCTGCGAGCGGACAATATCCACCCCGGTAATTTCCTCAGTGATTGTATGCTCTACCTGAATCCGTGGGTTGACCTCAATAAAGTAAACGTTTTCGTCTTTATCGACCAGGAACTCGACGGTACCGGCATTACTGTAATTCACGGCTTTGCCCAGGCGGATGGCGTAGTCGTAGAGTTTCTGCTTCGTCACTTCATTAATGGAGGGGCAGGGCGCAATCTCCACCACCTTCTGGAAACGGCGCTGTACGGAGCAGTCCCGTTCAAAGAGGTGCACGAGGTTGCCGTACTTGTCGCCCAACAGTTGCACTTCGATGTGCTTGGGCTGATCAATAAACTTCTCAATGAATACGGTATCGTCTCCAAAGGCATTGCCTGCTTCCCGCCGGGCTTCTTCAAAAGCATTGGTCAGGTCTTCTTTTTTGCGGACGACCCGCATGCCCCGGCCACCGCCGCCGGCTGCTGCCTTGACCATCACCGGAAACCCGATGCGGATGGCTTCTTTCAGGGCCACCTCTGCATTGATCAGCGGCTCATGACTGTCTTCAATCAGGGGCACCTCTTCCTGTCGGGCCAGCACCTTTGCAGCGACTTTATCGCCCAGGCGCTCCATGCTTTCCGGAGCAGGCCCCACAAACTCTATACCTTCCTCCCGGCAGCGCCGGGCAAAGGTCACATTTTCAGAAAGGAAGCCGTAGCCCGGGTGGATGGCATCCGCCTGATGCAGCTTGGCTACCCGAATAATCTCTTCAATATCGAGGTAAGGCTTCAGAGGATCATTATCTTCACCTACCTGATAGGCCTCATCAGCCTTATATCTGTGCAACGAATAGCGGTCTTCGTACGTATAAATAGCAACTGTCCGTAAATTGAGCTCGGATGCGGCGCGCAGTACCCGGATGGCAATTTCTCCGCGGTTGGCTACCATGAGCTTTTTGAATCGCTTGCGTTCTGGCATCATTTTTTTCGCTGTTGATTGTGATAGTTGAGGATAGGGCGGTCCGGAAGATAGTAATTGCCGTCAGGACGGCAAAATTTAGTTTTCAGATTGCTGAGTGGAATTCTGATACCCACCAGTTTCGAAAAACCAAACGGCGGTCTGCAGCAGATAACGATCCTGCATTTTGTCAGGTCAAATAATAACAAATATGATCAACAAACTCTTTTATGTCTTGCTTTTTAGCTTGTTCTGTACAGTGGCCTGGCCACAGCAACCTTCTATTACTTTGGTAGACAGGGGTGTTTACCAGCGCGGCTGCACCAGCGGGCAGCAGCCCTGTGAAGCGGCTTCTCTGCCGGCTCATGCCGTTACGGTGAGCAGCTTTGCCATCGGCACCTACGAAGTCACTCAGGCGGAGTACCTGTCTGTTATGGGCAATAACCCCGCTCAGAATATCGGCTGCAACAGTTGCCCGGTGGAGCGGGTCAGCTGGTACGGCGCTGTGGTTTTTTGCAATACCCTCAGCCAGCAGCAAGGCCTGGAGCCGGCCTATTACAGCGATCCTGGCCTTTCGGTGCCTTTCTTCAGTACCGCGGGTGCCGTATACTGGGATACCGAAGCCGATGGTTATCGCCTGCCCACTGAAGCCGAATGGGAATATGCAGCCCGTGGGGCTAGTATGGACAATGATTTCAGGTATGCGGGCAGTAATAATTGGCAGGAAGTGGCTGTGACGGGCAGCGCGACCCAGCCGGCTGGGTCCAAACCACCTAATGAGTTGGGTTTGTATGATATGAGCGGTAATGTCGCAGAATGGGTATGGGACGGGTACGGGGATTATCCAAACTTCCCGCTTTGTGATCCGCGGGGCACAGCAGCGGCAGCGGCCCGGGTCATCCGGGGTGGGCACTTTCAGCAGGCTTCAGGCATCGCAGTGAGTAGCCGTGGGCAGGAAGAGGCGGGAAGCCAAAGCAGCAATATTGGTTTTCGGGTAGCTCGTACTACCGGGCGGATGGTGAGGGTTGCCGGTGGCACTTTTACCATGGGGTGCACAGACGAGCAGGAGCCGGATTGCCAAAATGATGAGTATCCTCCGCATACGGTCACGGTGGGTGATTTTTTCCTGTCCCGGTTTGAGGTGACACAGGCAGAATGGGCGGCCCTGGTCCCCGAATACACGCCCCTGTACAATCGGGGTACTGGCCCCGACTATCCTACCTACCGGGTGAGTTGGTACGATGCTGCCACTTTCTGCAACCGCCTCAGCCTGGCCGAAGGGCGGACGCCCGCTTACTACTTCGACGAAGACTTTACCCTGGCATTTGACTCTCTGGTAGGCGATCAGCTGGCCTACGTAGACCTGTATTGGGATACAACAGCTGATGGTTACCGCCTGCCCACTGAAGCTGAGTGGGAGTACGCTGCCCGGGGGGGCGCAGCTGGGGGTGGTACGCTGTATGCCGGCAGTAATGACCTTGATGCCATCGCCTGGCACAGCGGCAACAGCAGCGTCAGCAGCCAACCGGTGGGCGCTCTTGCCCCCAATGCGCTGGGACTATACGATATGACAGGCAACGTTTATGAATGGTGCTGGGACTGGTACGATTCAGATTACTACGAAGTCAGCCCTTCCGAGGATCCGCTGGGGCCACCGGCTTCTACTGTGCGGACCATACGTGGTGGCTCCTGGAATACGACGCCAGACGGTTCCCGCCTGGCTAATCGCCTGAATTTTCTTCCCGGTGCACGCCGGACTACATTTGCGTTTCGAGTAGCGCGTTCAAAATAACCCACTTTTTATGAAAACGATATATGCACTTCTTTTAGGGCTGTTTTTTACTTCAGCAACCTGGGCGCAATGCCTGGAGCAACTCAGCTCTCCGGTAGTGGCTGATTGGTCGGCTGCGCATTTTCTTTCCAACGATCAGGGGTGGCTGATTGGAGCAGAGGGGCACCTTTTTCAGACGCTCAACGGCGGGCAAAGCTGGATACCGGCCGACCCGCGCACGGAGGGAAGCCTCCGGGGGCTTACTTTCCTGGGGTCCGCAATTGGCTGGATCGTTGGTGAAGGGGGCGTTATCCGGCGTACCTCCGATGGTGGGCAAACCTGGCAACAGCAATTCAGCCCCATTGGCGCCAATTTGAACAGCGTTGGCTTTGTTTTTAGTAATCTGGGCCTCGTGGCCGGCGATTGCGGTACGCTGCTGCGCACCGTCAACGGCGGTGTTGTCTGGGACTGGGTGGATGCAGGTACACCGAATAACCTGCATACCCTGCACTGGGTCAATACCCAGATTGTACTGGCTGCCGGCGAAGGGGGCGTATTCCTCCGCAGTACCAATGGCGGGCAGACCTGGAGCAGCGTCAGTGGCACCGGTACTGGCGACCACTTTGCCCTCGAGGCGCAAGGCGAAGACGTGTGGCTGTCGGGGGAAGGAGGGACCTACTATTCTCAGGATACCGGCCTGACCTGGGAGTGGATGGACAATCGCCGGTTTTATACTTTGGATGTTGACGATACGGGGAGATTAGTTGGTGCCGGGCAGGACGGGCTGGTTGCCCTGAGTACGGATAACGGTCAAACCTGGAAGGACCTGGACCTCCTGCCGGATGCCTATTGGTCCTCCGTCACGCTGACTGGCGAGCAGTCTGGCTACCTGGCCGGCAAGAGCGGGCTTGTGGCTGCCTTTCGCTTGCTGGAAGCTTCTGTCAGTGGCCCCGCTTCCATTTGTGCCGGGGAGCCGGTTGTCCTGGCTGCCGGCGAAGCGCCGGGTACATCAGGGTATTTCTGGACGGGCCCGGATGGTGCGCTGGGACAGGGGCAGGCCCTCAACTTTGTGCCTGTATCGAGTGGTTGGTATACCTTGAGTGTGGAAGAAGACGGGTGTACCGCGCAGGACTCCCTGTTGTTAGAAGTCTTCCCTGCTCCTGATGCCGACCTCGGCGGCGATGTGGTACTTTGTGAAGGAGAAACTGCAGTGCTTTCCGGTCCGGTGGGCGATTTCAACTATACCTGGAGTGTTGGCAGCAGTGCTCCTTCGCTACAGGTAGCCGCAGCAGGGACCTACGGGCTGACTGTTGAGAATACCTTCGGCTGTGCAGACTCCGATCTGGTTACCGTGGAAATACAGGAGAACGGTAATTTATTACTCGACACCTTACTATGTTCCGGTGAGTTTCTGGAAGTAAATGGTGTATTCTACGATGAATTCAACCCGATTGGTACGGAGGTCCTGCCCGGCGGCGCTGCGAATGGATGCGACTCCGTGATCATAGTACAGATTGAGTATTCCTTCACAGAGCCTGTGACACTGGATACCGCGGTTTGCAGTACGGCTTTTCCTTTCGTCTACGCGGGTCTTGAGGTGGGAGCCCCGGGCGACTACTTTGTACAGACTGTGAACGCGGACGGTTGCCAGCAGATGATTTTTCTGAATGTGCAGGAGCTGCAGGAATACAATGTGTCCGTTCAGGATACTTTTTGTCAGGGGGGCTTATATGTGTGGAACGGCATCGTACTGACCAATTCGGGGATTTATACGCAGACATTTGACGCAGTTGATGGTTGTGACAGTACCGTTACGCTCAACCTGACAGAGCACCCTGCTTCACCAACCAACCTCGAGCTGTCGGTTTGTGAAGGGGAAACCGTCATGGTGGGTGATATGGTATTCGGTGCAACAGGCAGTTACGAAGTCGAGCTAACGGGCACTGCTGGTTGTGACTCGGTTGTCAATCTGCAGCTTACCGTTCTTACCGAAGACCTCATTACGGAATCCGTGGGGATTTGCGAAGGCGAAACCTATGCCTGGGAAGGCAGTACGCTGAGCAGTGCGGGGCAGTATCAGGTGATGTATATCAATAGCGCTGGTTGTGATAGCGTACGGCAGTTGGAGTTGAACGTTTTCAATAACCCTGAGCTGTTTATCGTCGATACTCTGCCAGACAATGGGACGGGCAGCGGTGCTGCAGTACTCGATGTAACGCAGGGGCAGGCACCTTTTGAGGTGAATTGGAGCAACGGAGTAGAAGGACTGGTCCAAACCGGGCTTTCTGCAGGCACGTATACCGTTACGGTAACGGATGTTAATAATTGTTCAGATACATTGTCTGTTACAGTCCCTATGGCGACAGGAGTAAAGGAGGCGGCGGATGCCGTTGCAACCGTATGGCCCAACCCTGCCTCCGGTCAGCTTTGGGTCCGGCTGCCCGCTTCCTGGAATACCGCCGAAGTGCAGCTCGTACTGTACGATTTGCTGGGGCGCCCGCACCAAAATTGGACGGGCCATGCCGTCCGGGAAGCATTGGAGCTGTCAGTGCCCGATGGGGCCTACTGGCTCAGTATTGAATACCGTGGGCGCCGGCAGGTGAATCAAGTAATTGTAGCGGACTAAATCACGTCTGGAAGCCCCGGGGTTGCTGAACTGTTACGTTTGGTTACTTCTGAAACACGCTCTAAACGGTTGAAAATGGACAGCTATAAACGCGAATTCGCTATCTGCAAGTTCACGATTAGAAAGCAGGCATTGCAAATTCAAAAACCTTTTTTATCTTTGCAGCCGCTAAAATGAACAGGGACAGCCTGTTTTGGGATTCAAAGCACGGTCGACCAGTATTTTAGCGGTTCAATAACCTTCGGCAGAAGCGCCGGAGTTTTCTATTATTTATTAATATGTCTGATCCAATGAAAAATTACGAAGTAACTTTCATCGTAGACCCGGTGCTGTCGAGGGAGGAAATCGAAGCGACAGCTCAGACATATGTCGATCACCTCAAAAATGAGGGCTGCCAGATCGTACATGTGGACGAAATGGGGTTGCGTCAGTTGGCTTATCCAATCAACCGCCGAACCTCCGGGATTTACTACTGCATTGAATTTGAAACGCCTACCGGCGAATTGATTGACATGATGGAGCTGGCCTTGCGCCGCGACGAGCGCATTATGCGTTTCCTCACGGTAGCGCTGGACAAGTATGGCGTCAAGTACAACGCAGACAAGCGTGCCGGAAAGATTGGCAAAGTGAAGAAGAAAGCGAAGAAGAGCGACGACCGTAAGGATAGCCGCCGTGACAATCGCAAGAAGGACGAAAAGCGCAAGCCTGCTCCTAAGAAAGAGGAGTCTGCTCCTAAAAAGGAAGCGCCTGCTGCTAAAGAAGAAGAAGAATAGTCGTCCACCCCATTTGTTAAAATTTAAAGTTGAAAGATCATGGCATCCAGAGACGATATTAAGTTCCTCAGCAATCCAAAAATTGGTCAGAAGCGCCAGAAGTACTGCCGCTTTCGCAAGTTTGGCATTAAGTACATCGATTACAAAGATGAAGACTTCCTGACTCAGTTTGTCAACGAGCAAGGCAAGATTCTGCCACGCCGCATCACCGGCAACTCTTTGAAGTATCAGCGCAAAGTGGCTACAGCTGTCAAGCGTGCCCGCCACCTGGCCCTGCTGCCTTATGTGACCGACTTGCTGAAGTAATTTCTTGGCCTCTAAATTTTTGAAAGATGGATATCATTCTGTTAAAAGATCTAGATAAGGTAGGCGATAAGCATGAGCTCGTGAGCGTAAAGCCGGGTTATGCACGCAACTACCTCATCCCTCAGGGACTGGCCCTTGTTGCCAACGACGCTAACCGTGCAAAGTTGGATGAAATCAAGCGCAAGGAGGAAGAAGAACTGGCTGCCCGCAAGGCAGAGTTCGTGGAAATGGCCGATACGCTGAAGGGTAAAGTACTGAAGATCGGTGCAAAAGCCGGTCAAAGCGGTAAAATCTTCGGTAGTGTAACCAACGTACAGCTGGCTGCTGCTCTGAAGGACCAAATGGGTGTCGAGGTGGACCGCCGCCGCGTTATCCTGCCGGAAGACGATATTAAGACCCTCGGCGCTTACGTTGCTGAGCTGAACCTCCATCCGGAGGTAGATATCAAAGTAAACTTTGAGGTTGTAGAAGAATAAACTACGCCTCGGGTGTTTGGTTCGGTGCGGTAGGGTTGTCCTTAGCATGCACCAGCCGAAACAATCTACATTTCGAGCCATTTGTCTTACCTGGTAGGGCAAATGGCTTTTTTATCTTCCCACCAATTGGGTACCCTGACTTCTTTCAAAACCCCAGCGCTCCACCATGTACCTTCAGCCATTCCTCCTTCTCTCGGTAATCGGGCATTGCATCTGAGACCAGCTTCCAGAAACGAGGGGAGTGGTTCATTTCAATCCGGTGCGCCAACTCGTGGATGATGACGTAATCAATGACCTCATCGGGCGCAAAAAGCAGACGGGTGGAGAGGTTGATATTCCCTTTTGCGGAGCAGCTGCCCCAGTTGCTGTGGTTGTACTTGAGGCGGACTTCTTTAATGTCCTGCTTGAAAAACCGGTCGTTGAGGTCATCAACCCGGCGGGTGATCTCCGGCAGGAAGTCCTGTGCGACAATCCGGCTAAGCAGGTGCTGAATGTTTTTAGCAAAACCAGGCCCCTCATCGTGCTGACTCAGCTTTAGGGCGATCGTTCCGTCTTTCAGTACCTTGCCGGCATGGGTTTTCCGGTCCTCGTACTGAATGGAAAGCCGATACTGCTTTTTCCCCACCGTCAGGAGGTCGCCGTCTTGATAGTCGCGGTGCCCGAAGTGCCGGTTGATCGTATCGCTTTTTGTCACTTGTTGTTGCAACCAGTCCCGGAACCACTTCAGGTGTTTTTCCTGTTCAGTTGCGGGTAGCCCGTAGGGCATGCGCAGGTAAGCCGCTGTCTTGCCAATACTTGCCCGGACATTATACCGGTACTCTTTGTAGATGCGCACGGGCACTGTTGTACCCCCGATGTCGAGCGTCAATTGCTGTAGAGTGGGTTTGGCCTTGCGTTTCCTTCTCATGGGGGCTAAGTTACAGATTTCTTTGGTTGCTGTTTATGGAGGTAGAGGCACAGATTGGACTGATTGCGCGGATTTTCACTGATTTCCGGTAGGGCCATCTAGTGGGGCGGGTCTCGTTGGGCAGATCAGCGTCATCAGTGTACGCTAGTCTTGTTTGGAGAGAGGGGACACGGATTGGAGGGATTGCGCGGATTTTCACTGATTTCCAGCGGGGCATGCTTGTATGGCGGCACCGGTTTGCAAGATCAGGGCCATCAGTCAGATCAGGGTCATCAGTGTACGCTAGTCTTGTTTGGAGAGTGGGGACACGGATTGGAGGGATTGCGCGGATTTTCACGGATTTCCAGCGGGGCATGCTTGTATGGCGGCACCGGTTTGCAAGATCAGGGTCATCAGTCAGATCAGCGTCATCAGTGTACGCTAGTCTTGTTTGGAGAGAGGGGACACAGATTGGAGGGATTGCGCGGATTTACACGGATTTCCAGCGGGGCATGCTTGTATGGCGGCACCGGTTTGCAAGATCAGTGTCATCAGTCAGATCAGCGTCATCAGTGTACGCTAGTCTTGTTTGGAGAGTGGGGACACGGATTGGACTGATTGCGCGGATTTTCACTGATTTCCGGGAGGGCCATCTAGTGGGGCGGGGCTCGTTAGGCAGATCAGCGTCATCAGTGTACTATTAACGTGGGAGGAGGATGATAATATAGATTTGAGCTTAGAGCTTTTTCAGGAAAATTTAGAACACAAGCGGGGTGGGATTTCAGTAATTCCCACTAAAAGCGTGTCAGGGTGTTTTATTCTGGTATTAGGTCAAAAACAGTGTATTGTATTGATTTGGATAAAAAGACAATATTTTTTTTAAAAAAAAGCAGCACTGTGGTGTTGTATTATGTGTCGACATTGTGTATATTTATCGTAATAAACTATTATTTCTCTGTTTAAAAATTCAACGCTATGTACTCACGCATCACGCATCACGCATCACGCATCACGCATCCAATAGCTTTTACACTTAAGCGACAACAGTGGATAAGAGCGTCGATCTTAACTGTTTTTTCGCTTCTTTTTGGTATGATGGGTATTTCACAGACTATTCTAGAAGATAGCTTAGATTTGGTAATGGACACCACTTTTTTAGCGGGATATGAATATCCGCTTAGCTGGGTTGAAGAATCTTATGTTATCAATTTTCGAACTAAATCAGTAGCTTATTTGAAAGTTGGGGAAGCACAGCATCTGCTCGAAAACAATCGATTGAAGCTGCGTCAGGAAGATTCAGAGGAGGCAACTTTAATCATGCCTGCGGTAACTGATGATGGTTATCTACGCCTGGAGTTGTCACCGGGGCGGCAGTATGAGCTGCTCACCCGAACTACTCAGGGCAATTGGAAGCCGCTTAAACTTTTGGACACCCGTTTAAATACTGGCACCGAAATGATAACGGTATCTGAACAACTTAACGAAGCGCTTTATGATTGGCAGGAAGCAGGCAATCAGGATTTGTATACCTTTTTAATTGACCGCCCTGAGCTTTCTTTGTATGAACGATTTGCATTTATGCAGGGCTTTTTGAAGAAAGGAGCGCCATTATCTGACTTGTATGCCCAGGGAAGCATCCCACAAAGCGCTTTCATTTTGGGTCCTGTTGGACCAGGTCCTGTTGGACCGGGACCGGGAGGACCGGGAGGTGGCGATGGTGAATGTAGTTGTAGAGTTTTGAATATTAATGCTAATAATGTACTTGTCCCACATGGAGGGGAGGCAGAGGACCAGATACTACAGCCTGTAGTGCACGACCGTATCAATCACGAAACACACCGAAGGAAAATATGGGAAACTGGTCGTTTCATTGGTCCTGCTCGTTATCAACAGCTTGACGGTACCATTAAAAAAAACAGGTGTGGTGATGGAAGTTATTCTTTTGGAGAGGAGTTGCTTGAGGGTCCCAAAGAGGCGGTTATAAAGGTTCGTCAGCTTTGCAGGAATGGAAACTGGGAGCCTGGAGATTGCTACTGCACCCAAAAGGTTACTTTCAATTATCGATATGATTCGGACCTGTATGCCTTTTCGAAAACTAAATCTGGCGCTTGTTTTGATGGTGACCCAAGAACCGCTTATGCTATAGTTCAGGATGTAGTGGGTGCTTATGTAACAAGGCAAGTTAATTACAATACTGCTGAAATATTGTATGACTCAGTTCAAACCGGAATCGCTTACTCTTATTGCGAACAAGACTTCAATGAAGGTCAGATTTTAAATGTCTTAAAATTGGGTTTTGAAATTTACGCCGCAGCGAAAGGGCTTGAACTCAATTTATCAGCAGGAGGACAAGAATGGGAGTTAGCTGATACGCTTATAAATCAAGGTCTAAATATTGCTTGGAAAGAGTACCGTAAAACAAATGCATTTTCTACCTTGGAGAAACTGCTTACCGAAGAATGGTCAGAAAACAATTGTGTAACAGACAATACAGAGGTCACCCATAGATCTTCAAACAGTATTCCCTTTGATCTGCAAGGCGACCGAGAGCTTGTGTTCCGCTTAATCGCTGGTGACCATTTAGAAGTAGGAGGTGAAGAACGCTGGAGGTCTACAGCAGCACTCAGGAGTGGGTTCGCCATCTCGGTGCTTTTAGAAAAAAATGAAAATGTAGGGCAGGAAAATGAGTATTGTTGTACCAAACCTGCCGGCATATATCAGACTGAAACATTCAATCCAACCATCAGCTCGGAAAATTACCGAGAGGTAATAGGGGGGCATTTAAATGATTATTTGAACTGCTGCTTTCCTATTGACGGAAACGGGAACTTAATCATTGGTGAGAACGACCGGGATATCTTTATTGCTGATGAGTTGCCAAACTGTTCGACCACCGTCAATCAAGGATTAAAGCGGAAAGACCAATCCAATATCGCACAATCCGAGGTCTCAATAAAATACTCTACTTCTGAGGAGTCACTCGAAATCGCTAATCTTCCTGACGATAAGCCCTATCAGCTAGAATTGTTCAATGTCGAAGGAAAAAGATTGTCTCAAGGTAAGCTACAGGGTGATCAATCTGTTTCCTTGTCAACCATACCTGATCGCTTCCGAAGAGGTTTGGTGCTCGTTCGCATAAGCGGTCAAAACTATTCGCTTACCCAAAAAATATTTCTGCCATGAGAATAGCCAATATCTTTTTGCTTTTGCTCGGTTTCATTTTTGTTTTTACTGCCTGCAAAAAGGAAGAAGCAGAACCGCAGTGCCCCGAATGCTGGGATCAAAAGGCCGTTTGCGTAGATGCAGTTTGCCAATGCCCGGAGGGCAGTATTGAGGTCGATCAGACTGGGATGCGGGGGATTTGGAAGGCAGATAGCCTTTTAGATGAAGTTCCGCAGACTTATTGCCTGCAGCCAGACCCGCTTGCTTTTTTGGCAGAGTTTGATTCCCTTGGCTGTTACCGCACTATGGCGGTTTTTTTTCCTGCTGATCCTTGGCGGTTTGAGGAGGAATGGACTTCTCCGTTTGCACCAATGGCTAAGCCAGGGTTGCCTTCTAATGTGCGATTGAGTACAAGTATGTGGTTGACAGTAAAGGATGAACCAGAAGGTAAGTATGTCAAAATTGAGAACCTAGTTGGCACGGTCGGCTGGGTATTTGCCTATGGTTGTGCAGATATGGACTTTTCAAAAGGTGATGCTTTGGATGATATTACTACCGGAGGGATGTCCGCCGACTTCGAAGGCTATATGGTAGATGAAAACACCATAGAAGGAGAGCTGATCCTCAAAGCATCCGGGACTTACGAAGAAGAGTACGATGGCCAGCGCAAAGCCATTACTTTTGTACGGACGACGGCGATGTAAGGTCGTTTTGGAAATACCAGGCTATCAGAAATGGTTTGCCTCGTTTTTCCACTTAATTTTAGGATAGAGATACAGGCCTGTTTGGTTGGACTGATTCTTGGGGTGTCAACTTTAAGTTGTACTAATCCACTAGGGTCGGTCTAATCAGGCAGGTCATTTTATTTGATGTGACTGCCCTGTCGTATGTTGAAGGTGGGATATGGGCTTTCCTGCTTGGTGAAGGTCCTCCGGCGGGGCGGACCAGCAAAGCAGATCAGCGTCATCAGTCAGATCAGCGTCATCAGTGTATTATTATCGTGGGAGGCGGGTTGGAACACAGATTGGACGGATTGCACAGATTTCCACTGATATCCGGGCGGGCCTTCCAGCGGGGCGGGTCTCGTTGGGCAGATCAGCGTCATCAGTCAGATCAGCGTCATCAGTGTACCTGTGTCGTGCGTGGCGGGTGGGGAGCACAGATTGGACGGATTACACAGATTTCCACTGATATCCGGGCGGGCCTTCCAGCGGGGTAGGACCGGTTGGGCAGATCAGCGTCATCAGTCAGATCAGCGTCATCAGTGTACTATTAACGTGGGAGGAGGATGATAATATAGATTTAAGCTTAGAGCTTTTTCAGGAAAATTTAGAACACAAGCGGGGTGGGGTTTCAGTAATTCCCACTAAAAGCATGTCATAGTTTTTATTCTGGGATCAGGTCAAAAACAGTGTATTGTATTGATTAGGATAAAAAGACAATATTTTTTTTAAAAAAAAACAGCACTGTGGTGTTGTATTGTATTTTGACATTGTGTATATTTGTCTTGGTAAACTATTATTTCTCTGTTTAAAAATTCAACGCTATGTACTCACGCATCACGCATCACGCATCACGCATCACGCATCACGCATCACGCATCACGCATCACGCATCACGCATCACGCATCACGCATTTTATGTTTAATGCTGTATTTTTTGTGCCTAAGTAACCTCTACGGTCAATACCATCCGGTTGATACGACGGATGCATTTTTTGAAGACGCTCCTGTATTTGATGAAACCTGCTATCCTTTGGGGAGAATTGATGGGATTCATACCCTGCACTTTGAATCTGCTACACTTGTTTATCTGGACATCTCTACTTCTTTGGGGGTAGTGATTGATAACAGTATTAGAGTTAGAGAAGTAGGTTTGGAAGAATTTTCATGGAGGCCAGCCGATCAACAAGAGGGAGGGTATGTCGTTACTCTTGAGCCCCAAAAATCCTATGCTATATTGGGAGAAAATACTTGTGGAGAATTACATCCCGTAGCCAGAGTCAGCACTGTACGGTTACACGATGGGGACCTTATTCCCGTAAGCGAATCCTTATGGAATATTCTCCGGCCCTGGAGGCTTGGAGAAAGTACATTAAATCTATTTGACTATTTGGACACACATACCGAAATACCGGAGGCTGAGAAGCTATCCTTTCTACAGAATATGATGAAAGCTGGCGCGCCATTTTCCGATGGGATGCTTAATTCAGCTGATGTAATGGGAAGTGTGAAAAATAGTATGAAAGAAAACGAAAATGGGGAAAGGGAATGTTTTTGCAGGCTATTGAAAATAGATATGGGGTCTATCGTGACCCCTACATCAAGTGGACAGGTAGACCCTATGATTCATCCGGTTGCCCTGGGGCCTCAAATTATGACAGAAACGAGTAAGATTTTCATAAAGCGCAGTGGACTGATTGAAGGGCCAGCCAAGTACAAATCGCTCTGGGGAGGTACGAAGTCCGGAGGTGCTTGTGAAAACTCTCCTATTTCGGCTGACTGGGGCGATGAAGTGGATGGTGAAAGTGCAGAAGAGTCATTCCTGCGCAGTGCCAGCGGTAATGCGAAAATAACGGTCGGCCAGTTTTGTACCACCACCTTTGCTGAGATAGGGGACTGCTATTGTCGGCAAACACTTAGATACAGCTACCGGTATGACTCCTATGGCTTTACAGACACCAAAACAATGGCTGGATGGTGCTTAAGTACTCAAGGAAAGGAAAGTCAGGCTATGTTGAATGACTTTGGGGTATTGTTGGTATATAAAGAAGATGTTGATTATGTTGATAATCCCAACTTTGAAGAGAGGACACTAGTGTATGCGGATTTAACATTCAATCAAGTGGCATCTTCGTGTAAGGTAGACTTTCAGGAAGATAAAATCCTTGACCTGCTATTAATAGGATATGCGATTTATTCCTATTCAAAGGGGCTGCCAGTCATACTGCCCGGACAGCCTACAGAGCCTGGGGGAGGCAGTACCGTGACCTGGGAAGAAACTATTGGCAGCTTAGGAGATGCTCTGTGGGAAAATTATCAGGTTTCGATCATTAAAGAGAAAGTAGAGGGGCTCATCACCGAGCCTTGGGTGTTGAGAGAAGACTGCGGCGTTAAATCTAATTCTAGGCAGATGAAGGGGACGGATATTGTAACACTGGAAAACTACGAGGAAATCACCTTTGAACTTTTTGATGTAACAGCTATGCGGATACAGGGAAGAACTCGCTGGCGGGCCACAGCCGAAGCTGCAAGCGGTTTCCAGTTGTCTGTTGGGCTTGTGGAGAGGTATAATGGGCCGGATGGTGACGATTGCTGTACCCGGCCTGCAGGTATTTATGCCTTTTCCACGCAACATCCTGTCCATAATTCAAATACTTACACGCAGGAAATAGGTAACATGTTAAGCTCTGGTTTAATCGGTCTGGATGATTATTTCCCCACTTCGCCCTTTAATGATCAACTCATTATCGACCCAGAGATTGAATGGAATATTCTGATCCCGCCCTATGATCCTGAATTCAATTGTGACACTGAGATCAATGGCAGGTCTTTTGATCCTGAGGAAAACCATGAAGAATCTTTGCAGGTGACCAAGGCAGGAGTCTACTTCGATGGTGAAAATATCATGTTCAGTGATTTATCACAGTCTAGTGATCTGAGTAGGGCTCAATTGCTCTCGGTTGATGGGAAAGTACTGTTAAGCACCGGAATAAGCCAAAAAAGCGAAGAGGTCTTATTCAGAAGGCCACGCAATCGTATGCCCGCGGGTATTTACTTTGTTCAACTTATAGATTCAAACAACAATCTCTCTACCCACAAAATCTTTTTGCCATGAAATTGAAGCATTTAATTTTCACAGGCGCTTTGATGGCCCTTATGCTATTTGCCTGCAAAAAAGAGGACCCAGTTGCGGAGCCCACCTGCCCGGAATGCTGGGATAACGAAATGGTCTGTGTTGACTTGCAGTGTGAATGCCCGGAAGGCTCGATTGAGAATTGGTTTGAGGCATGGGGGCCCTTGGAGGATAATATGCCACCTCGTAAGTTTTGCATTGAGCCAAATCCAAAAACCTTTATCGCAGAGTTGGAACCCATTGGATGCCTGGATACCTTTGCTTTTACTTTTCCTCAGGAACCGTTGACCGAAATTGATTCGTTCAGTAATCAGAATGGTCCTGGTGCATCCACTTCCTTCAAAGTAGAACGTCCAGACAGAATCCGCCCTGAGGAAGTAAATTATACGCTTTTTTACAACGAAGTGGGAGCGCTGGAATTATATTTCTTCCAGTTTCCTCCCAACACAGGTGGAGAGCAGTTCCGATTTGAAAATTGTACCGATTTTGACGCAAATGGTGAGCGGATTGGTTTTGCCGTTCCAAGTTTTCAAGGGGTGTTTATTCATCCTGATACCATACGTGGCCAGTTAATCTTCAGTGGATATGGCACTTTTGAATACCTAGACAGTTTACATGTCGATTTAGACTTAATACGCACAGTACCCTACGAAGAAGACTAAATAGGTAGTTTTTAATAAGGGCAGCAGCTCCGGTTCATGGGGTACTGCCCTTATTTGCACTTTGTTTTATGGCTCTATAATTTTTCAGCTCCCTATGTTTGACTTCTCTGTTGACAGAATGCTTTGGGCCTAAAAAGCGTGCCTTAGGCTAGCATTTCCTTGCTGTAAACGTAGGGTTTTTATATTCTCAGGTCGTGAAGGTTTGGGTTTCCAGGTCAGTCAGATCAGCGTCATCAGTGTACCCTTGTCTTGTAGGGGGCAGGAACACAGATTGGACGGATTACGCAGATGTTCACTGATTTCCGTGCGGGTCCTCCAGCGGGGCGGGCCTAGTATAGCAGATCAGTGCCATCAGTGTGATCAGCATCATCAGTGTACCCTTGTCTTGTGTGGAGGGTTGGAACACAGATTGGACGGATTGCACAGATTCCGGGAAGGTCCTCCAGCGGGGCGGGACTCGTTGGGCAGATCAGTGAGATCAGTGTCATCAGTGTACCAGTGTCATGTGTGGCGCGAGGGAACATAGATTGGACTGATTGCGCGGATTTGCACGGATTGCGAGCGGTGGCATGCTTAGGACGGCACCAGGGTTGCAAGATCAGTGAGATCAGTCAGATCAGCGTCATCAGTGTACCAGTGTCATGTGTGGCGCGAGGGAACACAGATTGGATTGATTACACAGATTTTCACTGATTTCCGGGAGGGCCATCGCGAGGAGCAGCACATAATGACAAAGATTAAAGTAAATGAACGAAACCATCCTAAGGCTTCCCCAAAACACCTTCAATTACCAGCTTCAGACTATCCACCCCGGGCTTAGGGGCAGACATATCAATGACCTCACGAGACCGGCCCAACAAGGCATAGGACGGGATACTGGAAATAGAAAACAAGCTGCCATAATCCGAATCCATCCCCCCTTCCACATAAACCGGGAAGATATTGGGGTAGGCCGCTTGTTTGGACAACGCACGCTTCCAGGCCTCAAAGGAACGGTCAAAGGAAACGGTAAGGATGAGGAAATCCGGTTGATCCGCATAGTGCTCAGCCAGGGCATGCAAATAGGGTAGTTGCTGCATGCAGGGGCCACACCACGACGCCCAGGTATCGATGTAAACCACCTTGTCTTCAAAAGCACTCAGTTGGATGGCATTTCCATTGGTATCTACGGCAGTGAAGTCAGCTGCGTAGCGCAATTGGCGGGTGGTGTAGTAATGCTGCAACGCATCCGCGTAAAGCGCCCGGTGTGGATTGTGCTTGCCCAGCTTAAAATCCAGGAGGGCTACGGTACTTACATCGACCACCGCACTGTAGGTTTCCCAGCCTTTTTCCTGATTCAGGACTTGTGCGAGAAAGAGGGACTGCCAGTATTGCTGCTGCGTGCTGTCAGCCGATTGGGTGGCAATAAAGTCGAAAAACGGCTGCAACCCGGTAGGCGCAGGCTGGGTTTTGGCCCATTCCAGGAGCTGCTGGTCCGGGGCGGGCGTAGCCTGGCTGGCACCGGAAGGGGAGGAGCAGGACCAAAGCACAACCACAGATAGCAGGATAATGATAGTACGCATGGGTAAAGATTCACAAATTTGCAATATAGCGTTAGTGAGAAAAGTCACACAACCCCACCCAACGCTTGAATGAAATTTACCTGTCTAACTTATAAACCATCAGAAATGACCCGATTTAACGCAATTATTCTAACGTTTTTCACTCTTCTGGCCTGGTCATGCAACGATAGCCAGCAGCAGGAAGTGGAACTTAGTGCCCCCGCCCCCTGGGTTGGGTATTGGGACTTTCAAAACTATCCCGGCCCAAATGAACGGGCATACCTCCGTGTGCCTGACGACAATGGGTTTGAGGTGACGGAGAAAAATCAAATGCTGGAATTCCGGGAGGATGGTTTTGTGCGCGAGTTTTTCTGGAACCGCTGCGCCACAGCGCCTGCAATACCTACAGACTGGAAGGACGGTACGTGGACGCAGTCCGGAAGTGATCCGGTTGTGCTGCAGCTGACCATCGAAGGGCAGCCCCGGACTTACGAGATTCTTGCTCTGGACGATACCAGTTTGGTTGTCCGGTCAATACAGTAAATTCATACGAAGCAATCATAGCGGGGCGGGGGAGTAACACTTCCTGCGCCCCTTTTTTGTTTACCCAAACTTCCGTTCAAAGGACTGCATCACCTGCACCAGCGCCTGCACGCTTTCAATTTCCATTGCATTGTACATGGACGCCCGGAAGCCTCCCACAGAGCGGTGCCCTTTCACACCAGAGCAGTCTGCCGCCTTGCAAAGCTGCATGAACTCATCATTCAGGTGTTCTTTGCCCTCGGCAAGGACAAATGTCGCATTCATAGTGGAGCGGTCAGCGGGGTCAGTGACCGTACCTTTGAACAAGGGGTTGCGGTCAATTTCCCCATAGATGAGCTCGGCTTTGGCTGCATTCTTTTGTTGCATGGCAGGGATGCCGCCATTGGCTTTGATCCACCGCAGGGTCAGCATGCTTACATAAATAGGGAAGACCGGTGGGGTATTGAAAGCAGAGTCCTTTTTAACATGCGTGCGGTAGTCCAGAATGGTGGGAATGTGACGCTTCACCTTGCCCAGTGCTTCTTTCCGCACAATAACAAGCGTAGCACCTGCCGGCCCAAGATTCTTTTGAGCGCCTGCATAGATCAGGTCAAAACGGCTGATATCCACTGGTTGGCTGAAAATATCAGAGGACATATCGCCGACCATCGGCACGGAGGTCTCCGGCAGGGTTTTAAACTGCGTGCCGTAGATGGTATTGTTGGTGGTGATATGGACGTAGGACAGGTTTTCAGAAACCTCAAACTCCTTTGGTATGTAAGTGAAGTTGTCGGCTTTGGAAGAAGCCAATACTTCCACGGAGCCGAAGGCCTGCGCCTCTTTAATCGCTTTGGTCGACCAGCTGCCAGTATCAATATAGCCAGCTGTGGCATCCTGGTCCAGCAGGTTCATAGCGGTCATGAAAAACTGCGAACTGGCCCCACCTTGCAGAAACAGGATCGCATAATCATCAGGAACGTTGAGCAAATCCCTGATCAGGACCTTCGCCTCTTCCATCACGGCCGTGAATTCGGGAGATCGGTGAGAAATTTCCAGAATGGATAATCCCATGCCGTTAAAGTCACGTACCGCTTCTGCGGCTTGTTCGAAAACCGGAAGCGGGAGGATGGCAGGGCCGGAACTGAAGTTATGCTTTTTCATGGTCTGTTTTCTTTAGGCAAATGTAGGCATTCAACAAAAACCTTGTACGCCATGTTGAGCGGATTTTTCAGGGGGCGCTCCCCTTTTCGTCCGATCAAATCCCTTTTTAGAAGAAAAAACAGGTACAGGTGCAGCTTTTAGCTGAATTTATGCGCTGTTAATGTGTAGCAATAGGGGGCAGAAGCTTGCTAATGCATCATTAAACCGTAATCCATTTATTACAAAACCGGGCAATTCCTGCCCAACTGAAACCACAACGATATGAAAAACCTGTTAGCGCTTTGTTTTTTGATGGTATCCGGCTTTGCGATCACAGCCTGCGCCCAGACCAATGGAGACATGAGTCGCTCTAGTGCTGACTTGCGCAATTTTGAAGGTATCGCACTGGGCATTTCTGCCGATGTTTATGTTTCACAGGGAGACTATAATGTAGAAGTCACTGGCCCTGAAAAGAGTATTGACAAAGTTGAACTCAACGTAAATGGCGGGACCCTTGGCATAGGCACCAAACGTGGTATCCGCAACTGGAACAGCCGGGGCGTAAAGGTATACGTCACGATGCCTAACCTGTCCTCTATTGCCATCGGCGGATCCGGTGATGTAAAGGTAAAGGACAACTTTAATGATATGAAAAAGCTGGAAATTTCCATCGGTGGCTCAGGTAATGTAGAGATTGCCGGGAAAGCCAAAAGCATTGAGGTCAGTGTTGCTGGCAGTGGCGATGTAGACGCTTCAGGCGTTGATGCAGGTCGTGCTGAAATCAGCATCGCCGGCAGCGGTAACGTCAAAGTGGGGGAAGTGGATAAGCTGGAGGTTAGTATTGCCGGCAGTGGCGACGTTTATTACAAAGGCAACCCATCTGTGGAGAAGAGTGTAGTAGGCAGCGGCGATATCCGCAAACTGTAGCTATTAGAAATACCGGTAATAACCTAAGGGGGTAAATCTGTTGCAACGGATTTACCCCTGTTGCTTGCTGTTAGAGTTGGAGTTTTTTTACTAAAAAGACTAGAGTTTATTAAGGTAAGTTTTGTACAGGGTATGGATGAGTATTTTTTGCCAGATCAAAGAACGCCCGGAACCTCGTAGCCTAAGCTACGAAGGTGAGGACGAGATGCAGAGCTGGTGAAAAA
>NZ_JAVJSK010000067.1:0-71780 GCF_040219495.1 Phaeodactylibacter sp. | reverse complement strand
CTCGTTTCTATTGCAAATCAACGCTTTATGAACCTGACTTCCTCACTAAATTTTCATTTAGCCCGCTAAACTCAAATTTAGTGACTTCGCCAGAGCCATAAATCCTTGATTTTCATGACAAAACCGCTCCAAACATGCTCTTAGCAAAAGTAACTACAAAGAATACCTAAATGCCCAAAGGGTGCTTTCCGGAAAAGTGCAGGTAGAGCACGGACTATTTATCCTTCATCCTTCCCACTTGTTGATGTTTACGGCTTACAATTGGCATATAAAAGACTCGGGAGGTATTATGTTGATTATCAGCTTCCGGTCTGCCTACGATATGCTCCTTTTGCTGAAAAAATACCCCGACCTAAGCGCCTTACAACAGGAAGACCCTGTAGTCAAAGGCTTTACGGCTTTACTCAGCCCCTTCTTCCCCGTTTTACCGCAGCAGCGCACCTTTCGGCAGTCCCTTTTCCTACAAAAGCTCCGGTCCCCTATGATGTGGAAAACCTGGGAGCTTTACTTTTCCTACAAGGAGCGATTAATAAAATTCGTAGGGTTTATATGGCCTGTAGGGCAATTGGCAAACCGGTTACGTTTATTTTTCCGGTCACCGGAATACCGGCAGCGGGTTTTTGAGATCCTGGACCGAGGTCGACCGTAGCCGTCAAAGAGCAGTAATGTTTGTGCTGCAACTTTTTTCGCCACAGAGGCACTAAGACACTGAGGATCACAGAGAGGGGATGCCGCTTCAGTCTCCGTGAACCTCCCTGCCCCCGTGCCTCCGTGACTACTTTTTTCGCCACAGAGACACTAAGGCACTGAGGACCACTGAGAAAACGACCTCCGTGCACCTCCGCGTCCCCGTGCCTCCGTGACTATAAAAACCCCCTCCGTGAACCTCCGTGCCCCCGTGGCTCCGTGGCTCCGTGGCTAACCAACTAACTCCCCCTTACAAAAAACTCCCCAAAAGAAAAAACCCTCCAAAATTTGGCACTATCGGCAACCCTTCGTTCTTTTGTAAAACCTAAAAGATCAGCAAACAATGCTAGTCGATAGTTTTAGGCTGACAAGCGGCAGGTTCCACCAAAAACCGCTGCTTCCTCCGCCGAAAACCGGGCAAAAAACGCTGATCTTCCCCATAATGCTAAGCCGGCACCTTGCTGGCGAAGGCAACCTATTTGCTACAACGGATAAGCCCTTTGCGACTTATCGTTGGCGAAGCCGTATAGGGGAGGCGCAGAGGGAATAGACACTGAGGCACCGTGACACTGAGGATCACTGAGATATAATCCCTACGTGACAACAACAGACACCGAGGCGCTACGGCACAGAGAACCACTGAGAAAAACAACTCTGTGAACCTCAGTGTACTCCGAGTCTCCGTGTCTAAAAAACCGTGAACCTCCGTGCCCTCCGAGCCTCCGTGTCTACAAAACCGTGTCTTAAAAACAACATGACCCCCATCCCCCAACACACCAACAACATCGGCACCCAAATAATCGGTGCAGCCATACAGGTACATAAAACACTGGGACCAGGTTTACTAGAGCGCATATACGAAGTCTGCCTCGCACACGAACTCAAAAAACTGAACCTTAAAGTCGACCGGCAACTCCATCTTCCTATTGTATATGATAATATCACATTCGAAGAAGGGCTACGGTTAGATCTCCTTGTAGAAGGTAAAGTCATCTGCGAGCTCAAAGCCGTGGAGAAAATGAATGACCTGTGGAAGGCTCAACTCCTCAGCCACCTCAAACTAGCCAATAAGCGCCTGGGGTACCTGATTAACTTTAATGTGCCTGTGCTCCGGCAGGGGATTACTCGTATCGTTAATTGAGGGGAGAGGCGCAGAGGAAATAGACACTGAGACACGATGACACTGAGGACCACTGAGAAAATCCTCCGTGACGATAACAGCCACTGAGGCACTAAGACACAGAGTACCACCGAGAAAAACACTCCGTGAACCTCCGTGTACTCCGAGCCTCCGTGACGATAACAGCCACTGAGGCACTGTGACACAAAGGATCACTGAGAAAAACACTCCGTGAACCTCCGTGTACTCCGAGCCTCCGTGTCTAAATTAAAGAGAATGAAAGTATTAATCACAGGCACCGCAGGCTTCATCGGCTACCACCTAGCCAACCGCCTCACCGCCCGAGGCGACCAAGTCACCGGCCTCGATATCATCAACAACTACTACGACCCACAGGTCAAATACAGCCGACTAAAGAACGCGGGCATTGATACCGATGCCATAGAATACGGTAAGCCCGTAAAAAGCAGCACCCACGACAACTACCAGTTCGTCAAGCTAGACCTAACGGACCGCGAAGGGCTCAACCAGCTCTTCAAAGCCGAACAGTTTGATGCGGTAGTCAACCTCGCCGCACAAGCCGGCGTGCGCTACAGCCTCATCAACCCACAAGCCTACATCGACAGCAATATCATTGGCTTCACCAATATACTGGAATGCTGCCGCCACCACGAGGTTGGGCACCTGGCATACGCTTCCAGCTCGAGCGTGTACGGACTGAACAAAAAAATGCCGCTGTCTACCGCCGATAATGTGGACCACCCCATCTCCCTCTACGCCGCCTCCAAAAAGAGCAATGAGCTGATGGCCCACACCTACAGCCACTTGTTTGGGATGCCGACTACCGGGCTGCGCTTCTTCACCGTCTATGGTCCCTGGGGCCGGCCGGATATGGCGCTCTTCCTCTTTACCGATGCCATGCTGAAAGGGGAGCCTATCAAAGTGTTCAACCACGGCAATATGGTGCGCGACTTTACTTACGTGGACGATATCGTGGAAGGCCTGGTGCGCGTCATCGATAACCCACCGCAGGGCAACCCGCAGTGGACCGGTGCCGCTCCCCTACCCGACTCCTCCGTAGCCCCCTGGAAGGTCTACAATATCGGTAACAACAACCCGGTCAAACTTATGGACTTCATCAAAGCGATTGAGGATAAACTGGGCATCACCGCCGAAAAGAATATGATGGACATACAGCCCGGTGACGTCCCCGCTACCTACGCGGATGTGCAGGACTTAATGGATAATTTTGGCTACAAACCAGAAACAACGATTCAGGAGGGGATTGATGCTTTCGTGGATTGGTACCTGGAATACTATAAAGTCCAAGCCCCAACCTCGAAGTGAAACTGAAATGTGGTTGAATGAATGTTGTTATGGACTGGGCTATCCACCAATGCTCACGGATGTTTCTCCACAAATATTCACAAATATTTGCACACAGATGCACACAAATATTTGCGCCTATTTGTGCCCCCATTTGAGCCCATTTGTGGACAACCCCATTTGAGAACATCTATGGAAGAGTCTTGCCCCACTCCCCAAAAAAACCTAACTTAAAAGCGACTTATCCAAACAACAACATGACCCAATCCATCAAAATACCCATCCACCAGCTCAACGAAGACATACTCAAAGAGCTACAGGAAAAATACCCCGGAGCAGAAGTCAACCTGATCCTTCAGGCAGCGCCCGGTAGCAGCTTGAACGAACAAGACTTCTGGGGAATCATTGACTTGCTGGACTGGGAAGCCAAAACAGATGAAGCCATCGTCCGCCCGGCAGTAGAAAAGCTTGCCCAACTCAACGCTCAAGCTATCTATAGCTTTGCCGACCTGCTCTCTGAAAAGCTATACCGGCTCGACCAAAAACAATACGCCCTACACATTGGCGAGGACGCCTGGCATCCGGTTACCTACTTCTCCGTAGACAACTTCCTGTACGCCCGGGCATGCGTCATCGCCAACGGCAAAGACTACTACGAAGAAGTATTGAGCAAGCCAGAAGCAATGCCCAAAGACCTGACCTTCGAGTCCCTGCTGTACATACCCAGCGAGGCTTTCGAGCTTAAAACCGGAAAACCCTACGACTACATACCTGCCTACCCTATTGAGACGTATAGCAATAAGCAGGGCTGGAGAGACTGAGTGGTATGGCAGAAGCAAGGTTAAAGTGTAAAGCTGCCAAGGTTAAAGGACCAGCCCTAGCACCACAAAACCAAAACACCAGACAACCCCAGGAAAACCACAACACCACAACACCATACCCCCCCCCGGAACCACCCAACCCCCTAAAGCGTTCCAATAAAGAAAGCAAGATTAGAACCATGAACATCAATCAACTATACCATACTTACCTAAGCCAGCTCAGCTGGAAAGAAAAACTAGAACTCGCTGAGTTACTCATGCAGTCCACGCTTGAATCCGTAAGACAGAAAGAGCAAACCGTATCCACACCCAATGACGATAAGCCTAAGTATACCCCGCTACAAGAAAAACTGCTCAACGGTACGGTAATGGCTAATGAAGATTATGATCTTTACCTGGAGAAAAAGAGACACTTTTAATCAGGATGGGACTTTCCACAAATGCGCACAAAGCTCTTCCACAAATGCGCACAAATATCTATCCACAAATACACACAAATATTTGCGACCATTTGTGCCCCCAATTTGTGGAAAACCCCATTTGAGACCATTTGTGGAAAACCCCATTTGAGAACATTTGTGCCCCCCCCATTTGAGAACATTTGTGCCCCCCCCATTTGAGACCATTTGTGGATCTCCCCCATTTGAGAACATTTGTGGAAAACCCCATTTGAGAACATTTGTGGACAATCCCATTTGAGAACATCTGCGGATAAATCCCCCCAATAAGTGCAACACCTACTACAAGAAGAATACTACCTCGGCAAAGAAACCTACAACATAATAGGCGCCGCCATAGAAGTCCACAAAGAACTGGGAAATGGCTTCCTCGAATCCGTCTATCAGGAAGCACTGGCTATAGAACTGACAGACCGGCAAATCCCATTCCAAAAAGAACAACCACTATCCGTACAATACAAAAACCAACTGCTCAACAAACGCTTCTTCGCTGACTTCCTCTGCTACAATGAAGTCATAGTAGAATTGAAAGCAATGGACAACATACACGAAGACCACCTGGCACAAGTGCTCAACTATCTTAAAGCTACCAATCTGAAACTGGGGCTTATCCTTAATTTTGGAACTTCAAGGCTGCAGTATAAGCGGGTAATTTTGTGATCTACGGATGGGATTCTCCACGAATGCTTTTCCACAAATGCTCACAAATATCTGTACACAAATACACACAAATATTTGCGCCCATTTGTGCCCCCATATTTGAGAACATTTGTGGAAAAATCCCATTTGAGCAAATTTGTGGACAATCCCCATTTGTGGACACCCCCCATTTGCGAACATTTGTGGATCAACCCCCACTCAAGAACATCCGTAGATAAATCCCAAAAAATGACCTCCACCATAAAAAACATAACCCTCTACACCCTAATCGCCCTACTCCTATCCTCTTGTGTTACGCACGATGAACTCCTAAACTTCAACACCGGCCCAGAATTCCCCACCACCCCGGTAGAGATTCAAAACCTGCCACAGCTGACGATACAGCCGGACGACCTCCTCTCTATACGGATAAAAGCCCTCGACCCCATCGCAGCAATGCCTTTTAATATTGACCCGGAGAACATGAACATGCAGATGATGAATGCCAGTGGCGGCATGCGCCCACTCATCGGCTACCTCGTAGACCGGGAAGGGACCATCGATATGCCGATGCTGGGGAAAATCAAGGTATTGGGAAAAACAACCGATGAAATCCGGCAGATTGTACTGGAAAAGCTGAAGCCGTTTTTGAATAACCCGGTGGTTTCTGTCCGGTTTTTGAATTTCCGGATTACGGTATTGGGGGAAGTTTCGAGACCGGGAACTTTCTTTGTGGCCAATGAACGAGTGACGGTGTTGGACATGCTTGGGCTTGCCGGAGACGTAACGTCTTACGGTAACCGTACCAATATCCTCGTGATTCGGGAAGAAGATGGTAGACGAGAGTATGCAAGATTAAATATTCAGGACCGGGATATATTCCAGTCTCCTTATTTCTACCTGCAGCAGAATGATGTCCTTTATGTGGAGCCGCTTCCGGTGCGTACGGCTTCTATCCGAGATCAATCGACAAGAATTTTGCCGTGGCTTTCGGCGATAACTGCATTGACGACTTTGGCATTAACGCTTAGTAATATATAGAGTTGAGGGGCTTGGTGAGGGCAAAAAAAGTTGAGAAGTTGAAAAGTTGAGGAGTTGAGGGGGCTTGGCGCAGGCAAAAAAAGTTGAGAAGTTGAAAAGTTGAGGAGTTGAGGGCGAGACGCGGGCTGAAGCGAGTTGAGGAGTGGAGACCAAGGCGGGTACAAGAGCGAGTTGAGGAGTTGAGGGCTAGGCGTGGGCTAGAGTGGGTTGAAAAGTTGAGGAGTTGAAGAGTTGAGGGCAGAGCTTGGGCTGGAGCGGGTTGAGGAGTGGAGAAGTACAGCCCTAAACTCTCTAGGGAAAACCCAGGCACTCAACTACCCCAAGAAGCACCCAAGCAC
The DNA here is from genome assembly GCF_040219495.1 of Phaeodactylibacter sp. Classification (GTDB taxonomy): domain Bacteria; phylum Bacteroidota; class Bacteroidia; order Chitinophagales; family Saprospiraceae; genus Phaeodactylibacter. The sequence goes on along the minus strand of NZ_JAVJSK010000067.1, from coordinate 65,350 downwards.
TCAACTCATAAACTAACAATAGCCCCAGCAACGCAAATCAACTTATCAACTGGCGAAGCCACTCAACTCATAAACTAACAACAGCCCAAACACAGCAACTCAACTTATCAACTGGCAAAGCCATTCAACTTATAAACTAACAACAGCCCAAGCATAGCCCCCTCATGAACACCTACACTTTCGGCTTCGAAAAACTAAGTGTTTGGCAAAAGTCAAGAATCTATGCAGCTGGGATCTATAAGGTTACTCAGGACTTCCCTAAATCTGAGATGTACGGATTGACAAGTCAGCTAAGAAGATCAGCCATTTCCGTAAGTTCTAATTTGGCGGAAGGGACAGCACGAAAAACATCAAAAGACCAGGCCCATTTCACCACAGTCGCTTATTCAAGTCTGATGGAGTCCGTTAACCAACTCATACTAAGCTTTGATCTTGAGTATTTGGATAATGCTACTTATCAAAACCTTAGGGCACAGGCTGTAGAGATTTCTAGAATGCTTACTGCTTTGAAAAAAGCGCAAATTAGGAGTTGAGGGGAGTTTATTAACTGGCATAGTCAAAGCGCAGCACTCAACTTATAAACTGGCAACGCCACTCAACTTATCAACTGACAACAGCCCCAGCATAGCCACTCAACTTATCAACTAACAACAGCCCCAGCAACGCACTCAACTCATAAACTAACCAAAGCCCAAGCAACGCCTATCAACTTATCAACTTATCAACTGGCAACGCCACTCAACTTATCAACTGACAAAGCCCCAGCGCAGCACTCAACTCATAAACTAACCAAAGCCCAAGCAACGCCTATCAACTTATCAACTGGCGCAGCCACTCAACTTATCAACTAACACAGTCCTTGACAAGCAATAACCTAAACAACGCCGACCTCATCCAACCCGACCAAAACGATGGGGATTTCATCGATATAAAGGAGTTACTATTTGCCTTTTTACGCAACTGGTATTGGATACTCTTGTGTGTAGGCGTTGGACTGTTTGCGGCACGCATGCATCTCCGCTACACCATACCCATCTATCAGGCTAGTGAGAAAATACTAATTAAAGAAGAGAAAAGTGGTGGGCTATCGGAAGAAGCGGTTTTCCAGGAAATTGGTATGCTGAGACCCAATAATAATCTCGAAAATGAAATACAAATACTAAAGTCCCGTACCCTCATGCAGGAGGTGGTAGAGGAACTAGGACTTACCACATCTTATGTTGGGTTAGGAAGATTTAAAAACACGGAATTCTACCAAAATTCACCGGTGGTTTTAGATTCTGTGCACTGGGAGGGTAAACCTCAGGGAGTAACGCTGGAACTCCTCGTCAATGATGATGCTTCTTTTACCTTACTGGATTTGAAAAACGAAACAGAAAGTGTCCACGCTTTTTCGTCCCCCCTTATCATCGAACGGGATACTTTTTGGTTGAGGTTCCGCCCTGAAGAGAGGAGTAGTCCAACCCGAATCCAAATCCGAACAGGAATAGGGCCAGGGAGATACCTTGGCTCACTTAAAATAAGTACGGTAGGAGAAACTTATGCAAGTGTACTCAACCTCCAAATAACCGATCCTAACCGTCAGAAGGCAGTGGATATTCTCAATAAACTCGTGGAGGTCTACAACCAAGCCGCTATTGATGATAAAAATCAGGTAGCGAAGAAGACGCTGAAGTTTATTGACGAACGGCTGCGGTTGCTCACGATTGAATTAAGCGATGTAGAAGGTGGATTGGAGCAGTATAAAGAGCGGAACGAAATCCCAACCGAAGCCAGCACTACGGTCAGTATGGTACTGAGTGAAATTGCGTCCTACGATAATGCCCTCACACAGGAACAAATCCGGTTGGAATTACTGAAGACGGTGGAGGAGATGCTGAGCAGTGGTAATGTAGCGCAATATGAATTAATACCGGCCAATATTGTGCTGGAAGATGCAGGGGGCTTGGATGCCCAAATTCAACGGTACAATGAGCTGTTGCTGGACCGGGAACGGCTGCAGCGGGCAGCCGGGGCGGATAACCCGCAGCTGATTGCACTGAATGAACAGCTGCTGGGGATGCGGCAGAATATTGTGCAGAGTGTGGAAGCGGTGCGGCAAAACCTTGAGCTCTCAATACGGGAGACACAGCGTAAGCTTGGTGAGCTGCAAACACGCATCAATCAGGTCCCACGTCAGGAAAGGGAATTGCTGGAAATTAAGCGGCAACAGAATATTAAGGAGGCCTTGTTTTTGTTCCTGTTGCAAAAAAAGGAAGAAACGGCGCTTTCGGCGGCGATTACCGTGCCTAATGCACGGGTGATTGACCCGGCTATTGCTGGTGGAGGGCCGATTTCGCCAAACCCTATGCAAATCTACGCCATTGGGTTAATGCTTGGATTTGCTTTGCCCATTGGGTTGATTTTCCTCAGGGAAATGCTGGACAATAAAATCTACAGTGAAGCGGATATTAAAGGGTTAACCCAAACGCCGGTTTTGGGTGCGATTGCTGAAAGTAAGAGCGGCAACCCTATCGTAGTCAAAGCCAATAGCCGTACCGGCATTGCGGAGATGTTCCGCCTACTGCGGACCAACCTGAATTACCTCACGCAGGGGAAAAATAAACAGACGATTCTGATTACCTCAGGGATGGGTGGGGATGGTAAAACCTTTATTGCTATTAATATGGGGATTTCGCTATCGCTGACCGGGAAGCGGGTGGTCATACTAGGTATGGACCTCCGTAAGCCAAAGCTATCCAAATACCTGACCGAAGAGTCGGATTATGAAGGGGAAGGAATTACCAACTACCTCGTAGCAGATATTGACATCAATGCCCTGATCCGACCCACAGAAATCAATGAAAACCTGTTTTTTATCCCCAGTGGACCGATACCACCAAACCCGGCAGAGCTCTTGAGTGGATCAAAAACCGCTCAGCTCTTTGCAGAACTCAAGCAGCAATTTGATTACATCGTTATTGATACCGCTCCGGTCGGGCTCGTAGCCGATGCTTTCCTCTTGGAGCCCTATACCGATATCTCGTTATTCTCGGTCCGCTACGGCAAAACACCTAAGGAAATGCTGAGCGGGCTGGAGGAAATGCGGAAGGATCAAAAGCTGAAGAACCCGGCTATTGTGCTGAATGGGGTGAAGGCGGGTAAGGGGTATGGGTATGGGTACGGATATGGATATGGGTATGGGTATGGGTATGGGTATGGGTACTATGAGGAGGATCGGAAGAAGAAGAGATGGAAATTGTTTTAGGGAAAGAAGTCTAGAGTGTATAGGTTGAGAAGAGGAATAGTTGAGGAGTTGAGGAGTAGCCGAGGTAGGGTACCGGTGGTCACTCAACTTCTCAACTTTCCCCGGCACCCCCCAAGTCCTCCACTTTTCAACTCCCTCGCCTAAACTTCTCCTCTTCTCAACTAAAAAAATATAGCATCAAAACCTTCCTAAAAAAACACTTCAGTTCCCTTGCCTACTTCTACCAGCATCTCCGGTACAGGTTAGTGCTATTATTAATCGTCAGCATCCTAGTCGGACTGCTAGACGGGCTAGGCCTAGCCATGTTCCTCCCCCTACTAGAGCTGGTCGCCGATCAGGAAACCCAAGCTTCCAGTGCCGCTATGGGCAACCTGGCCTTTCTCCTCGACGGCATCCAAGCCCTCGGGCTGCAGCTCACCCTCACTGTGGTGCTGCTCACTATGCTGCTCTTCTTCTGCCTGAAGGGCATTGCCAAATGGCTGGAAACCTACCTTAATGTGATTTACCAGCAGTACTTCATCCGCAAGGTACGGGTGGAAACGATAGACGCCCTAACCAAGTACCGCTACCAAGCCTTTGTGACCGCCGACGCTGGCGCTATACAAAATACATTGAGCGGAGAAGTGCAGCGGGTCGTGCAGGCCTACCGTATGTACAGCCAAATGTTACAGAAGGGTTTGCTCGTGCTGACATACGCGGGTCTAGCTTTCCTGGCTAATCCAGAGTTTGCGCTGCTGGTATTGGTGGGTGGTGTACTCTCTAATTTTTTATTCAGCATTCTATACAAAAAGACCAAAGCGCTATCGCAACGGCTGGTAAAAAGCAGCCATAGCTTTCAGGGCTTACTCATCCAAGAAGTCGCCTTTTTTAAGTACCTGAAGGCAACGGGGAGCATTCGTCGCTACGCCCAAAACCTAAAAGAAAAGGTGTACGAAATTGAGGACTCGGTGCGAAAAATGGGGGTGCTGAATAGCATAATGGCAGGGGTTCGGGAGCCCCTGATGATGGCTATTGTGGTGGGCACTATTCTAGTGCAGGTACACTTAATGGGTGGCAGTCTGGCGACTATAATCCTAAGCCTACTCTTTTTTTACCGGGCGTTGAGTTCAGTTACTGCCTTACAGACCTCTTATAATAAATTCCTAAGCTTCTCCGGATCTCTGACCAATATGACCGACTTTGTGGCACAGCTGCGCGCAGAGCAGGAGCAGAATGGGCAAACCCAAGTGCCTGGCTTTGCCGATGCCATTACTCTGGAAAAGGTCAACTTCGGTTATCAGACAGGTGATTGGATACTACAAGATATCACCCTGCGCCTGCACCGCAATGAGACCTTGGCCCTGGTGGGCGAAAGTGGCTCGGGCAAGACCACCCTGATGAACCTACTGAGCGGGCTGCTGCAGCCAAGTCTAGGGCAGATGTACATTGATGACCTGGATAGTCAGGAGATCGATATTCGATCCCTGCAGCAGCGCATTGGCTACATTACGCAGGAAGCGGTCATTTTTGACGATACGGTCTTCAATAATGTGACCTTCTGGGCGGAAAAGACGCCGAAAAATTTGCAGCGCTTCCGGAAAGCCCTGCGCAAGGCCAGTATTCTCGACTTTGTGCTGGAACAGCCAACCGCAGAGGACGCCCGCCTCGGCAACAACGGCATCAGCCTCAGTGGGGGGCAAAAACAGCGGATTTCCATTGCGCGGGAGCTGTACAAGGACGTCGACTTCCTATTTATGGACGAGGCTACTTCTGCCCTCGACTCGGAAACAGAGCGGGCGATACAGGAAAACATAGACCTGCTAAAAGGGCAGTACACTATGTTAATAATCGCTCACCGCCTGAGCACCATCAAAAATGCTGATCGGGTAGTGGTGCTGAAAAAAGGGCGCATTGACCACATTGGTAGCTATGAAGAATTAATTGAGCAGTCCGTTTCGTTTAAACGGATGGTAGAATTGCAAGAATTATAAACAGCGATGGATTTAACAGCTAAAAGTTTACTGATTACCGGTGGGACCGGCTCCCTGGGCAAAGCTTTGACCAAGCAGATATTGGAGTCTTCGCCAAAAATCAAGCGCCTCGTCATTTTCTCCCGCGATGAGCAGAAGCAATTCCAAATGGCCCAGGAGTTCCCGGCGAGTCAGTATCCGGGTGTAAGGTATTTCATTGGTGATATCCGGGACTACGAACGCCTGAAAAGAGCGCTGAAAGGCATTGATTATGTCATCCACGCTGCGGCTATGAAGCATGTGCCTATTGCGGAGTATAACCCAATGGAGTGCGTGAAAACGAATATCCTTGGTGCAGAGAACCTGATCAATGCCTGTCTGGAAACAGAAGTGGAACGGGTAGTTGCCTTATCTACCGATAAAGCCGCCGCTCCTGTCAACCTGTACGGGGCCACCAAGCTTGCTTCAGACAAGCTGTTCGTCGCTGCCAACAATATCACCGGCTGGAACCCCATCAAATTCTCTGTAGTGCGCTACGGTAATGTGATGGGCAGTAATGGTTCAGTTATTCCTTTCTTTTTGAAGAAACGGAAAGAGGGGGTATTACCTATCACAGAACCCACAATGACCCGCTTCAACATCAGCCTGCAGAGCGGGGTGGATATGGTGATGCACGCACTTGAGCACGCCTGGGGCGGTGAAATCCTAGTGCCAAAAATCCCCTCTTACCGCATACTGGATGTAGCGGAAGCGATTGGCCCGGATTGCGAAAAGCCTGTTATCGGCATCCGTCCGGGGGAGAAAATCCATGAGGAGATGATTACGGCCTCTGACTCTTTTTACACCTACGACTTGGGCAAATACTACGCTATCCTGCCTTCTACTCACAAATGGAAGCTGGGCGAATACGTGGAGCACTTCAAAGCGGAGAAAGTGGACATGGGCTTTCGGTATAATTCCGGGGAGAATACGGAGTGGGAGACGGTGGAAAGCTTAAGAAAGCTAATCAAAGAACACGTTGATCCAAACTTTAGAGAGGTATAGATGGTAGAAAAGATATTGATAACTGGAGCCTCTGGAATGCTTGGAAGAATGGTCTTTGATGCTTTCAGGTCGTTTTACAATGATGCCAAGATTACTACTCTCTCCAGATCATCTTTTGAGGCTTCTGAAAATCACGTTCAATTAGATCTTTCCAACCTTGAGGCGCTATCACAATTTCTGAATGATCAGCACTTTGATGTTCTGGTCCATTGCGCAGCTTTTGTTAACCTGGCGTATTGTAAGGAGAATCCCGAAGAGACGAAAAGGTTACACGTTAAGTCTCCGGAGTTATTGAGTAGCAAAATTAAGAAGGTATATTATATTTCTACAGACTCGGTATTTGATGGGCAAAAAGACCGCTACCGTGAAACGGATGAAACAAAGCCTCTTAACATCTATGCAGAAACGAAGCATCAGGGCGAGCTGGCAGTAACCGCTAATGCCTACGAAGCTTTTATTGTCCGCTGCAATATTTTTGGTTTCCATTTTCCGATGGGAAAATCCCTCTTTGAATGGGCCTATAAGGAGCTTGCACAAAGGAAGGAAATCAATGGCTTCAGCAATGTAATGTTCAATCCTCTTTACACCGGTAATCTTGCTGAAATGCTTGTGCAATTTCATAACCTGAGCCCGGAGCCGGGTACCTATCATTTTGGATGCAAAAACCCGCTGAGCAAGTACGATTTCCTTATTAAAGTTGCAGCTACCTTTGGTTTTGATCAGGATATTATTAAGCCGGTAGAACTTGATCCTGTAAGCTTGGGAGAAAGAAGACCACTGAACACAAGTCTCAATACAACCAGGCTGGAAAGTTCAGGAGTGGCGGTGCCTGGTATTGAGGAATGTCTTAAAACACTTCAACGCGATTTTAATCAAGTATATGAATATGGACAAGAGTTTTAAAATAGGAAATACGCCTGTCGGCCCCAATCATCCACCCTATTATATTGCTGATATCGGAGCCAATCACGACGGAAAGCTCGAAAGAGCGTTTAAGTTGATTGAACTCGCCAAAGAAGCAGGTGCTAATGCAGCAAAGTTTCAGAATTTCCAGGCATCAAAAATTGTTAGCGAGAAAGGGTTCAAACAATTTTCAAGACAGCTTTCGCATCAGGAGAATTGGAAAAAGTCAGTTTTTGAAACTTACCAAGATGCTAGTATCAACAAAGAATGGACTGCAAAGCTTAAAGAGAAGTGTGACGAAGTTGGTATCGAGTACTTCACCAGCCCTTATGATTTTGAATCCGTTGACTTAGTTGATCCCTTTGTTGATATTTATAAAATAGGGTCGGGTGATATTACATGGATCGACATAATAGAATTCATTTTTTCAAAGAATAAACCAGTGCTTATTGCAACGGGAGCTTCAGAAATGGAAGATGTAGAAAGAGTAATGAAGGTTGCTAATAAATATGATAACCCGGTTTGCTTAATGCAGTGTAATACAAACTATACTGTTGATGCTGATAAGTATAAATATGTGAACCTCAATGTACTTAATACTTATAAGGAATCTTTTCCAGATGTGGTGCTGGGGCTTTCTGATCATACACTCGGTTGTGCTACGGTTGGAGGGGCTATCGCGATTGGTGCAAGGATCATTGAGAAGCATTTTACTGATGACAATCACCGAGATGGCCCCGATCATAAGTTTGCCATGAACCCTGCATTGTGGAGAACCATGGTAGATTTAGGTAATGAAATCTACTGTTCGCTGGGAGATGGTGTTAAGAAAGTTGAGGAGAACGAAAAGGATTCGTTGGTCGTACAACAAAGATCTTTACGGGCCGTCGCCAACATGAAAATTGGTAGTATTCTTAAAAAAGAAGATATAGTTGTCTTACGCCCTAAGCCTGAGGCAAGTTATGCGCCTTATTTTATCGATGAGTTGGTTGGGAAAGAATTAAAGAAATCTATCGCTGCTGGTGAGCATTTTACAGAAAAGCACTTCAACTGAGATGATAATACAGGGAAAAATAGGCCTTCGTGCCATTGAAGATGATGATTTGGAACAACTCCGAGATTGGAGGAATCAGCCTCATTTCCGAAAAAATTTTCGAGAAGTCAAAGAGTTGGGTATGTACAACCAGCGGGCTTGGCTAACTAAAGTGAACCAAAGTTCCAATGACTATATGTTTGCTATCCTTGAATTAGAAAATAATAGACTCATAGGCGCCGGCGGGCTACTATACATTGATTGGATATTGAGATCAGCCGACTTTTCAATTTATATAGGTGAAAAGGGTGAATATCTAAATTCTGAGGGCTATGGCGGTGATGCAGCAAAGGGATTGTTAGAGTATGGGTTCAATTTTCTGAATATGAATAAGATATGGATGGAACTATATGAATACGACAATGCAAAGATCGATTTTTTTACAAAAAAAATGGGCTTCAAAATTGATGGTAAACTTCGTCAAAACTGTTTTTATAAGGGTGCCTATTATGATTCGTTAATTATTTCTTTGTTGGCTACCGAGTATCATGAATTAACTAACTCTAATAATAATACTCTTACAATTTGAGCAAACTTGCCATTATACCTGCAAGAGGAGGCAGTAAGCGTATTCCTCGTAAGAACATTAAGCTTTTTTTGGGAAAACCAATAATTAGTTATTCCATCGAAGCTGCTATAGCATCAGGTTTGTTTGATGAGGTAATGGTTTCCACAGATGATGAAGAAATAGCTGAGATTGCAAGAAGCCACGGAGCAAAGGTGCCTTTTATGCGAAGCAATAAAAATGCAGATGATTTTGCAACTACTTCAGATGTTATTCATGAAGTGCTGCAGCATTACAAAATAATAGGTAATTCTTTTGAATTTGTATGCTGTATATACCCTACTGCTCCTCTTATTAGTACGGCTAACCTGAAAAAAGCCTTTAATATTTTAGAAGCAAAAGGCTACATGTCGGTCTTTCCTGCAATTAATTTCAGCTATCCTATTTGGCGGTCCTTAAAGATGGAACCTGATGGTAGGGTATTGATGAATTGGCCAGAATATGAGAAAACTCGCTCACAAGACCTACCTACAGCCTATCATGATGCGGGCCAGTTTTACTGGCTCTGTGTTGATAACTTTATGAAAGAGCAAAAGCTATTTGGAGCAAATAGTGGAGTATTATTGCTTAGTGAAATTGAAGTACAAGACATCGACAACATTGAAGACTGGATTTTAGCAGAGTTAAAGATGCAGATAAGAAACAAAGGAGACGTTTCAGATTTGGAAATTTCAAATAAGCAGTAAAAAAATCCTAAATCTGTGAATTCTCCGAGGCAAGCCTCGGAGAATTCACAGATTAAAGGGCGGGCGTTTAGCCGTTCGCTTTATGTGGTGAAGGATATTAAGAAGGGGGAGGTGATTACGGAGGATAATGTGCGGAGTATTCGACCGGGGTATGGGGGGCATCCGAAATTTCTAAAAGGCTGGATAGGTAAGCGGTCTACCCGAATTTATAAGAAAGGAGACCGTTTCCTTGGAGAATAAGAATAGTAGCAAAATAAGTAGGAAATATTCTTTCTCGACGAAAATGAACTTAAATAGATGAAACACGGAATAGGAAATAAAATCACATCCTTTATAGGTAAAAAGCACAGTCTTCTCCTCCAACAGTACAGAAATAGAAATCCTAGGGCTGTCAAGTTTCAAATGCTTCTATCTAATTTGATTAACGATTCTTACAACTTGAACTTAATAGAATTCCACTTGAAAGAACTAGATGTTGAGTTCGATAACAATATAAAAAGCCTATTATATGCCATCGTCTACTCATATCAAGAAAGTCGATCAGAAGAAGAAGTTCTTTCCATTTTAGAAAAAATCAAAAGATCAAAAAATATTTTGACTCCTGGTCAATGGTTAGAGTTTTCAATGTACTTTTTGGCTATGGGTTTTTTCCAATCCTCACTTATGTGTAGGAACTTCTCTTATAAGCAATTCGATGCAAAAAGCAAGCTAAATAGAGTGGTTTATCCCTTTAATTACAACACATTAAACTTAGCTAAGCTTTTTGATAGTGGCAATCTTAACGAGTTCCAAAAAGAAATCCAAAGACTTAAAGGCAATAACAATAAATATTGGGAAGCAATATTTCTAAATAACTACGAAAAAGCCAAAAATGATGCTCCACAACTCTTTGAGTTTATAAACTCCAAGTCTATTGCAATTGTAGGTCCCTTAAAGTTCGATGATAATTATAAAAAAGAAATTGAAAGCCATGATATTATCGTAGAGCTTAATGCACTTAACTCAAAACGTGAAGCAGTTAAAAATAAATATCATGCTCAACCATCCATAGTTACATACAATAACTATCGAATTGATTGTCTGAAAAAGCAAGGCTTTAATGATATAATTCCTAATGTTAAGTTCCATATCGTAAAAAGGACGAAATATCTTGAAAATCTATCCAAACATGGTTCTGTGCATGTCATCCCAAGTACAGTTACTTTAAATTGGAATGGCTCATTTTCAATGATGGAGAATACGGTAGCTGATTTATTGTTATTCAATCCAAAATCCATTAAGATATATGGAGTAGACTTATTTACAAGTTATGATTACGATCCTTCATATGGTAATCCATTCCCGAAACAGCTAGCAACTATAACACTGAATTTCTCCGTCCACGATATATTTATGAATTATATGTTTATGCATAATTTATTTACAAAACGACTTGTGAGTGGAGATAGAAGATTAGAAAATGTATTAAAAATGGGTATTTCAAACTATACTTCAAAACTAAAAAGTGTGTACCCTAAGATGATTGGGGGACAACCAATTGATGTACAAAACCCATAAACGATTGTAATTTCCAATAAAACATAGTCAAAGCTCGATAAGTTTTCTCATCAATAACTACTGTAAAATATCAAAAATTGAGTATACTAGGTTTACTTAATCGAAAAAGTGGTTTATTAAGTGTGGATGTGAGAAAAGTGAAATCGACACTAGATGATTTAGTGACGAATTCTACCTTTCTGGTACTTGGTGGTGCTGGCTCTATAGGGCAAGCCGTCACGAAAGAAATTTTTAAACGCAACCCCAAAAAGCTGCATGTTGTCGACATCAGTGAGAACAATCTGGTAGAACTGGTCAGAGACATACGAAGCTCCTATGGATACATCGATGGAGAATTCAAGACTTTCGCTCTCGATATCGGCTCCTGGCAATACGATGCATTTATTCAGGCCGATGGCTCTTATGACTACGTACTAAATCTCTCAGCTTTGAAGCACGTACGCAGCGAAAAAGACCCCTATACGCTGATGCGGATGATTGAAACCAATATTTTCAATACGACGAAAACAATTCAACAAAGCATAGATAAAGGCACCCGAAAATATTTTTGCGTATCGACAGACAAAGCTGCAAATCCGGTCAACATGATGGGGGCTTCAAAGCGGATTATGGAAATGTTTGCCATGCGCGAAAGCCAAAATATTGGTATCTCGATGGCAAGATTTGCCAATGTGGCATTTTCGGATGGTTCTTTACTACATAGTTTTAATCAAAGGTTAGCGAAAACTCAGCCTATTGTGGCGCCGAGTGATGTAAGGCGATATTTTGTAACTCCACAGGAATCGGGAGAGCTCTGCCTTATGTCTTGCCTGCTTGGAACAGACAGGAGAAATTAACTTTTTCCAAAATTGGATAAAGGTCGTCTTCCTTAAAGAATTCGTTTTAAGAAGACTTTATTTTTCATACTCAATCTTAAAACCTTAATTTCTATATCTTGAAAGTAGGAGTAGTTGGAGGTGGAATAATTGGATTAGCCACTGGAAAATTGATATCAGAAAAAGGACATCAAGTTTCTGTCTTTGAAAAAGACACTATAGGAAGTCATCAATCAGGTAATAATAGTGGGGTATTGCACTGTGGCTTACATTACAAACCAGGCTCTCTAAAGGCAAAGCTTGCAGTTGAAGGAGTAAGGAAAATGATAGAGTACTGCAGGGTTAACGATATTGATCATGATGTTTGTGGTAAAGTCGTGGTAGCTAATAGTTCTGAAGAACTATCTAGGCTTGAAAAACTTGCCCTCAGAGGGAAAAAAAATGGTCTGAAGGGGCTTCAATATTTAAATAATGCCGAATTAAAGAAAAGAGAACCATATGCTAGGGCTATAAAAGCCTTATTGGTACCTGAAGAGGGTATAGTTGATTATAAGAAGGTATTGTATTCTTTTAAGAGGGATATTGAAAAGCATTCAGGAAAAGTATTTGAAAAGTCTAAAGTTCATGGCATCAGCGGCATCAAACGATTGGCCTTGCTCTCCCGCCCGATGCGGTACTGGAAGCAAAATATACGGCACCAAATTTTCATCATTGGTTGCGGCCTGCACAACCTGCGAGTCCGCTTTCGGAGCTCCGCGTATGCACGCGGCGCGCAAGCGGGTGCGCGCACGTTTGTTTAATCTTTTAACTTGATTAACTTGAATGAACTGCCCCGAGGCAGAGCCTCGGAGTATCAAGCGGCATAACATTATTTCTTTCCGATGCAAGCATCGGGGAATTAGACCACTTTAGATTAAAATCTAATGAAAAAAATAATCCAAAAAAATCTCCCTAAGTTGTATCTAAAGTTGCTAATATACAACCAAACTATAAACTGGAAGAAACGTAATTTAAAACTAACAGAGATAGAATTTAATAACCTGAAACTAATCCGAAAATTTTCTAGACAACATGTTCTTCTCTGCGGATATCCTAAAAGCGGTAATACCTGGTTGCGTTTCTTTTTAGCACATTATTCAATTTTACAGCAAGAAACAGTAGCATCAACTATCACTTATTCTGAATTGAATGAGATTCAAAATTTAATATTAGAACGTCCTTTCAATAGAAAAAAGTATTCCAGAAAAAGTAATAGCCTAATAGATAAAATCGTCTGGACTCATGCACCATTCAAAAGCGATTACTCTAAATTCATATCTAAGTACTTATTGATATATAGAAATCCGCTAGATACATTAGCCTCCTCCTGGAACTATCATGTGAAAAACAGAAATAATTTAAAGCGAATCGGTTATCCAAAAAATGATATAAACGCCTACGTAAAGTTAAGATATGTAGACTGGGAAAAATATATGGTGTCTTACAGTCAACTTGACGAACATCAAGTTCTTGCAGTCTCTTACGAAGAGCTTTTAAAAGAACCTGTAGGAAGTTTTAAAAAAATACTCAGCTTCTCTTATCCAAATCATAATTGTGATCTGGATAAGTTAAAAAAAGCTATAGAGTTATCATCATTTAATTCCGTTAAAACTATGGGTCGAATTAAAGATCAACAACATGGCATGGCGGCGGCTAACAAAGGGGAGTTTGCAAGAAAAGGTATAATAGGGTCATATAAAAACGAATTAACAGAAGATACAATTGATTATATCAAAAATAAGGTAGAAAAAAACTCAATAATCACTTCGCTAAATATTAAATACGAATAGACTATAGCTTCTGAGCCAGTGTCTCGAAACTAATTTCAGGATACCCCCTATCTAGATTCCGCTAAATGACATATAGTGTAGAATCTTGACTACTTCATACAAATAAAATTGCAGTGGTAAAGGTCGCACTATATTATCAAAAAACATTAGGAGCCTACCCAATTAAATAACCATTTTCCAGGTTCAATTACCACGGGGGCGACTAGAATTAGAAGATGACTGACCTCAAACGCTTAAAGGCTGACCCTGACTTCCAGCTATGATGGCTAGAGGACAATGATTGCGATGGACTAATAGTTTGCCAGGCAATTCATACAGCACAACCATTCAATACTCATGAAGTGCAATCAAAATAAAATTTCAAGAAGAATTCCACAAACGAGGAAACAAGCAGAGGATCCAGGTAAAACATGCAATCATTGGCGTCAAAAGAACAAAAATGGCTAGTTTGATTTGCAGAGTTATTACCCCTTTGAGGTACAATACCATGGCGGATACTGTTTTCCTGCAAAACTTTAGAGTCAAAAGCCTCTAGCGGGATTATCGCATGAAAAATGTTATAAATCCTCATCACCTCTATTTAAAGAGTAATTCTAAGCAATATGGATGTAGGAGTAATAGGAGGAGGAATCTTAGGTTTAGCAATAGCCCAATTAATTTCTAAGCAAGGTCATAACGTAACCGTATTTGAAAAAGACCAAGTTGGGAGTCATCAATCTGGAAATAATAGTGGTGTGCTGCACTGCGGATTACACTACAAACCGGGCTCGCTAAAAGCCAAACTGGCTGTAGATGGTATTCATAAAATGGTATCTTTTTGTGAAGAACATAATATTAATCATGATATATCGGGTAAGGTTGTTGTAGCAACAACATATGATGAGATAAGAAGATTGAGAGATTTAGCAACAAGGGGGGAAAAAAATGGATTAAATGGTCTAACCTTTTTAACAAAGCAAGAACTTAGAAAAAGAGAACCACACGTTAGAGCAGAAGAAGCCCTGCTTGTTCCCGAAGAAGGTATCGTAGACTACAAATCAGTACTACAAGCTTTTGAAAAAATTATCAAAAACAATGCAGGCGAAGTTTTAGAAAACTCTAAAGTTATCCGTATTGATCAATTGAATACGAAAAAGTCTGTAATTCATACACCAGAGCTTGGTCAGGAATTTGATTTTATCATAAATTGTACTGGTTTATATTCTGATAAAAACTACAAGCTTTTTACCAAGAAAAAACCAGATCTGAAAATAATCCCTTTTAGAGGTGAATATTTGAAGTTAAAAAAAGAGTTCAATCATCTCGTAAACCATTTAATTTACCCTGTCCCTGACCCTCAATTTCCTTTTTTAGGAGTCCATTTCACCAGATTACTTAACGGTGGTCGAGAGGTCGGACCTAATGCTGTATTAGCATTAAGTAGGGAAGGGTACACATGGAAAGACTTTGATTTGAGAGAAGCTATTGAGTCATTATCATACATAGGCTTATTACGATTCCTTAAAAATCATTTTGCATTCAGTATTGAGGAATTGAAGAGTTCTATGACAATCGATGGCTTTGTAAAAAAAGCCAAAAAACTTATTCCAGATGTTGAAGCAAATATGTTTGAAGAAAGAACAGCTGGGGTTAGAGCTCAAGCAATGTCAGTTTCTGGAGAATTACTTATGGATTTTGAAATTAAAAGGTTTCACAACCAAATACATGTACTAAACGCTCCATCTCCTGGTGCTACGGCATCTTTGGCGATAGCAGAACATATCATTAAAAATCATTTAGACCTATGAAGAAGAATATTTTACTCTTAGGTGGCGCAGGTTATGTAGGTACAGTTATAACCGCAGATTTCTTAAGAAGAGGTTACCATGTAACAGTACTGGATAACTTTGTTTACAAAAATCAATTTGCGATTCAACCCTATCTAGGAGATCCAAACTATAAATTAATTCTTGGAGATATTAACGACCCTAAAAAGCTTCAATTAGCATCAGCAGAATGTGTTGATTCGGTGGTTGTCTTAGCTGGTTTAGTTGGTGACCCTATCACAAAAAAATACACTACTGAAAGTAAAAAAATCAATGAAGATGGTATTCAAGGTTGTATTGACTTCTTTGACGATAAAAACATTTCAAACTTACTATTTATTTCCACTTGCTCGAACTATGGTCTTATAGGCGAAAACGAATTAGCAGATGAAAAGTTTGAATTGAACCCACTGTCGTTGTATGCTAAAGCTAAAGTCGCAGCAGAAAAGCATCTTTTATCAAAGAAAGGTAAGGTTTCTTACACCGCAACTGTCTTGAGGTTTGCCACAGCATTCGGATTATCGCCGCGCATGAGATTTGACCTTAGTGTAAGTGAGTTTGTTCGAGATCTTTTCTTTGGTGAAGAGCTATTGGTTTTTGACGAACATACTTGGAGACCTTATTGTCATGTCCGAGACTTTGCCCAATTAATTGATTTAGTCCTATCAGCCCCCAAAGAAAAAATTGATTTCGAAGTATTTAATGCAGGAGGCGATGTAAATAACAACACAAAGAAAATGATTGTAGACTCAATTCTCGAATTTTTACCTGATGCAAAGGTCAAATACACAGAGAAGGGTTCTGACCCAAGAAATTATAAAGTATCATTCAAAAAGGTAAAAGAGACTTTAGGCTTTGAGCCAAAATACACCGTGCCAATGGGAATCAAAGAGCTTATTAATGCTCTTGAGATGGGAGTTTACGCAGATTCATTGAAGAATAAAAAGCATTACGGCAACTACGAAATAAATTATTAATGGTCAACCAACTATTTATTGAGCAAGTCCGGGAAGTATATCAAACCAACAATTTTATTCCTTTGCATGTCCCTCATTTTAAAGGAAACGAAAAGGAATATTTAAAAGAAACTATAGACTCCACTTTCGTATCTTCGGTAGGTAAATTCGTTGATAAAGTTGAAGAATTTATTGCTTCGTATACCGGAGTAAAGAAAGCAGTGGCAGTAGTAAACGGTACTGCAGCTATTCAAGTGGCACTACGTTTAGTCGGAGTGGAGCGCAATGAGGAAGTAATTACGCAGGCATTGACTTTCGTAGCAACCGCTAATGCAATTGCATACAACGGTGCCCAGCCCGTTTTTGTAGATGTAGATCAAGACACCTTGGGTATGTCACCTAAAGCGTTGAGTGATTTCTTGGACGAGTTTGGCGATAAACGTGAAGATGGCGTTTACAATAAGCATTCCGGGAGGCGAATCGCTGCTACTCTTCCTATGCACACATTTGGTTTTATGTCTCGCATTCATGAAATCAAGTCCATTTGCGACAAATGGAATATTCCACTTGTTGAAGACGCAGCAGAAGCTATGGGGTCGCAAAGCAAAGGGCAGTCAGCCGGTAGCTTTGGGGCAATAGGAACTTTTTCTTTTAATGGAAATAAAATTATTACTGCTGGTGGTGGAGGTTTAATTGTATCGAATGATGAACAGTTGGGAAAAAATGCTAAGCATTTAACCACTACTGCTAAAAAACCTCACCCATACGAGTATTACCACGATGAGTTAGGCTATAATTTCCGAATGCCAAACGTGAATGCAGCCCTTTTGCTAGCTCAACTGGAGCAACTAGAGGAATATCGCTTAGCCAAAGGTAAAGTATATGAACAATATCACAAATTCTTTGTAGAAAACAACACAGGGGCAGAGCTGATACCTTTGCCGGAAACTACCTCCCAATGGAATTATTGGCTTATGGCGGTAAAGTTGGAGAATCGCGCACAAAGAGATGTATTCTTGAAGGAAACTAATGATAATGGTGTAATGACCCGACCTATCTGGCAATTGATGTATCGCTTGCCGATGTACGAGCATTGTCAGAGAGATAATCAAGAGAATGCTGAATATCTGGAAGATCGAATTGTTAATATTCCTAGCAGTGTCGTCGACGGTTAAAATTTGCCTACTAGGTTACTCTGGACATGGCATCGTAGTGGCGGAAGCACTCCGCCTCTTGGGTTATTCCGATCTCTATTATGCAGATCGTAATGAAATGACCAATAATCCCTACCAACTCGAATACGCAGGATTGGAGTCAGACCAAGAATTCCCCTGGCAGGAATTCGATGTATTTACATTGGGAGTAGGTGATAATCGTCTAAGAAAAAAGATGGCAGCTCGAGTCAAAGATCAAGGCAAATCATTGCTTACTGTAAAGCATCCAAATGCTTCGATTTCAATGCAGGCAAAAATTGGGGAGGGTGCCTTTATTGCCCGAAATACGTCTATCAATCCTTTAGCAATTATTGGTGAAGGCGTAATCATCAATACTGCAGCCGTTATCGAACACGAATGTATGGTAGGCGACTATGCACATATTGCACCTGCCGCAACCCTTGCAGGTAATGTGACTGTTCAACCCGGAGCGTTCGTAGGAGCTAATGCAGTAGTAAAACAAGGGGTAACTATTGGAACGGAGGCAGTTGTTGGATCAGGAAGTGTAGTTTTAAAAAATGTAGCAAATTATTCAACTGTAGTAGGTGTTCCTGCCAAAACCATTCAATATGAATAAGCAGAAATCTGTACTGATCATAGCCGAAGCAGGAGTCAATCATAATGGTGATCTCAATCAGGCCAAAGCGCTTATTGATGCGGCTTCCTATGCAGGTGCTGATTTAGTGAAGTTTCAGACCTTTTCCACTGATAAAATTGTTAGCCGGGAAGCCAAACAGGCAGCATATCAGCAAAAAAATACGGGTAGTCAGGATACCTCTCAGTACCAAATGCTGAAAGAGCTAGAGCTTTCTGAAAGTATGCATGACGAGCTCATAGCGTACTGTAATGAAAAAGAAATCGGTTTCTTTTCTACTGCTTTTGACCCCGAAGGTCTTGATTTTTTAAATCAGCTTGGGTTTACTCAGTTTAAAGTCCCAAGCGGAGAAATCACTAATTATCCTTATCTGAAAAGACTGGCTGCCTTCAAAAAGCCGGTTATCTTATCCACGGGAATGGCGAATCTGGGGGAGATTGAAGCGGCTTTGCAGGTGCTAACCTCAGAAGGTCTTGACCGAAAAGACATTACGGTCTTGCACTGCAATACCGAGTACCCTACCCCTATGCAGGACGTCAACCTCAAAGCGATGGGGACGATTCAGCAAGCCTTTGGAGTGGCGGTGGGCTATTCTGATCACACACTGGGTATTGAAGTGCCTATTGCAGCGGTAGCGATGGGGGCAAAGGTAATTGAAAAACACTTTACGCTAGACCGGAATTTACCGGGACCGGACCACCGCGCTTCGCTCGAACCGGATGAATTAAAAGCAATGGTCGATGCTATACGTAATATTGAGCTGGCGATAAGCGGGCATGGGCGGAAAGAGCCAAGCCCTAGTGAATTACCAAACAAATCAATTGCCCGAAAAAGCTTGCATCTTACTTCATCATTGCCAAAAGGGACAGTCATTGAAGAGGGGCACCTGATTGCCCTTAGGCCGGGCGATGGAATTTCGCCTATGCAGTGGAACCGTATCATTGGGCGTCGATTAAATAATGACCTGGAAGCAGGCACTAAATTATTATGGACGGATCTCGGCTAAAAATAGGTGTGCTGACCAGTACCCGGGCGGACTTTGGCATTTATCAGCCGCTGTTGAAAGAGCTGCAAGTCCACTCAGGTGAATTTGAAACCGAGTTGATCGTTTTCGGTACGCATCTTTCCCGTTTCCATGGCTACACCAAATCAGAAATTGAAGCCTTTACCGATTTTCCTATTCACGAAGTTTATGGGATGCCCCTCTCCGACACCCCACAGGCTATTGCCGATGCGTATGGCAGTGTAGTGTCTAACTTCAGTCAGTTTTGGGCTGTCCACGATTTCGATTGGGTGTTAGCCCTGGGAGACCGGTACGAAATGTCTGCAGCCGTGCAGGCAGGTATACCTCAAGGGGTAAAATTTGCCCACTTGCACGGTGGGGAAACAACCCTGGGGGCTATCGACAATATCTACCGGCATCAAATCAGCTTAGCATCTACCCTGCATTTTGTAGCGACAGACGCTTTTGCGGAGCGGGTAAAAGAGATAACACATGCACCACACATATATGCCGTTGGCGCATTGAGCCTTGATAACTTAAGCCAGCTGAAACTACCTTCATGGGGGCAGGTAAAAAAACAATTCGGTATCAAAACTGATGAATTTATACTTTGTACTTTTCATCCTGAGACCGTAGCCTATGGTCAAAATTCGACATACAGTCAGGAGGCTGCGTTTGCTTTAGCACAGTTGGCGGAAACTGTTCCAGTAGTGATTACCATGCCTAATGCAGATACCGAAGGGACTTTGTTTCGAAATGCTTTTGACACCTTGAAAAATCAACAGCCTAATAGCATATTCCTGGTAGAAAGCTTTGGCAGGCTTAATTACTTCGCTGCCATGCGTCAGGCTACCTTTTTGCTGGGTAATACATCAAGTGGTATTGTGGAAGCAGCTTCCTTTAAGAAGTGTGTTGTCAATGTGGGAGACCGGCAAAAGGGAAGACCACAAAGCGGTAATATCATCAATGCCAGCTTTGATGCAGAGTCCATGGTTACAGTATCAAATCAAGCACTTGCTGCCGGGGATTACAATGGGATTAACATTTATCATAAAGCCGGTACGGCTAACCGTATCCTAAAACACCTGACTGATGCCTCCCTATAGTAAACACCTTATCAGCAAAGATGCCACCACCCGGGAAGCGCTCCGACAACTGGATCAACTGGCAAGTGATGCCATCTTATTTTTAATTGATGAGAACGGAAAACTTCACGGGAGTCTTACCGATGGAGACGTTAGGCGGGGTCTTATCAATGGTCTTGATGCTGATGATAGTGTGTTGAAATTTGCTTTCAGCTCGCCCCGCTATATCGAAAAAGGCAATTATCAGCTACAGGATATTATTGCTTTGCGTAAGCAGGATATTAAAGTGCTTCCGGTCCTCAATGGTAATCAGGAAGTGGTTAATGTCATTAATTTAAAAAAGCTTAAATCTTACCTACCGCTTGATGCCGTAATCATGGCCGGCGGCAGAGGCAGTCGGCTTCGTCCACTGACAGATAATACCCCAAAACCTCTGCTCAAAATCGGGGACAAACCCATCATTGAGCACAACATCGACCGTTTGTGCAGTTTTGGAATCGATGACTTTTGGATATCCGTACGCTACCTGGGAGAGCAGTTGGAAGAATACTTTGGTGACGGACAGACTAAAAGCATCAGCATACAGTACGTCTGGGAACAGGAAGCATTAGGTACTATCGGTGCGGTGAGTCAGATTGATAATTGGCAACATGATTATATTCTGGTGACCAACTCCGATATCCTGACCACACTCGACTACGAAGACTTTTTCCTGGATTTCCTGGAAAAGGGAGCCGATATGGCCGTGGCGACGATCCCCTACTCTGTAGACGTCCCCTACGCCGTCCTGGAAACGAGTAATCATCACGTGCTTTCCTTCCGGGAAAAGCCTACCTACACCTACTATTCGAATGGTGGGATTTACCTCATGAAGAGATCGGTCATTGACAGAATCCCTAAGCAACAGTTTTACGATAGTACGGATTTGATGCAGTCGCTGATCGATGATGGGCTAAAGCTGGTCTCCTACCCTATGCGGCAGTATTGGCTGGATATTGGCAAGCCGGAGGATTTTGAAAAGGCGCAAGCGGATGTTAAACATTTGGATTTATGAAGCAACTAGTCATCATACCAGCTCGTGGAGGTTCTAAAGGGGTGCCGGGCAAAAACATCAAACTCCTAGGAGGTAAACCCTTAATTCAATACACACTGGAAGCGGCAAGAGAGGTCTTTCCTGACGAACAAATATGTGTATCAACCGATGACGAAGCTATTAAAGACGTTGTGGAAAGCTTTGGGCTGAAAGTGCCCTTCCTCCGCCCAGCCCATCTAGCGACGGATGAGTCAGGGACTTATGAGGTACTTTTGCATGCCGTGGCGTACTATGAAGCTCAGGGCTACAAACCAGATACCCTTATACTCCTGCAGCCGACTTCCCCATTTCGAACCGCGAGACATATCCGCGAAGCGATAGCAGCATTTGACGAAAATTGCGAAATGGTGGTATCTGTAAAAGAGACCAAAGCTAATCCATACTATATACTAAGAGAAGATAACGAAGAGGGCTGGCTAGTGAAGTCCAAAGAGGGTAACTTCACGCGGAGACAAGATTGTCCTAAGGTTTGGGAGGTGAATGGGGCTCTTTATGTAATCGATGCGGTATCCTTGAAAAAGAAACCTCTTCAGCAAATGAGTAAGGTGCGGAAGTATATCATGG
Organism: Phaeodactylibacter sp.; assembly: GCF_040219495.1. GTDB lineage: Bacteria > Bacteroidota > Bacteroidia > Chitinophagales > Saprospiraceae > Phaeodactylibacter. The sequence goes on along the minus strand of NZ_JAVJSK010000067.1, from coordinate 43,347 downwards.
GGGAAAACAGCTCTCATGATATTGATAGTGAGCTCGATTGGCTTTTAGCTGAGGTCTTAAATAAAAACCGCGCATGAAGTATATTTTTACTATTCATTCGCCGATAACTTTTTTTTGCGCTGCCAACGTAATAAAATACGAAAACTTAGCTAGTGAAGATGTGATTTTTCTCTATACAAATTATCGCCCGCCAGAGGGTTTGGGGAAAATTGTAAAAACATTTCATGATAAAAACCAAAGTACTTTAGCTAAAATAAAAACATTTAACCTTGTAAAGCATTATGATAATTATTTATCCAGTATTACCGAAGGCGATAGTTTTTTGGCCTACATCGACTTAGTCCATTATTATCAAAGAATTTTAATTACGCACTCAAACTGTGTAGGAATTAATTTTATTGAAGAGGGTACAGCAAGTTATATTGCGCCAAATAGTTTACACTATTTAACCTTTATAGAGGCTAAAACACAATTTAGATTTAATACAATAAAAGAAAGAGTAAGGGCAATTCGTAGAATACTGCGAGGTTTTAATTTAAAATCGTTAGCTTTACCCTATTCTCCAGGTGCTTATAGTTTTATACCTAATTCCAAGTTTTATGGTTTCTCTTCACTAACTTTCCCTGGCGTGCCTGAAAACAAAAAAGTTATATTACTTCCAGATAAGCTAGATTCTAAAAAAGAATATTCTATCTATGATAATAGTTTAATTTTGATTGAGGACTCTTATTTTCGGGTATTCAAAATTAAAGAAGAAGTAACAGATAATACTATTGATTTATCTCTATCTATTCTAGATAATGATTTGAAAAACAGGAAAGTTTTTATAAAGCTACGACCTAACCAAAAAGAAATTGATTCTCTATGGGGTATCGCATTAAAAAGAAATGCGATACCTTATAAAATTATTCCAAGTACTATGATTCTGGAAGAAGTCTTAATCTATGCAAAACAATGTAAGTTAGTGGGTACAGTATCGTCGTTATTGCTTTATGGTTCTATTTTCGGTCATGAAACTTTATCAAATTACGATCAAATCAGAGATAAGCCAATTACGGTTTTTGATGAGCTCGAATTTTATTGGGACAAGGTTAAACTGTTAAATAAAGATTATGAATAGTTTTTCTAAACCGCGCTCGCGCTTACACACGCACAGCCGTGGACGCCTGCGCGAGGGCAGTTCCCAAAAAAAATGCTTATCTTCTACACATGAATGTAGCAAAAATATATGACAACAAAGCCCAGTTTCTAGCCATCACCAGCCTGTCCACCGAAGAGTTTGATCAGCTTCTGAGCCCATTTACACATACATGGCAACAATGGCACAAGCACTATGATTTCCGGATGCAAGGAAGGCGGAAGCCGCTTTCCACTACTGCTGCCCAGAATCCCACGCGGACTTTGCCCAGCGAGATAGACAAGCTGTTTTTCGTCCTCTATTTCTTTAAGAACAACCCCCTGCAGCAGTTAGCCGCAGCGACCTTTGACATGGGCCAGGGTCAAGTCAACAAGTGGATCAATATCTTGATGCCGGTCTTGGAGACTGCCATCAAAGAATTGCATTTGCAACCAGCCCGGGACGGGACATGGACGAGCTGTTCCGCCAGCGCCCGCAAGCACAAATGCTCTACCTTGATGCTACCGAGCACCCTACAGGGCGCAACACGGATTATAAAGCCCAAAAGCATGACTATTCAGGCAAGCAAAAGCAGCATACAGCGAAGAATTCCGTGCTGTGCGACGAGTATCAGTTTATCCACTTTTTAGGCTTTACCTGGCGCGGGGCTATCCCTGATAAAGCAATGGCAGAACAAGAGCTATATGCATCGAAAAACTTATCCATTTATTCACAACAAGTGATCTTACTCACATCAGGTTCGCTCAAACGCCAAAACAGTTACTCAAATTTATCTAAACTTGAGAATGATGAACTTATTAAACCGTATCTACAATAGACTGCAGCAAGAGTTTTTAACTGATGCTGCGTTCCTCAAAAGGCGCTATAAAGAACGTATGGGACAGACTTTGAATTTGCAAAGACCACTGGCTTTTAGCGAAAAAATACAATGGCTTAAGCTAAATGGCTTTAGAGCTCAAATGACCACACTTGCTGATAAGGTTGCGGTTAAAGAATATGTGAAACTTACGCTGGGTGAACAGTATGTAATTCCAACATTGGCGGTATATGATCAAGCCTCTGAGATAAATTATAACCAATTACCAGGGGAATTTATTTTAAAGGCAAATCATGGCTCTGGATGGAATTTTTTAGTGCTGGATAAACAAAATAGTCCTGAGAAAAAAGCCAAGAAATACTTTGAATTTTGGCTCAAAAAGAATTATTACCCTGGCTCAAAAGAAAAACCATACAAAGCTATTACTCCTAAGGTAATAGCTGAACCATTAATAAGAGATGCTTCAGGGTCATTACCGAAAGATTACAAGACATTCTGCTTTAATGGAGAACCAGAATACATTCAAGTGGATGTAGATCGTTTTTCAAAACACACACGGGCTATTTATAATACAAAATGGGAAAAACAGCCCTATTCTATTGGTTATGAAATGTATTCCAGAGAGATAGCAAAACCTAGCAAACTAGATGATCTTCTAAATCTTGCTCGTAAATTATCTTCAGGATGGTCTTTTGTTAGGATAGACTTTTATCTCTGTGATGCAAACATATACTTTGGAGAGTTTACCTTTTATCCTGGAGGTGGGATGGAGAAATTCACCGACCATAAATGGGATTTAGAATGGGGTGAAAAAATTATACTTGAACAAAATCAAGACAATCTTTCAGCCAGCAAACGACCGAAAATTTTACGCTGAACAAAATAACCATAAAGTTATATCACTTAGGTTAAACAATACTCGGTTCAGTCAACTCGAAGTACAAAAAGCTATTGCTCTAAAGACTTCAAATTATTCATAAGGTCAAATTTCTATCCATAGCATTATAATAGTGACTTATAAAAACAAGTTAGTATACTTTTTCCAGAACCTTTTGGTTTCTCTTATTGCGCCAGCTATAAGCCTCTATTATGGTCTTAAAAATGGAAATAAGTCACAGCAAAAAATCGTGCTCTTTATTTTTTTCCTTTTTTATGGAGCTACTTTACATATGGATGTAGAGAATGATGGTCATAGACACCTTGAAGCCGTAAGGAATTTTTACCCTGAAATGAGCTTTAGATTATTTATTAATAGCTCACTAAAAATTTTAGTATTTCAAGAATCAGGAGTGGGTTCTGATGATATTTACAAACATGTGGTTTCCTATTTATCAGGTAATATAATAGGATATCCGCCTATCTTTTTTGTGATAGTGGCTGGTGTTTACGGATTCTTTTTCATAAACTCAATTTATGAAATTTTTGATCGCCCATTATTTAATCGCTATCTACCTCTTATGGCAGTGGGGTTCCTTTTTATTATGCATAAGAATGTTGAAGGTGTAAATACGGTTAGAACTTGGACTGCCATGTGGATTTTATTGTTTGGCGTCATTAAATTTCTGAAATACAAGAACAACAAGTATTTAATTTTTATAGCTCTTACACCACTTGTGCATTTTTCTTATATTGTGTTTATCGTGCCAGTACTTGCTGGGTTATTCATTAAAAGGAAACCTAATTTGGCCTTGGCAGCATTTTTGCTCTCCATGGTTTTTTCTGGCTTCAACCCTAATAAGGGTCTATCTAATCGTTTCGGAGGTCAAGAAATCATTAAAGAACGTATTGAAAACTACAGTATAGACAAGCAATCAACTGCTAATGAAAGGTGGGCAAATATAAACAAGAAGAAAGAACAGCGATTATATAAAAGCATGCAATCTTTTGGCTTACAAAGCTATGCCTTTGTTTTTATAATTTTTATCATGTATTTTTTCGTAATTCGAATATACAATCCTTCAAATTTGTTTGTCTATTTTTTTACTCTTGGTACTACAATACACGCGTTTTCAAACTTCACATGGTTTATTACCGAAGTGGCCGGTCGGTCAAGAGTTATTGGCGAGATGTTCATTTTAATCAGCTTATTCTTAATCCTTAGAGATACGGCAGTATATTTTAGGAAAAAAGAATTTAAATGGGGACTGAATATCTACTTAATACTTATGATTCCTTTTGCTATTTGGAATACCAGCCGTTGGTTTGATCATCCAAGTTTATTTTCTTTTATTATGCCAGGTTTGGTAATAATAAACCCTGAAATGAACTTTTCACTCAAACAGGCGCTGCGGTTTTTAATTCCCTTTTAACTGACTATATATTCTTCATGAAAATTCTCTTCGTCAAGAGCACCGCTTTTGATCCCACGCAAGGTGGGGTACAGCGCACTACCTATAAAATGGGTTCTTATTTTTATTCATTAGGTGAAGAAGTCTATTATTTTTCTTTAAAACATTTCGGTCATAAAATTCAATATCCAGGTAAACAATATTTTTCGAAACAGCCAGGACTTGATGTTTCAACCGAAAATTTAACCCAGCTAAAAGATTTACTCAACACTATTCAGCCTGATATCATTATCAACCAAATGCCTTATCTCAAACGCACCAGTAAGGTACTTAGCCATTATGCAAATAGCAAAGAGGGTGTTAAACTGATTGCATGCTTAAGAAACACATTATTTAATTTTAAAGACAATTTGAGAAATGTAGTGCAGAGATCTTTACCCTCATGGCTGTTCCCTATTATTGATAATAAAGTGGGTCTGGGCTTAATTCACAGCTTTCATTTTTTTAAGCACCGTTCTCAGCTCAGGGCTATCCTTGGGTTACATGACTACTTTGTACTTTTAACACCAGCCAATAAAGTTGAGTTAAACTTTTTTGTTGGCAATTATTTAGCTGAAAAGGTGAAAATTATTCCTAATTCAATACCAGAGGTTTACCCAAGTGAGTCTAAAAAAGAAAATACTTTGCTTTATGTAGGTAAATTATCCAAAGATCATAAACGAGCTGATTTACTTTTGCCCCTTTGGGAGAAGTTACAAGATCTTATGCCTGGGTGGAAATTTGATATATTGGGTGATGGTCCTTTAAGAAAACAAATGGAGGTCACTATCAAAGAAAAGAATTTAAGGAATGTAAAGCTTTTTGGTATTCAGGAATCAGAACCTTTTTATGAAAAAGCGAAAATATTTGTAATGACCTCCGAGAAAGAAGGCTTTCCTAATGTAGTACTTGAAGCACAAAGTTATGGAGCTATTCCTTTTTTATTTAACAGTTATCTTGCCGTAAAAGATATTATCAATTATGGTCATAATGGTTTTTATTACCAGCCTTTTGATTTAGATGCTATGGCTGAAGGTATTATAGATGTAGTTGGAAATGAAGCCTTGAGAAAAACTTTGTCAGAGAAATGTTTGCAATCTTCTAAGCAATACACCATTGAAAATGTTGGTAAAAAATGGGGCAGCTTATTTAATGCAATAATAAATGAGTAATAGAATGATCATTAGACAATATGTCTAGCGATTTACAAAAGCGCGCGTACGCGTGAGCAAATTCTCGGACATCTGGTCTATTATAATTTCTTTTTTTTTTTTGTGTGAGCCCACCCCAAAAACTGGACAGTAAGTTTGACCTTGTTCTCTTCCTAGACTCTTGGGCAATCAACGAATGGTGGGGTGCTGATTTTTTAAGCGACTGGGTAGTCAGCCCAGGCCAAGAAAAAGTACATATTAACAATATCATGGATGAATGCCCATGTAAATCCTTTTGGGCACAAGCTTTCAGTAGCATTTCGGTAAAAACACTTATTGAATTCTTCAACTTAGTTATTCAATGGCGTGGAAAATCGGTCTATATCCGTTGTGATAATGGTCCGGAGTTTATATCTAGCCGATTGGAGGAATGGACCACTGAACACGGAATAGAGTAGCGTTTCATCCAGCTCGGTAAATCGAATTAAAAAGTAGCATGCGTAAAGTTCATATATTGTGCCATAGACCGCCTTGGAAAAGAGGTTTTAACCACTATTTTCCAATACTTAAATGGAAAAAAGAATTAAGAAGTTCAAACTACTCCATTTTTTTTAAAACAAATCATCGAGATTCACATATCTTGGATTGTGACATATTGATCGTGGATGCACGATATTATGAGCAGATAAACAAAGGGTACTTTGCACCTAAAGGTTTTACATCAAAGTCTCTCGATTATATAAAAAAATTATTGCATAATGCTGAAAGCCGCGGAGTTAAAAAGGTTTTATTTGATAGTAGCGATTCTGCATTATTTTTAGTGCCTGAACTTGTCTCCTACTATGATGTGATTTTGAAAAAGCAAATTTTTAAGAAAGCTGAAATATATACATGTTTTGAAGAGCAAATTAAAATGTATAGTTGGAGACCATCTCTTAATTATAGTGAAGAGTATATTCAAAGAGCATCTCTCCCTAAAGAGACTATATCCAAAATACGTGTAGGTTGGAATATCGGGTTATGTGATTATAGAAAATTTCCACAGTTTGTTCACAAATACTTACCTCTAGGCACTTCTTCGATTTTACCTAGATACTACAGACACATTGAACAACTACACCCCCAAATAAATAAAAGGGTTCTAGTTTCCTACAGAGGAGGGTTAAAAGGTACTCCGAAATATGATTCACATAGAATAAAGCTGCTAGAAAAGCTCTTTAGTCTTTCAAATAAAAATGGTGTTGCTTTTGGGAGTAAAATTCCTTTAAAACATTATCTAAGAGAACTTCGTAACTCAAAAGCTATAATAAGTCCTTTTGGATATGGAGAAATTTGCTATAGAGATTTCGAAACGCTAATCAACGGCAGTTTACTAATTAAACCTAGTATGGATCATTTACTTACTTATCCAGATATCTACGAACCTGGAAAAACATATATTGCAACAAAATGGGACTTCTCTGACATTGAAAACATTATAGATGATGTTAGAAATCACTATAATGATTATCTGCCGATAATAAAAACCGCGCAAAGTCAATTCGATTACTATTATAATTCATTCACTTCCTTCGTACAACAATTCAGTCAAATTTACTAATATTCCTTTGCAAAACTTAATAGGCAGCAATTCTCAATTTAAATATCATTCCGATAATGAGCACATCTGGCTAACTTTGCAGGATGGAAAAAGTAGTAAACAAAGAATCATTGAGCTGCTTTGACAGCCTTTATCACGGAGTGATTTCCCGTTTGTTCAACCGCATGGAGGATAGCCGCGCCGAAAATGCGAGCTATATAATGGTCGATGCCCTGAGAAGCGGCTTCGCCATCTACTCGCTGAAGTGTGCGTCTTTATTTTCCTTCCGTAAGCGCAGCCAGGCTGAAGACAGCAACCTTGCTACTGTTTACGGTATTGGGCGCATACCCACGGACAACGCCAAGCCTGATAAGCTCAGACAAGGGTTCCATGACTTATTCAAGCGCGTGCGCAAAATCGGGGTGCTCGACTCCTACCGGTACTGGAACAGGCACCTTATTGTCAGCGTGGACGGTGTTGAGCACTTCTGTTCAAAAACAATCAATTGCAAGCACTGCCTGCAGCGCAGCCACCGGGACTGCAGCACTTCTTTTTACCATGCGATGCTCAGCGCAGCAATAGTGCACCCGGACAAAAAAGAGGTTTTTGTCCTGGATAACGAGCCAATAGTCCAGCAAGACGGCGCAGCCAAAAACGATTGCGAGCGCAATGCAGCCCAGAGGCTGTTCGGGCACTTGCAAAGTTTATACTCAAAGCAGCACATGGTGTTTGTCTGCGATGCGCTGTACAGTTGTGCGCCTGGCCTCCGGAAGCTGGGCGCGGTGGTCCGCTGGGAGTACATTATAGCTGTCAAGCCGGACGGCCATAAATCACTGTTCAGCCAATTTGAAGACCGCGTGGAGCGCGGGCAGGCCGAATGGCACACTATAGAAGACGAACAAGGAGAGCACCGTTTTAGCTATGCCAATGACTTAGCCCTTAATGATAGCAACGCAGATGTACGCGTCAATATGTTGTACTATGAATGGATAGGCAATGACGGCAAAGTGCAAGTGTTTAGCTGGGTAACGAGCATCAAGCTGACGAAGGCTAATGTTTATAAAGTGATGCGCATGGGGCGCAGCCGATGGAAGATTGAGAATGAGACGTTCAATACGCTCAAGAACCAGTCCTACAATTTCGAGCATAACTTTGGCCATGGGCAGGAGAACCTGTGTACCGTTTTTGCTTACCTGATGATGCTGGCATTTTATGTGGACCAAATCCAGCAAAGCAGCTGCCGGTACTTTAGGATAGTGCTCCGAGAGCTAAAGGCCAGAGCAAAGCTGTGGGAAAGTATCCGGGCGGTGTTCAAAATCTTGCCTAGAGAAAATATGGCCGAGGTGCTTATCTCCGTGGCCGAAATGTATCAGATTAAAACTGGAGTAATTTTTAAATTGAGAATTGCTGAAAAATTATGTAAGTCATAATAATATGAAATTAGTAATGATTATTCACTCTCTGGGTATCGGAGGAATGGAGCGTGTCATGACAATTCTTTTGCATCACTTCGATAAGTATGAAGAATTAGAGCTCCACTTACTGCTCATCGGTCGCAAGCGAGAAGTTCTACAGACTATTCCGAACAGGACCTTCATACACAAACCCAACTGGCCTTTTGATAATAGCTGGAGAACTTGGAATACATTGAAGACCTTGACATTCATCCGAAAAAAAATAAAAAAAATTCATCCGGATACCATTTTAAGCTTTGGCGAAATGTGGAATAATTTAGTGCTGCTTTCGTTAATTGGTCTTCCCTACCCAGTCTATATTTCTGACCGTAGCAAGCCAGAAAAAGACTTGGGACGACTGCAAAACTGGCTGCGGGGCAAACTATACCCCAAGGCAGCAGGGTATATTGCCCAAACAAAGCAAGCAAAGAAGGCGGCAATCAAAAATAAATGGAATGGTAATATCCGGATAATAGGGAACCCTATTCCACAGATAAGTTGCTTGGATAAACCAAAAGAAAAAATCATCCTCAGCGTTGGCAGGCTAATCCCTACAAAGCATTTTGACCGCTTAGTTCACATTTTTCATCAGTGCCAGGTAAAAGACTGGAAACTAGTCATTGTCGGAGGCGATGCTAAGCAAATGCAGCTTTCTAAGCAGCTTAAACGTCAAGTGCAACAGCTGCAGATGAAGAACCAAATCATTCTTACCGGTGCACAGCATAATGTAGTTTCCCTCTACTGCCGAAGTGCCATATTTGCGTTCATGTCTACATCGGAAGGGTTTCCTAATGTACTTGGGGAAGCAATGGCTGCTGGTTGTGCCTGTATCGCCTACGATTGTATGGCAGGTCCTGCCGACCTTATCGATCATAATAAAAATGGTTTCCTAATCTCGGAAGGTGATGAAAAGAAATTTAAAGACAACCTTCAACTATTAATCGATAATAAAGATATTCAAAATCGGTTTAGTATTGCAGCTCAGCAGAAAACATTGAAATTTAAACCTGAAATTGTTGCTCAAAAATATTTTCAATTCATCATACCCAACCAATAGTAAGAGAACGTTATGACTAGTTCAGCTAAACATAAATTTATATTTATTGCAAATCCTAAGACTGGAACAACTTATATTCAAAATATATTAAAATGCAACATTGAGGACTCCCTGCAAAATACAATCTTAACCAATGAAAAGGTTTTCAACTTTGGTGAACACGTACCGCCTTCAATTGTAAGAAAAGACATGGCTGAATTTTATAATATCTACAAAAAGGTGGTATTTATACGCCATCCTTATGATAAGGTTGTGTCAAGCTATTTCTTTTTAAAAAATGGCAATCCATTGACTAAGGGCAACATCTGGGCTTATCGTTTAAAATTAAAAACTTTAATTAGAGCAATAGTCACTTATTTAAATACAATAACTGCAAGAACCATTCCATTTGAAATTTGGTCAATATTGAGACCGACTAAACGAAATAGCAAATACGTCTTAGATGGAAACCAATTCGTGGTAAACTATATAGGTCGAACAGAATATTTAGAACCCCATTTCCATTCGATATTTTCTGAAATCGGTATAACTTTGAAAGTAAAAAATGAAATAGGGCAATTTTCAAAAAATAAGAGTGCACACAATGAGCCTTCTTCATATTTCAAAGAAGGTAGTATGCATAAAAAAATATTTGACTTTATTTACAGGAAAGAACTTGAACTATACTGTATAGTAGCTTCAAAGCCACCAACATTTGATTTCTATGGTAAAAGCTTGGATCAATCCCTGAGGAGTATAGAATGAAAATCGTCATTAACACATCTCATCAACGTTTCGGCGGTGCCGTACAAGTAGCACTTTCTTTCATACACGAATGCTGCGGATACAAAGAACATGAGTTTCACGTGTGGGTCGGTTCAGGGGTGCGAAAATCGCTATGCGAGGCGGACTTCCCCCCCAATTTCAGCTTTTACCATTTTGATTTCGGCCTGCTTTCACTAAAAAAGACGTTCAGCATTCAAAAAGCCCTCAGGAAATTAGAGCAAATAATACAGCCTGATGTTATCATTGCTACTTCTGGTCCTACTTATTTTCATTCTAAAGCCCCCCAAATCATCGGTTTTAATTTGCCCCTTTATATCTACCCCGAATCGCCGCATGTACAAAGCTGGTCGCTCTCCCAAAAAATAAAAATGCGGCTCAAGAAAATGGTGCACTTTTACTTTTTCCGAAGGGATGCCGCGGCGTATGTAGTGCAAACCGATGATGTCAATCAACGAGTGCGTATAGCCCTGCGAACAGAAAAAGTCTACACGGTTACCAATACCCACAACCACTTTTTTGACGATTGGCAAGCCTTTCCGCCTAAGCTGCCAAAAAAGCAGAATGGTGTATTTCGCTTTATTACCATTTCTTCTTGGTATCCGCACAAAAACCTCGACCTCATCCCGGAGGTGCAAATTGAACTGCGCAAGCGGGGCATAACTAATGTCGAATTTGTACTGACACTTAAACCAGAAGATTTTGAAGAAAAGGTGCTGAAGGGCGACAAGGTCCCCGGTATTCACAATATCGGACCGATTCCACCTGAGGCGTGTCCGTCTCTCTATCAGGAGTGTGATGCCTTGTTCTTGCCAACCCTAGCAGAATGTTTCTCTGCTTCCTACCCCGAAGCCATGAAAATGGAAAAACCCATTGTAACTACTGATCTTGGTTTCTCCCGTAGCATTTGTGGGCAGGCTGCCATTTTCTTTACACCTAAATGTCCGTTTAGCGCTGCGAACAAAGTCGAAAAGCTAATTCAAAATGAAGATTTAAGAAAACAGCTAGCTCGTGCTGGTGTTATGCAGTTAAGCAACTTTGACACTCCCCAAAGAAGAACATACAAATATGTTAAAATCTGCGAACGGTACGCTAAGGTTAGGCAGAATCAGAACTAATTCTACTACGATAAAGAAACATCATCTTTTAAGCTAAATTATTTTTCACGCGATCATAAAATTATGAATATGCAAAAGACAGCATTAGTCCTCGGAGGAGGAGGGTTCATTGGAGGTCATATAGGCAACAAATTGAAAGACGAAGGTTTTTATGTGAGAATTGTCGACATAAAGCCAAAACATGACTTTTGGGATCATAACAAGATCTGCGATGAATATATTGAAGGAGACCTTCGTAATCCCCGAGTAGTTGAAAAGATCATGCATCCCATTGAGGGAAATAATGGGTTCGACGAAGTATATCAACTAGCAGCCGATATGGGCGGAGCAGGCTATATTTTCACTGGAGAAAATGATGCTAATGTCATGCACAATTCGGCAATGATCAATCTTAATGTAGCTTTCGAGGCCAGTCGGCAAGGAGTAAAAAAAGTTTTTTATTCCTCTTCCGCTTGTATGTACCCAGAGCACAATCAGTTAGACCCCAATAACCCTAATTGTGAAGAGAGTTCTGCTTATCCGGCCAATCCGGATTCTGAATATGGATGGGAAAAACTGTTTTCAGAGAGGCTTTTCCTGGCGTTTAACCGCAACTATGACCTCGATGTGCGAGTAGCGCGGTTTCACAATATTTTTGGTCCCATGGGGACATGGACAGGAGGCAAAGAAAAAGCCCCTGCCGCCATGTGCAGAAAAGCTGCTGAAACGCCAGATGGTGGAGAATTAGAGGTTTGGGGAACAGGGCAACAAACTCGGTCTTTTCTCTATATTGACGAGTGTGTAGAAGCTGTCCTTCGTTTTGTACGTCAAGACAAGTTTATGGGACCTGTTAATATTGGCTCTGAAGAAATGGTTACAATCAATGAGTTAGCTCAGATGACCATTGACTTATCCGGGAAAAATATCACCATTAAAAATATTGATGGAGAAGAATTCTACGGAAAGTATGGCTTTCCATGCCCTGTTGGTGTAATGGGTAGAAACTCAGATAACAAGCTTTACCAAGAAAAGATGAATTGGAGTGTTTCTCAGCCTTTGAAAGTCGGAATGAAGTTCACTTTTCAATGGATTGACAAGCAGGTAAAGACTTTTCAGCCACAACAATAGATTTAAAAAAGCCTTTCGAGCGAGAAGTGCTCTTTGTTTATTTTTGAGGCTTCTCGCTCATAGAACCTTTAAGCTCTGTTTGCAATCTATGAAAAAAAAAATAGTACTAGTTAACCAACATACTGCTTATCTATTTATTGATATTACTAATGCCTTTGCTAAGCATTATGAGGAGGTCGTTCTTATTGCAGGGGTTGTACATCCATTAGGAAACGAGCTTGATTCGAGGATTAAAGTCCAGTCAATAGTTCCGTACAATGTAAAAAACACGCTTACACGAATTTTATCTTGGGTGGTTGGTTTCATCCAGGTCTATTGGTTTCTGATTTTCAAATATCGGAATCACGAAGTTTTCCTTTATTCCAATCCTCCATTGCTTGCTTTCTTACCATTCTTTGTGAAGAGAAAAATGTCTCATCTTATTGTTGATGTTTATCCTGATGCTTTAGTCACTTCCGGGATATTAAAGAGCCAAGAGTCTGCAATATTTAAAACGTGGAAAACCTTAAATCAAAAAGCTCTTAAAAAAATTTATTCTTTATCCACCATAACTCATGCAATGGCTAAAAAAATTCAGCAGTATACAGATGGCACTAAGGTGCCAGTAGTTAATTTATGGGTAGATCAAAGCGTAGGAAGATTTCAAGTAGAGAGGAGCCAAAATGAATTCTTCAAAAGATATAATCTAGATCCACGAAAGTTTTATGTAGTCTATTCTGGTAATTTAGGAAAAGGACATGACGTAGAATTGTTAGTGGAAGTAGCAAAGTCCATGGAAAACAACTCTAAAGTATTTTTTATTATTGCGGGGGAAGGATATAAAAAGCAATTAATAAAGGAAAAAATACATGTTGAACAATTAAAGAATTGTCTGTGGTTACCCTATCAGGAAAAAGAGATTTTTAAACACATGTTAGCTGGGACAGATATAGGAGTGGTAACCATTGATGAGCCTAATGCCTACGTTTCCATTCCAAGTAAAACCTTTAACTTAATGGGAGCTGGAAAGCCAATCGTTTGCTTTGGTAAAAAAGATTCCGAATTAGGTAAGCTGGTTGATAAAAACAAAATTGGATCGATTTACGGACCAACCGACATTAATAAGTGTGCTACCTTTATCAATCGGCTTATTGAAGAACAAGAATTTTACCGATACTACTCCGAGAACTCTAAATCAGCTTCACAGAAATATACATCCGCGAATGCGGAAAAGTTTGTATGTATGCATTTAGGGCACCCACCATTAGAAGAGAAAAAATTGAATACCCTTAATTGAAAAACTATTTAACCAACAATATAAAAAACCTTCTTGGTTGGAAGACTAGTAGGAAATTTATATCCTTTGCGATAGATGATTACGGTAACGTCCGCCTCAATTCCAGACAAGCCCGTAAAAATATGGATCAAGCTGGTCTAAAAACGAATAACCGCTTTGATGCCTACGACACCCTCGAGACCCGGGCGGACTTAGAGGCTCTGTATGAGGTGCTTAGCTCTGTAAAGGACGAGGAGAGTCGTCCTGCCGTTTTCACCCCTTACGCCCTCCCCTGCAACATCAACTTTGAGCAATTGCAGATGGATGGTTATCAGGGCTACCACTACGAGTCCCTGCAAGACACCTATGAAAAATTGAGTGGACAGCAGCCCGAAGCCTATGCGGGCGCCTGGCCGCTCTGGCAAGAAGGCATCGCCAAGGGTTTGCTCCGGCCGCAGTTTCACGGCCGGGAGCACCTCAACCTCAAGGTATTCGAAGAAAAGCTGCAGCGGCGGGACCACGATATCATGTGCGCGCTGCAAAACCACTCCTATACAAGGATACGGCAACAGGATTATCCAAGCATTGGCTGGACTGCTGCCTTTTCCTTTGCGCAAGCGGAAGAATTGAAACGCTTTCCGGGCATTTTGAAATCTGGCTTAAATGCCTTTGAATCCGTATTTGGCTACCGGGCTACCGCTTTTACGCCGCCCGCTCAGCAGTTTCACCCCTCCCTGTATCCCGTGCTCTGGGAAAATGGCATACAAGCTATTGACCGTCCCTTAATGTACAAACAGCACCTGGGCAATGGAAAATATAAGCGGGTCTTCAGCCGCACGCGTTGCGATAAAACCACCGACAAAGCCACCATCGTCCGAAATGTAGTGTTTGAGCCTACCGAAGATCGGGGTGTCGATTGGGTAGCATTCACCCTAAAACAAATTGAGGCGGCATTCCGATGGCGAAAGCCCGCCATCATCAGTTCGCACCGCGTCAACTTCTGTGGGCATATTGATCCCGAAAATCGAAAGCAGGGGTTAGAAGCTTTGCAAGCTTTACTCCAACAAATAGTAAAGCGCTGGCCGGATGTAGAATTTATATCGGTAGGAGAATTGGTCAAAATCATGCAAAAAGAACAAGATGTATCCCGCGATTAAATCTGTTCTTGATATCCTATCTGCGGTTTTAATTATCATCGTCCTCTCCCCTATTCTATTAGGGCTAATAGCAGTACTATACTTACAAAACAATGGGCAGCCGTTTTTCCGGCAGCGGCGGCCAGGCTTTAAAGAACGCCCCTTTTACCTGACTAAGTTTAAGTCTATGACGGACAAGCGGGGCGAAAACGGTCAATTGCTACCGGATAACGAACGGTTAACTAAGGTGGGTGCCTTTATCCGAAAAACTTCACTCGACGAGCTACCTCAGCTGTACAATGTATTGCGTGGTGAAATGAGTATTGTAGGGCCTCGACCACTCTTATTCAAATATATTCCGCTCTATTCCCCGGAGCAACGCCGCCGCCACGAAGTTAAGCCTGGGATTACTGGCTGGGCACAGGTAAACGGCCGCAACAGCATCAGCTGGAAACGTAAATTTGAGCTCGATATTTACTACGTAAATCGCCAATCCTTTTGGTTAGATTTGAAAATTCTTTGGCTGACAGTGCAAAAAGTCCTTAAGCGGGAGGGGGTGAACCAAAGCGCCGCCCGTCCTATGCAACCTTTCAACGGCCACAACTAATGTACACAAAGCGATTACTATACTTAGGGTACTATTTAAAACAAATGGATTGGGTTAAGCTCAAGCGCTTTCAATCCTTTGTGCAGGAAAAGGCTCGCCTGTCCCGTCTCGCTCAGTGGCGACAAGCCATTCAAGCGGTATTTCGGCATAATATATCCATAGAGGAATACTACAACTTCCACTTTTACGAAAACCATAAAAGCCAACATAGCTCCTACGCGGGCACCGGCTACATGTACGAGTACCAACTCAAGATGAACCCGCCGCAGTACCGTGAAGTACTTTCCGATAAAACTCAATTCCTGCGAAAGTACCGGGATTTCGTCCGGCACGAGTTCCTGACCCATGAAGAACTGCAAAGTCAGCCGGAGAAGGCGGAAGTATTACTGCGAAATCCCTCCGGAAAAATCGTCCTGAAAAGTTCCGACGGGCAGTGCGGGCGTGGTATTGAGGTTCGTAGCTGCGATGATTTTTCACCTGCCTCTCTGATCGAACGTTTGAAGGCAACCGGCAATGATTTTGTAGAAGCCTTCGTCACTCAGCATCCTGACATAATGCGTCTTTCCCCTTCCGGATTGAACACCGTGCGCATCATCACCCAGCTAGACAGAAACAATAAGGTCCACATCATCGGCACCCGCCTAAGAATCACTGTCAATTCTGCCATAGACAATTTAGCAGCCGGAAATATCGCCGCTCCTATTGATCTTGCAACCGGAGAAGTCAAAGGCCCCGGTGTCTACAGCGACATCACCAAAGCGGATGAACATAATCATCCCGTCACCGGAGTGCCCATTGTCGGCTTCCAGATACCATACTGGCAAGAAACACTCCAAATGTGTAAAGAAGCCGCCCTCGTAGACACCTGCAACCGCTCCATCGGCTGGGACGTGGCAATCACCGACGAAGGCCCTGAGCTGATCGAAGGCAATCATGATTGGTGTAAGTTGCTTTGGCAGCTGCCGGTGAAGAGGGGGTTGAAGCCTGTACTGGAGAGCTTCCGGAGAGAACTATCCGCAGATTGACACAGATGTACGCAGATAAATATTCAATACATCTGCGTTAATCCGTGAAAATCTGTGGACCAAACAAGCCGCGGAAAAAGCATCCGCAGATGCGCACAGATGTACGCAGATAAATGTCCAATACATCTGCGTTAATCGGCGAAAATCTGTGGCCTAAAAGCATCCGCAGATGCACGCAGGTGTACGCAGATAGGTTATCCAATACATCCGTGTTAATCGGCGAAAATCTGTGGACCAAACAAGCCGCGGAAAAACCATCCGCAGATGCACACAGATGTACGCAGATAAATATCCAATACATCCGCATTAATCCGCGTAAATCTGTGGACTAAACAAGCCGTGAAGAAAGTATCCGCAGATGCACACGGATGTACGCAGATAAACACCCAGTACATCTGCGAAAATCTGCGGCCTAAAACCATCTACAGATACACACAGACGAATGCAGATAGGTTGTCCAATACATCTGCGCGAATCGGCGCCATCTGCGGATCCAAAAAATCCGTGGACAGCAATCCACAAAGCCCAATGGAAACACAATATCCCCTAAAACAAGAAACCCACAAGATCATCGGCTGCGCAATGGAAGTGCACAACGAGCTTGGGCCGGGCTTTCTGGAAGCAGTATACCAAGAAGCCCTAGAGCTCGAGTTTCAGATACAGCAGGTGCCCTACGAAAGAGAAACCCGATTAAACCTGCAATACAAAGGCTATCCACTCAAGAAAACCTAAAAACCCGACTTCTTTTGCTATAATCAAATCATCGTGGAACTCAAAGCCTCCTCCGGACTTACTTCAGATGACCTGGCGCAGGGCTTGAATTACCTTAAAGCCGCGGAAGTAGAGTTAGGGCTATTGATTAACTTTGGGACAAAGCGCCTGGAATTCAAGAGAATCATATTCTCTGGATGACAGGAATGGGTTCTCTAATGGAAATGTACTCCATCTGTGCTAATCTGCGAACATCTGCGGATAAAATGGTCCACAGATATACGCAGATGAACACAGATTATTTTTAACATAAACACTATCCCCTTTGAACATCCTCATCAACGGCATCGGCGGCCCCACCCCCCGCAGCATAGCCCGCGCCCTACGCTGGTACAGCCGCTATGCCCGCTACGAGCTCATCGGCACCGACATCAACCCTTATGCCCGGGACTTATACGACTCCACGCTTTACAACAAAACCTACCTGGTCCCGCCCGCCGGTCATACCGACTACTGGTCGAAGATGGAGCGGATTATCGAGCAGCACGATATCGAAATCGCCCTGGTACAGCCAGAGCTGGAAGTACTCGCCTGGGCAAAACGCGCAGAAAAGGGTAAACTCCCCTGCAAAGCTTTATTACCAAGCTACAAATTGGCACAGCAACTTACAGATAAGGGGGTGATGACCGAAATCCTAAAAGATACCGGCTGGGTGCCCCCATCGGTCATTATTGAGCCGGATAGCGAGAACTTTGCAGAGGCGGTAAATACTTTAGGTTATCCTTTTTGGATCCGTGCTACTTCTGGCTCGAGTGGCCTGGGATCTCTTAAAGTGGAAAACGAAGCCGCCCTGCGCAATTGGATACACATCAACCCCAAAGTCAAGCAGTTTATCGGCAGCCAATACCTGCCGGGGCGCAATCTAGCCTGTAAATTGCTTTACTTTGAAGGAAAATTTCTGCGCGCTGCCTGCGCCGAGCGGGTCAACTACATTATGGCTAAGGTCGCCCCATCAGGAATTACGGGTAATACCTCATTTGGGCGGTTGCTAAATGAACCTCAGCTCGTGGATACCGCGAGCCAAGTGATGGACCACCTATTCGCACATGCAGGTGCTCAGAAGCATGGCTTTTTTACTGTCGATTTTAAAGAGGATGCCGAAGGCAAGCCCTACGTCACGGAGGTGAATGTGCGGCATGTTGCGTTTTCGGTTTGCTTTGCGGCGGGCGGGGCGACTTTTGCGGAGGATATGGTGCGGTTGCTTGACGGTGACCAATGTTGTAAATGGCAGTATAAAATGTATACATTTGAGGAGGACTTGATCTTTCTTAGGGATGTTGATGCTCGACCCTTATTGATGAATGAAAGACAATTGTTAGCAGAACAGTGACAATAGTTAACAAGATAAAGAACAATTTAGTCAATATACCCGGCTGGCGTACCAACCGGAAGATTGTGGTAGTTGAAAGCGATGATTGGGGTTCTATAAGAACTCCGTCATTATTGTCCCTTCGTAGCCTTCAAGAAAAAGAGCTGCGAGTAGATAAGTGCCAATACATGATGAATGATTGCCTGGAAAGTGAGGAAGATTTGCAAAATTTGTTCGGTGTCCTACAGCACTACAAAGATCACAAAGGAAATCACCCAATTTTTACGGCAAATACCATCGTCGCTAATCCTGATTTCGACAAAATTGCAGCGAGCAGCTTTGAAGAATATTACTTTGAACCTTTCACGAATACTTACCGGCGGTATTATGCGGGAGAAAGTGTCTTTGAAACGTTTCAATCCGGGATAAGGCAAAAGCTCTTCTGGCCACAGCTGCACGGACGGGAACATTTAAATCTTTCCCGATGGATGAGGGATTTAAAGGAAGGAGTAGCGGAAACCCATTTAAGTTTCAATTATGGAATGACGGGTATAAGCAGGCATATAACTCAATCCAATCGGGGCAGTTATCAGGCTGCTTTCGATGGCAGACAGAGCGAAGCATTGTACGATAAAAAAACGATTTTGAAAGACGCCGTGTATATTTTCAAAGACATCTTCGGTTTTCAGTCCCAATCCTTCATCGCTCCCAACTACATTTGGGATGAAGGAATAGAAAACCACGCCCATGAGCTTGGCATCAAATACTTTCAAGGATCAAGGGTACAGAGACTGCCTAAAGACCATGGCGATAGACTGAAAATAAGAAGACATTACATGGGGCAGCGTAACCACAACGATCAAAGGTATCTAGTGCGTAATGCCGATTTTGAACCGACTCTGGATAACCATAAAGACTCTGTTGGTTCTTGTTTGGAGCAAATCAACCGGGCATTTAGATGGCGTAAACCGGCCGTCATTTGTACGCATAGGGTAAATTACATTGGCTCTCTTAATCCCGATAATGCCAAGCAGAATCTAGCTCAACTGAATCAATTGATTAGTAGCATTTTAGAGCGTTGGCCAAATGTAGAGTTTATGACTTCCGACCAATTGGGACAAACCATGGATGCTGATGGATAAAATTAGTGTTTTAGTTACGGGAGATTTTTGCCCGGTTCAGCGCTTGGAAACGCTCTCGGAAGCAGATGTCCCACAGGTGTTGCCGGAAGCGTTTAGGACTCTAATTAAAAGCGTAGATGTAGCAGCCACCAATCTGGAATGCCCTATAACCCAAGTTGAGCAACCCATCTCCAAAACAGGCCCTGCTCTAAAAGGCAGCTCCAAGGCTTTAGACTTTCTCGCGGAAGCTAAGTTCCAGCTTGTTACGCTGGCCAATAACCACATCATGGATTATGGGGCAAAGGGTTTGGAAGATACATTAGGTGCTTTGCAAGATAAAGCCATTAGTTCGGTAGGTGCGGGAAAAAACCTGGAAGATGCCTCCGACATATATTTATACAATAGCAAGGGGAAAACACTAGCTATAATCAATGTAGCTGAAAATGAATGGTCTACTACGCACGGCGAATACCCCGGTGCTAACCCAATTGATCCTATACATGTTTACCAGCAGATAAAAGCTGCACAACAGCAAGCAGATTTCATCTTAGTAATCACCCACGGCGGGCATGAAATGTACGAACTGCCCAGCCCCCGTATGCAATCTTGGTTCCGGGCTTTTATCGATATGGGAGCAGATGCGGTGGTCAATCACCATACGCATTGCATTAGCGGCTACGAAGTTTATCGGGATAAACCAATTTTCTATTCTTTAGGGAACTTCCTTTTTGATAAGGATAAGCAAAGAAATGGCATTTGGAATATTGGAGTTGCTCTATATTTAGAATTCTCTTCAGATACAATTAACTTTCACCCTTATTATTTTAATCAGTGTCAGGAAATACCAACTCTTGAGATGATCCCAAGAGAGCAGGTAATCGATAAAATAAACAGGCTGAATTTAGCTATCGCTGATTCTGAAATTCTCCATTCGAAGTTTAGAGATTACTGTTCATCAAAAAAAAGAATGTACAGCGCCTATTTAGAACCACACAACAACAGGTGGATAGTCGCCATGCAAAATAGAGGATTTTTACCCTCCACTTGGTCAAAGCGAAAGAGGCTTTTGTTAGAGAACCTAATCAGATGTGAAGCTCATCGTGATGTTGTACAACACTTACTTTCCAATGCGAATAGCGATACATAAAAGCAGCAGGGGGTTTACGCCCAGGTGGATTACTTACTGTGACCAGAATGATATTCCTTACAAGTTGGTCAACTGTTACGCTAATGATCTAGTACAGCAACTCAAAGACTGTGACGCCCTGATGTGGCACCATTCGCAACAGAATCCTGCAGATATTTTAGTAGCAAAACAAATTTTGTTTGCAGTTCAAAATACCGGTATGGTCACTTTCCCTGACTTCCATACCGCTTGGCACTTCGACGATAAGGTGGGGCAAAAGTACTTGTTTGAAGGAATAAATGCGCCCTTGGTACCCTCCTACGTTTTCTACGATAAAGCCTCTGCGCTGGCTTGGACCGAAGAAACAGATTTCCCTAAGGTTTTCAAGCTAAGGGGTGGGGCTGGTTCTGCGAATGTCAAGCTAGTCAAAACCAAAGCCCAAGCCCGAAAATTGATCCGCCGGGCTTTCAGGTCCGGCTTTGAAAATTTCGACCGGTGGGGCACATTCAGGGAACGGGTACGTAAGTTCAAATGGTCAAAATCAGGGGTAGTAGACCTGGCAAAAGGGGTAGCTCGTTTTCTATACCCACCCCACTACAGCAAAGTTATGGGGAAAGAAAGGGGCTATGTTTACTTTCAGGATTTCATTCCCAACAACGCATACGATACACGCATCATCGTCATCGACGGCAAAGCCTTCGGGCTTAGGCGTTACGTGCGCAAGAATGATTTCCGGGCATCCGGTAGCGGCAGCTTCGCCTATGAACGCGAGCTCTTTGATGAACGATGCATCAAGCTCTCCTTTGAAATGACTGAAAAAATTGGTTCACAATGTGCAGCATATGACTTTGTTTTTGGTAAAAATGATGAGCCATTGGTCGTTGAAATAAGCTACGGTTTCTCACCCGCAGGATACGAGGATTGCCCGGGTTACTGGGACAGCGATTTAAACTGGCACGAAGAGCGGTTCAACTCGCAAGACTGGATGGTTGATTTGGTGCTGAAGCAAATTGCCAAACAGAAAGCAGAAGCATAAACCTTGAGATGCTCCGCACCATCGCCCACTTCCTACTCAATCCCCTCACCCACGTCTTCCTCGCCGCCGCCAAAGTAGGAGGCATCCTCGCCAACAACACCTACCGGGGCGAATTCCTCTACGACAACCTGATGATCCAAAACAACGTCATCAACGCCGCAAAGGAAACCGGCGTGGAAAAGCTGATGTTCCTCGGCTCAAGCTGCATCTACCCCAAAATGGCCCCACAGCCCCTGAAGGAAGACTACCTGCTGACCGGAGAACTCGAGCCCACCAACGAGCCCTACGCCATCGCCAAGATAAAGCTCTGCGACGCCTACCGCCACCAATACGGCTGCAACTTCATTTCCGTCATGCCCACCAACCTGTACGGGCCCAATGACAACTACGACCTGGAAAAGTCGCATGTCCTCCCGGCTCTCATCCGCAAATTTCACGAAGCAAAGAAGCGGGGCGAACAATCGGTAACCATTTGGGGCACCGGCTCCCCAAAGCGGGAGTTCCTCCACGTAGATGACCTGGCGGATGCCTGCTACTACCTGATGCAGACCTACAATGAGCCCGGGCTAGTCAACATCGGCACCGGAGAGGATATCCCCATCAAAGACCTGGCCCTGCTCATCAAAGAGATCGTCGGCTTCGAAGGCCAACTGGAGCACGACCTTTCCAAACCTGATGGCACCCCCCGTAAATTGATGGACGTCAGCAAGCTCACAAAGGCAGGCTGGACGGCGCAGATTGGGCTGCGGGAGGGGATTCAAAGGGTATATGAAAGCCTGAATGGGGAGAGTTGGTATTGATGTTTTAAACCACAGAAACGCATGGAGTTCCACAGAGTTCCTCAGACTTACTACCATAGTGCCTTAGTGCTAAAACTCCCTGCAACTCCCTGAAACTCCATGGTTCCCCCCTTTGTGCCTCATGTGCCTTAGTGGTAAAATCCCTGGTATTAGGGGGGAGCACGCCACGAGCGCCAAGCAGCCAAGACTCGCAACGCCATGGTACCACCTCCGCAGCACAACACCAAGCCACGCCGCGTACCGTTGCTGCGTAGCTATCGCCGCGTGAGCTAAAAGGGGTTAACGCCACGCACGCAACGCAGCCAAGACTCGCAACGAAGAGGGGTGCACTCAACAAGCCTGTACCACCTCCGCAGCCCATCACCAAGCCACGCCGCGTACCGTTGCTGCGTAGCTATCGCCGCGTGAGCCCCAAAAAACTCCTCGCCCCGGAACTACTCCCCGGAAAAGAAGGTTTATTAAACAATATCAATCCCTACCGCTATGCCAAAATTTGAATGGGATGAGCACAAAAACGTTAAGAATAAGGCGAAACATGGAATTCCTTTTGAGGACGCAAAAGATATTTTCAACGACCGGGACCGGCTAACTTTTGAGCAAGAGCGCAACGGAGAGAAGCGGTTTATGACGGTAGGCAAAGCGTTCTTAGCCATAATAAGCCTCGCTTATACGCTCCGTGGCGTTGTGGTGCGCATCATATCAGCCCGTAGGGCCAATAAAAAAGAGCGGAGAGCCTACCTTAGCAAAAAATTAGAATCGCAGGACGATGAAAACTAAACTAACCGTAGCCGAAGCCCTGCAAAGAGCCAGGGCCGAAGAGCCATTACAAGGCTACCAAGTGGATTTTACCGATCATAAAGTCGAAGCCCTGGAGGCGATGCAGCTTGCCAAAGCCGGGGTAGAGGTGCCCGAGGAAAGCATCTACTACGATGATGAGGCTATTGCCGAAGACGAAGCTTTCGAAGGCGAATGGACACCAGTGGCTACCGATGGCCTTGCGGAAGCGGAAGCCGAAGCAGCACTGAACGTCCGCCTGCAGCTAAATCCGGAAGTTAAAGCCTGGTTAGAACAGCAGTCCATTCCTACCAGCCAGCTCCTCGAACAGCTGCTAGTGAATTTTTACCGTACTGAGCAGCGGCTTAGGAAAGGTTGAGGTATTGCTGGTTGTGCGGCGTGGAGTGGTAGTCAGTATGCTGCACTTAGTAACCCCTTAATGCCCTCAGTGTCTCTAGTGACTTAGTAATAAAAACCAAGGGTCAACACTAAGACACTTAGGCACTAAGCGAAACTAAGGCAAAACCCTTCCTACTAAGTGTTCCTAAGTGCCTAATGTGCCTTAGTGGTAAAAACAAAAATAATGAATAACAAAATATACTTATCCAGCCCCCCTCCGCCCGCCGTAGCCAATCATGAACTACCATAGCGCGAAGGCGGGACCTCTAAAAATACAACTGTAATTTAGCTCATGAATAAAATATATCTCTCTAGTCCACATTTAGGCACCGAAGAACTCCACTTCGTCCACCAAGCCTTCGACACCAACTGGATCGCCCCCCTGGGCCCCAACGTCAACGGCTTTGAAGCCGATCTGCAAGAATATAACAAAGTCCCCCACGCTGCCGCCCTCTCCTCCGGCACCGCCGCCATCCACATTGCCCTGCGGCTCTTGGACGTGCAGCCCGGCGATTATGTCCTCTGCCAGAGCTTCACCTTCTGCGGCTCCGCCAACCCCATCCTATACATGGGCGCCAAGCCCGTCTTCATCGACTCCGAGCCCGACACCTGGAACATGAGCCCCGCCCATCTGCGGGAAGCCATAGAAGACCTCTACAGTCAGGGCATCCGCCCCAAAGCCTGCATACCGGTCCACCTCTACGGCACCCCCGCCAAAATGGACGAGATCGCCCGCCTCTGCAACAACTTCGATATCCCCATCATCGAAGACGCTGCCGAAAGCCTCGGTGCCACCCTGCACGGGCAGCATACCGGCACCTTCGGCAAGCTCGGCGTCTACTCCTTCAACGGCAATAAGATCATCACCACAAGCGGCGGCGGCGCCCTCGTCAGCAACGACCAAGCCCTGATCGACAAAGCCCGCTTCCTCGCCACCCAGGCCCGCGACCCTGCGCCCCACTATCAGCATACCGAGGTCGGCTACAACTACCGCCTCAGCAACGTCCTGGCCGGCATCGGCCGCGGTCAGATGCAAGTCCTCGATGAGCGCATCGCCCAGCGCCGCGCCAACTTCCAGCGTTATAAAGACTACTTCGCCACCTGGCAAGACAAAGGCTACCACATCCACTTCCCCGCCGAGCCCGAGGGCACCTTCTGCAACCGCTGGCTCACCACCGTCCTCGTAGATCCCAAACAAAACAAAGGCCTCACCCGCGAGGACATCCGCCTCCATTTAGAAAAAGACAATATCGAAGCCCGCCCACTTTGGAAGCCGATGCACCTGCAGCCCGTTTTCCAGGAGGCTCCGTTCTATGGGGATGGGACTTCGGAGCGGTTGTTTGAGATTGGACTATGTCTGCCCTCAGGTACCAATATGTCGGAGGGGGATTGGGAGCGGATATTTGGGGGGTTGGATAAGGTTAAAGGATAAAGTAGAGAAGGTTAAAGGGGGCTTGGCTGGGGCTTTGGGAAGGTTAAAGGTGACCTGGCTTTGGCTTGGGAAAGGGTAAAGGTTAAAGTTGGCTTGGCTAGGGCTGAGGAAGATTAAAGGGGGCTGGGGCTTTGGCTTGGGGAAGGGTAAAGGTTAAAGGATTGCGAGGCTTTGACTGGGCAAAGGTTAAAGGGGGCTTGGACTTGGCTTGGCGAAGGGTAAATAAAGAGTATCTCTTGTGGTTGAGAAAGGAAAAAATGATCTGGCAGACCGGCTTTTTCGCTTTGCGGTAGCGGTCATCAAAGCGACGCGGAAGCTTCCTAATGCAGCTGAATACCGGGTCATTATCCATCAGCTGGTAAAATCGGCGACTTCTACCGGAGCAAATTATGAGGAGTCACAAGCCGCCGTTTCCAATGCAGATTTCTCTAATAAAATAGGCATTGCCCTAAAAGAAATGCGGGAGACCCACTACTGGATCAGAATCGTAGTCGCCACCCTACCCGAGCACCAACCCTGGCTCCCCCTGGAAAAAGAAGCCGATGAACTCAAGCGCATCCTCGGCAGCATATACAGCAAAACTTCCAGAAAAAGATAACCAGCCCTGTCCCTGTATTCCTACCCACACCCTTTCCCAACTTTAACCTTTATCCTTTGATACTTTAACCTTGGATCCTTTATCCTTACCCCAAATTGACCCCACTTTAGACTTTTACCTTGGTCCAACTTTAACCTTTACACTTTAACCTTGACCCCACTTTAACCTTTATCCTTTGATACTTTAACCTTGGACACTTTATCCTTGGACACTTTATCCTTTGACACTTTATCCTTGACCCAACTTTAACCTTTATCCTTTGATACTTTAACCTTGATCCTTGACCCTAAAATCTATTTACCTTAAAACCCTCGGCCGCCTCCTCCCCACCGACTACTTCGCCCGCCGCTACCCCGTCTCCATCAAAGGCATCTGCCTTCTCGACGGCGAGGTCATCCTCCTGCGCAACGAGCGCAGCGAGTGGGATTTCCCCGGCGGCAAGCTACATGGCCGGGAATCCCTCCCCGAGTGCCTCCGCCGCGAGATGCGCGAAGAGCTCGGCATAGCCGTCGAAGTCGGCCCTCTCCTCCACGCTACCACCCTGCGCATACTGCGCCAAGTCAATGTGGTGGTCCTCCTCTACCAATGTTTTACGAAATCTTCTGCCGATGCCCTGCGCCTGAGCAGCGAGAGCTTTGAGCTCCGCCTTTTCCCACCCGAAGAAGCCCTGCAGCTTGGCCTCCCAGATGCTTATGAGCGTGCACTGCGTATGGTGGTACAGGTTGAAGGGTAAAGGTGCAGGTTGAGGCTGAGGTTGAGGGCGAGCGGGGGCGACAACTCTACCGGCAGCGAGCTGCCTTCGCTCCCGGGCTGACTGTGCGCTGACTGCCACTCCGACCGGCACCGCTCGCTGTCCCCCGCACAAAACAATAACCGAATGGAAGACCATTATCATCCTGGCGGGGGGTTGGGGGGTGGAATTTCAACGCTGCCAAAAGAAGGTCAAGGTTAAGGCTCAGGTTGAGGTTGAGGGCAAGCAGGGGCGACAACCACCACCAGCAGCGAGCTGCCTCCGCTCCCAAGCAGACCGTGCGCTGACTGCCACTCCGACCGGCACCGCTCGCCCAACGCCGGGGGCTCTACTTTCCCCCGGCGTTCTGCCCTAGCCCCCGGCCTTGTAGCGTTTAGCGGATTGGGCGGCCAAAAACCGTGAAAAACGGCTCACTGTTTGAGCCAATACTCCCCTATTAGCTTCAAAACACAGCCCTATGCAGTTCCCCACCTCCAGTGCATCCACACTGCACCAAGGCGAGTTTGAGCAGTTTAGGTTTTTGGGAGCCCAATCCGCGTTAAAAACGGTACACAGCCTTGATTTTTTGGGCACTTTTTTATCAAGGAAAAAGGGCACGTAAGATTGGCGAACAAGCAACACCCCCCAGCAGCCAAACCCAAGCAGCACACGCAAAGCAAAAAAGCGGAAGCAAAAAAACAAAAATCTCCTACCCAGGGTACCTAACGGCACCCAACCCCGCTACATCCGTAATGGCTACCCATGCGCGGTACCTAACGGCACCTTCTGCACAACGGGGACGGCAGCACCGTTTTGGCTGCCATCGCTTGGGCTGCAAAACCAACCGGCACCGCTCGATGTCCCCCGCACAAAATAACAACCCAATGGAAGCCTAATACCATCCTGGCGGGGGCTAGGGGGTGGAAGTAGACGCTTTTACTTCTAGGAAAATGAACAGTCAAGGTCAAGGTCAAGGTTGAGGCTCAGGTTGAGGTTGAGCGCGAGCAGGGGCGACAACTCCACCGGCAGCGAGCTGCCTCCGCTCCCAGGCGGACTGTGTGCTGACTGCCACTCCGACCGGCAACGCTCGCCCCAAGCCCCCGCAGTGCCAGCCTAGCCCCCGGCCTTGTAGCGTTTAGCACAGGGAAAGCAAGAATACCGATGAAGCAGATCAGTGTTTGAGCTGAAAACCACGCCAGGAGCCTACAAAAAAAACGAACAGCAATCAACTGCGAACAACACAAAGCACTACGCACCAAAGCGAGTTTTGATATGCGCGGCATTCTTGCTTTCCCTGTGCGGCCCCTGCCTGACCACAGACACAGCTGAGAACAGGCAGGGGAAACGATACACAGCCTTGATTTTTTGGGCACTTTTTTATCAAGGAAAAAGGGCACGTAAGATTGGCACCCATGCCATAGCGACCGGCACTGCTCGTATCCCCCGCAATAGAGCAAAAGCTATAAAAAAACCGGTATGCTTTGGCGGGGGCTAGGGGGTGGAAGTAGACGCTTTTACTCCTAGGAAAATGAACAGCCAAGGTCAAGGTTGAGGCTCAGGTTGAGGTTGAGGGCGAGCGGGGGCGACAACTCTACCGGCAGCGAGCTGCCTTCGCTCCCGGGCTGACTGTGCATTGGCTGTACACGCTCCGCTGGCAAGACAGCTCGCTGTCTCCTCCCTGGTGACCTAGCCTGGCGCCTCAACCTCCTCACTTGCCACAGCCCTGACAACCTTCTCCGGGAAAGGAAAAAAGTAAAAAGGAAGACCCTCTTGCTTCCAGAAAAATTAGACCAGCAAAGGTTAAGGCTGAGGTTCAGGTTGAGGACGAGCGGGGGCGACAACCACCAACGGCAGCGAGCTGCCTTCGCTCCCGGGCTGACCTTGCATTAGCCGTACACGCTCCGCTGGCAAGACAGCTCGCTGTCTCCTCCCGGGTGACCTAGCCTGGCCCCTCAACCTTACCCTTCTCTGGGAGCTGCACCGGGACAACCTCATCCTCCCCCCTGAACCTCCCTGCCCTCCGTGTCTCTGTGACGATTACAAAAATAACTCCCTGAACCTCCGTGCCCTCCGTGTCTCCGGGCGACGTAGCCTCGCGCGAAGTAGCCCTCTGTGACAAAAACCAAAAAAAACTCCCTGAACCTCCGTGTCCTCTGTGTCTCTGTGACGATTACAAAAATAACCCCGTGAACCTCCGCGCCCTCAATGTCTCTGTGCCGATTACAAAAAAACAATTATCTTTGTAAAGACCTAAGCACAAAATATCCCCATGAAACTCCCATTACACTACCTCCCCGGCAGCGGCACTGCCGTTTCCGGCACCGCCTCCAAAGTGATGATCCTAGCCATCGACCTGTTCGCGGCACTGATGTCCTTCTCGTTCGGTCTGCTCCTGACTGACAACATGGGCCTCCTGAACCAAGGCATCTTCATCATCAGCACCGGGCTAGTCCTCCTGCTGTCCCTTCGGGCACTGTCGTTTTATCTCTTCAAGACCTACCTGATTATCATCCGCTTCGCCGGGCTGAAGGACGCCCGGAATATCTTTTTGGCCGTCCTGACCTCCTCCCTGACCTTCCTCCTCGCCACCTATTGCTTCCCTACCCTGCTGAATACCGATGATAACTGGAAAATCATCCTGGTGGACACCTTAGCCCTCATCGCCCTTGCCGGCGGCTTCCGGCTGACATTGCGGTCTTTGGCTGACCTCAACCGGGGACGGATGCACAACGGGGCTTCCCGTATCAATACGGTTATCTTTGGGGCCGGGGAACTGGGCGCACAGCTCTATCAGGTGCTGAAGCAAAACGTCAACCACGACTACCGGGTGATGGCCTACTTTGACGACAACCAGAAAGTCCACAAAAAACACCTCAACGGCATACCCGTCTACAACCCCGGCAAGTGCTTCGGGGAGGTAGTCAAAAAGTACAATATCAAAACCGCCATCATTGCTATTGGCCCCAGCCTGACCGAAGAGCGGCGCATCGCCTTTATCGACCAATGCCTGGAGCATAAGATAAAGGTCAAGAAAGTACCGGTCACGGAAGCCTGGATACAGAATAACCTGCAAGTCGACAAGCTGCGGGACATCAAATTCGAGGACCTCCTCAACCGTCCGCCCATCACCCTGAGCCTGAACGCCATTGAGCAATCCATCAAAGGCAAGACCATACTCGTCACCGGCTGTGCCGGTTCCATAGGCAAAGAGATCGTCCGCCAATGCCTGCGCTTCGAGCCCCACCTTTTGATAGGAGCCGATGTAGCCGAGACGCCCCTGGCCGAGACCGCCCTGTCCTTCCAGGAACAGATCAAAGCCAAGCGCCTGAAGACCGTCATCGCCGATGTCCGGGACGAAGAGCGCATGCGCCGCCTGTTCGAGTCCCACTGCATCGACTACGTCTTCCACGCCGCCGCCTACAAGCACGTGCCCATTATGGAAGACCACCCCGAGGAAGCCATCAAGACCAATGTGCAGGGGTCCTACAATATGGCCCGCCTGTCGTCCGAGTATAAAGTCGGCAAATTCGTGATGGTCTCCACCGATAAAGCCGTCAACCCCAGCAACGTCATGGGCGCCTCCAAGCGCATTGCTGAGCTCTACGTACAGTCCCTCAACAAACGCAGCGGCAACGAGACGCAGTTCATCACCACCCGCTTCGGCAACGTCCTCGGCTCCAACGGCTCCGTCATCCCCATCTTTAAGAAACAGATAGAGAAGCGGCAGCCCGTCACCGTCACCCACAAAGAGATCACCCGCTACTTCATGACCATCCCTGAGGCTTGTCAGCTCGTCCTCGAGGCCGGCTCCATGGGCAAAGGCGGCGAGATTTTCATTTTCGACATGGGCAAGCCCGTCCGCATCTACGACCTCGCCAAGAAGATGATCCAAATGGCCGGCTTCACCCCCGGGGAGGAGATCGAAATCCAAATATCCGGGCTCCGCCCCGGCGAAAAGCTCTACGAGGAGCTCCTCGACAATGGGGAAAACACTCGTCCCACCCACCACCAGAAGATCAAAATCGCCAGCGTCCGGGAGTGTGACCACAACTCGGTCACCATCGATATCCTGCGGCTCATCGACCTCGCCAGCGATGGTGCCCCGCCCCGGGAGATCGTCCGTTATATGAAGGACCTCGTCCCGGAGTTCACCAGCCAGAATTCCGACTTTGAGGAGCTGGACCGGCCGCGGACGGGGTCGAAGGGTTGAGGTTTCAAGGTTAAAGGGAGAAAGGTTAAAGGTTAAAGTTTCAAGGTTAAAGGGGGGAAGGTTAAAGGTTAAAGGTTAAAGTTTCAAGGTTAAAGGGGGGCAAGGTTAAAGGTTAAAGGCTCCGGTCAGGGCTAAGGTTGAGGGTGGTCCCGGGCGCAGCCCAGCCGAGGTTTAGATTAAGGTTGAGGTTTCCGACTCGAGAGTGGCCACGCTGTCCCCTGACCCCCTAACGCCTTCGCATCAGCTTCGGCGCTCAGAGAAAGGGGGAAGAACCGCCCGCACTAAAACCCAATTACTCATTTTCAAACCATTTCCCATTTTGGAAAGACATTCTTATGAACAGCGAAGCGCCCCCGGAACCACCCACCGGCAATGCTCGCCCCAAGACCGCACCAACGGCACCGCTCGTGCTCCGTCTGCTGAAGCAAGAGCGAAGGCAGGTCCCCCGCTACAAACCAATACCCAACACAAAACCATTACTGTCCTGGCGGGGGTCGGGGGTGGAGGTTCCAACTTCTCCTTTTTAGGAGTAGTGCCACATAAAAAACAACCACCCACGCTGCCCCCTGACCCCCTAACGCCTTCGCATCAGCTTCGGCGCTCAGAGAAAGGGGGAAGAACCGCCCGCACCAGTACCCAATTACCCATTTTCAAACCATTTCCCATTTTGGAAAGACATTCTTATGAACAGCGAAGCGCCCCCGGAACCACCCACCGGCAACGCTCGCCCCTCTAAACTTTAAACTTTAACCTTTAAACTTTAACCTTACCCATCCCAACCCCAAGCTGGAGCACACTCCCAAAGCAGCCAACACTCAAAGTGTACCCCAGCAACCCGACCTCGTAGAGCGTCGAATATTAGTCACCCCCGACCTCATCCCATTTTTCCGACCTCGGAGAGCGTCGCACACCACCCACCCACAAGCTAGCATACTCCAAAGGCAAGTCTGCGCTCAAAGTATACCCTAACCGCCATACCTCTATCCAACCTGCCCCACCCACCGCCCGCCGAAGCCTTCAGGCGAAGGAGGGACAACACCAACTCCAGTACCGCCCAAAACCAACGCCCGCCCCTACAGCCCCCGCTCGCCCCTCTAAACTTTAAACTCTGGACGCTACACTTAAACCTTTACCCCCTCAAGACCGCCCCCACAGCACCGATCACCAAACAAATTTCGCTTTGAAAGTATTTTCTTTGTACATTAAAACGAAAAAAGCATGTTAACCATAGAATTAATAGACCCCAGAGCAAGAAGCTTACTGGACGAACTGGTAAAACTTAACCTTATCCGTATTCAGGAAAACCCCAGTTCAGATTTCCGGGATGCCTTACAGCGTGTCCGGGAACGAGCTGCCACCTCCCCACTGTCTGATGATGAAATCAGGGCTGAAGTAGAAGCCGTTAGAGCAGAACAGCATGGAAAAAGCAGCTCCTAAAAATGTAATACTCGATACTAATCTATGGATCAGTCACCTCATTTCGAATAGCCTTGCCCATTTGGACCAACTGCTTATCGAAGGGAAAGTACGGCTGATTTTCAGCGAACAGCTTTTAGAGGAGTTTTTGATAGTCGTACGTCGTCCAAAGTTTCAAAAGTACTTTTCCGGGCCAGATATTGAAGCCTTGCTACGCACATTCGAAAGCTACGGCCGTATCGCCTCAGTTTTTTCCATTGTAGAAGTGTGCAGAGACCCTAAAGACAACTTTCTTTTGGCATTAGCAAAGGACAGTCAGGCAGACTTCCTTATTACAGGCGACCAAGATTTACTGGTTCTGCAA
This sequence comes from Phaeodactylibacter sp., assembly GCF_040219495.1. Lineage (GTDB taxonomy): Bacteria > Bacteroidota > Bacteroidia > Chitinophagales > Saprospiraceae > Phaeodactylibacter. Next base: position 10,728 of record NZ_JAVJSK010000067.1, on the reverse strand, counting down.
AAATTTGGTCACACGCCTATTCTTACCTATTCAGGATTCCTCACCTCTATTGACCTGCCGGAATAAACTACGTTTTTACTCATAAGCTCGCCCTTCAGGACTGCACCAACGGCAACGCTCGCCACAAGCCATCCCCCCAAGGCTAAGGTTAAGGTTTCCGACTCCTCATAATTTGTCCGTATGGACGGGCCAGTCCATACGGATGGATATTGGCGCTAAAGCTACGTCGGACGGAGAAGGACCAGCCTGCGTCACCCAAGGGCACGGCCGCTTTGCGACCGCCTCCTGACGACCAACCGACCGGCACCGCTCGCCCCCAAGCCAACCGACCTCGTAGAGCGTCGAATATTAGTCACCCCCACTCCTCCAGGTTTTACGACCTCGTAGAGTGTCGCACATCCCTATTTCTCCCGATTAAAGCCCTTTTCCAGAAATCCTTATTTTTTATTAGGCACCAGCAACTCCCGGACATCCACCTCCAGCAACGCCGCAATCTGGTACAGCACCTCCAATGGCGGCTGAACATCATTCGTACACCAACGAGAGATCGTAGACCGGTCCCGCCCAATCTCCTGCGCCAGCCATTTGGCCGTTTTATCCTTATCCGCAAGTACGGCTTTAATCCGGTTGTATTTTGACATAATCAGCTAAAGTGGTTAGCCTGTAATATAACCAATAACCTTTCGCGTAAAATCAAGAATTTTTGAACCAAATTCACTATAATTTGCATTTCATGCATATTTCTTATACCTTGCAATCAAATGCAAGCGCGTTCACCCTTACGGTAAAGGCGTAAAGCACCCAATTTCAAACCCACACTTGCGACCATTATTCACCTTTAAAACTCTTTCTCATGCCGAGAAAAGCACACCGAGGTCGCATACAAGCCCAGGGCGGCGGCCTGGAAGCCAGCGAAAGCTGGTCGCAAACGGAACCATTAAGCAAAGAAAAAGGGTTATCCCTTCTGAAGCGGCTGCGCAACAAGCTCAGCCCGGAAGACCAGGCCCTTCGGGAACGCCCCTTTGAAGAAGCCGGGCGGTTCATCAACCAAACCGAAGGCGGCATTGATGCCCCGGTCCGCAAAAGCTTCAACAACCGGCAGCGCCGCAGCATCCGGGTCGATATCGAAGTCTGGAGCGGCACCGCTTTTGTATCCATTATTCTGATCATAACCATCGTACTATGGCGACTCTTATAAACCCTCTATTCCCCGATTTCCTGTCCGACTACAACGTCTACCAGCAAGCCGAGCAGTACTGGTCGGATGCCGTCACCCAGCTGCTACAGCCCCACGGGCTCAGCCACCACCCCTTTTACACCAATCACTTCGGCAACGGCCAGCCCATCGCCGATGGCAACCCTATTTTCAACGGCTACATCCCCGGGCGCCACAAGCTCGTCCGCATCATCCAATACGACCCGGCCACCTTCGAAGAAGGTCCCGTCGGCCACTACACCGACACCTGGCCCACCCCCGAGATGGACCCCGACAAACGCCCCCACCCCACCGATCCTGCCCTGCGCGATGCCCCCATCCCGGAGCTCGTCATCACCCTCTACCTCACGGAAGAGACCGCCGCGCAGGCCCGCCACCTCCTCCACCAATGGCTGGTAGAAGATAAGGCGGTTGGGGAAGGGTAGGCAGGCTTGGGCCTGGGCGGTTGAGGTTAAGGTTGGTCCGGAGCGCAGCCCGAGGGAGGTTTCCGACTCCGCTGAAGCTACGTCGGACGGAGAAGCACCAGGCAACGGCCGCTCTCCGACCGCCTCCCGGCAGCGCCCTCGACCGGCACTGCTCGCAACCCAAGACCCACCCAACAAGCACGCCCGGCGAAAGGACCGACTCCGTGTAAAACTACGTCGGACGGCGAGTGCGCCGGGCGAGACTGCCGCACCGACCGGCACTGCTCGAAACCCAAGACCCACCCAACAAGCACGCCCGGCGAAAGGAGTGCGCCGGGCGAGACTACCCCACCAAAAAACCAAAATACCCACCGCCCAGCAACGCCCGCCCCAAGCCACCGCCCCGGCAGACCCACCACAGCCAATGCCCCATAGGGGCAAAATACCGGTAACCTCCAAGCCAACCCGTCGCCCTGTGCCGTAGGTACAGCATGTGAAAACAGTGCCCCACCGACCGGCAACGCTCGCAAACCCAAGACCAACCCAATAAGCACGCCCGGCGAAGCCTTCAGGCGAAGGAGGGACCAAAACACCCACCGCCCGCCCCTACAGCCCCCGCTCGCCCCTCTAAACTTTAAACTTTAAACTTTAACCTTACCCATCCCAACCACAAGCTGGAGCACACTCCCCAAAGCAGCCTACGCTCAAAGTGTACCCCAGCAGCCCAAGCCAACCGACCTCGTAGAGCGTCGCACACCGCCCACCCACAAGTTAGCACACTCCAAAGGCAAGTCTGCGCTCAAAGTATACCCTAACCGCCATACCCCTATCCAACCTGCCACACCCACCGCCCGCCGAAGCCTTCAGGCGAAGGAGGGACCAAAAAACCATAGAACCAAAATACCCACCGACCGGCAACGCTCGAAACCCAAGACCAACCCAAAAAGCACGCCCGGCGAAAGGAGTGCGCCGGGCGAGGCTCCCACACCAAAAAACCATAGAACCGAAATACCATAGAACCAAAATACCCACCGACCGGCAACGCTCGCAAACCCAAGACCAACCCAATAAGCACGCCCGGCGAAAGGAGTGCGCCGGGCGAGGCTCCCACACCAAAAAACCATAGAACCGAAATACCATAGAACCAAAATACCAAAATACCCACCGACCGGCAACGCTCGAAACCCAAGACCAACCCAACAAGCACGCCCGGCGAAAGGACCGACTCTGTATAAAACTACGTCGGACGGCGAGTGCGCCGGGCGAGACTGCCGCACCAAAAAACCCTCTGCCCGCCGAAGCCTTCAGGCGAAGGAGGGACCAAAATACCAAAACACCCACCGCCCGCCGAAGCCATGTCCCCCAGCAGCCCAAGCCAACCGACCTCGTAGAGCGTCGAATATTAGTCACCCCCACTCCTATCGGTTTTTCGACCTCGTAGAGCGTCGCACCTTTCCTTCGTTTTAAAAATACCCACCCACAAGTCAGGGCATACGACCAAGCCAATCCTGCGCCCAAGCCCCCCCCAACCGCCCTGTCCCCCATCCAGCCTGACCCACCCACCGCCCGCCGAAGCCTTCAGGCGAAGGAGGGACCAAAATACCCTAGAACCAAAACACCATATTCCCAAAACCCAAAAAACCCCTACCTTCACCCCCAAAACCACCCAAAGCAATGAAAGCCCACATCCTAATATACCTCCTGCTCCTCCTCCCCACCCTCACCTTCTCCCAATACCAGCTCCTGCAGCTCAATGCCGAAGAACGCTATTGGTACGAAAACGCCCTCCTCCGCGACACCCATCAGCTCCACACCGCAGTACGGCCCTGGCGGCGCGATGAAGTAGACCCCTACAGCCGCAAAGGAGATCTGCTGCCCGACACCGTCGTCAAAAAAGGCGGCTTTTGGGACTGGGTGGAACGCAAAGCCCTGTACGAAGACTTCATCCACTCCCGGGGGGACGACCACTACTTTACCCTCAACCCCGTGGTGTACTTCCGCGGCGGGCAGGACGCCGAGAGCGACTTCGACTATACCTACCGCAACAGCCGGGGCGCCCGCCTGGAGCTACAACTCGGCAAGGTCTCCGCCTATACCACTTTGGTGGAAACCCAGGCCCGCCTGCCAGAGCATGTCCGTGACTTCGTACGCCAAAGCCGGGGCGTCGTACCGGGCTACTGGCTGTCCAAAGGATTTGAGAATGGGGCCCGCGACTACGCCTACGCCGCCGGAGAGGTGGCATATACGCCCAATGACAACTTCCACTTCCGCCTCGGCCACGGCAAGCAATTCATCGGCGAAGGCTACCGGTCGCTGCTGATGTCCGACAACAGCGTCAACTATCCCTACTTCCGCATCGAGACCACCTTCTGGAAATTCCGCTACGTCAATACCTGGGCCATTATGAACGACCTGCGCGACAGCGTGATGGTCGGCAACATCTTCGCCAAGAAGTATATGTCCATGCACTACCTCAGCGCCAATATCGGCAAGCGCTTCAACCTCGGCCTCTTCGAAGGCATCATGTGGGGGGACGAGCTCAACCGCTACGGCTTCGACCCCAACTTCCTCAACCCGGTGATCCTCTATCGTCCGGTGGAGTTTGCCCAAGGCTTTGCCGGCGGCAACACCCTCATGGGCTTACAAGCCTCCTACCACTTTAAGAATGGCATCCTGGCCTACGGGCAAATGGCCATGGATGAGTTCACGTCTTCCGCTGTTTTCAACTGGAGCGAGGGCGACTGGCGCAATATGATGGCCTGGCAGGCCGGGCTCAAATGGGGCGACGCCTTTGGCATCCGCAACCTCTTCCTGCGCGCCGAGTACAACATCGCCCGCCCCCACATGTACGCCCACCGAGAGATCCTCACCAACTGGGGGCACTACAATCAGCCCCTCGCCCACCCCTGGGGCGCTAATTTTGAAGAAATGCTCGTGCGCGCCCACTACCGCGTTGGCCGCTGGAGCTTCCTGGCCGCCTACCATCAGGGGCGCACCGGCCGCGATGCACCGGGAGAAAACTGGGGCGGTGATATTTTCAAGTCCTTCGATATCCGCTCCGCCGATACCGGCGTTTTCGCCGTACAAGGCAATCTGGGCGACCTCACCTACCTGCGCGCGGAAGCCGCTTTCACCATCAACCCGGTCTACAACCTGGAGGTCCACGCCGGCTACCGTGCCCGCACCGAGACCAGCGAAGTCGGCGGTTTTCCGGACAGCCGCTGGGCCTACTTCGGGCTGCGTACAAATGTGTATGCTTCTTATCAGGATTTTTGATGCTGGAGGAGTGAGGACTGCCCCAGGCTAAGGCTGAGGTTGGTCCCGGACAAGACCCAGCCGAGGTTTCCGACTTCACAAAGCTACGTCGGACGGAGAAGCACCAGACAGCGTCCTTCAGGGCACGGCCGCTTTGCGACCGCCTCCTGGCAGACCCACCCACCGGCACCGCTCGCTGTCCCCCGCACAAAACAATAACCGAATGGAAGACCATTATCATTCTGGCGGGGGGTTGGGGGGTGGAATTTCAACGCAACCAAAAGGAAAGTGCTTAGGGTAAAGGTTGAGGCTCAGGTTAAGGTTCAGGTTGAGCGCGAGCAGGGGCGACAACTCCACCGGCAGCGAGCTGCCTATGCTCCCAAGCAGACCGTGCGCTGCCTGTACACGCTCCTCTGATCAAGACAGCTCGCTGTCTCCCCCTGGGTGCCCTAGCCTGGCGCCTCAACCTTAACCTCCTCACCTGACCTAGCCTGGACAACCTCAACCTCTTCCGGGAAAGGCAAAAAGCAAAAAAGAAAACCCGCTTACTTCCAGAAAAATTAGACCAGCAAAGGTTCAGGTTGAGGGCAAGCAGGGGCGACAACTCCACCGGCAGCAAACTGCCTCCGCTCCAAGGCAGACTGTGCGCTGCCTGCCTCACCAATCGGCACTGCTCGCCCCCAGCCCCCGCCGTGCCAGCCTAGCCCCCGGCCTTGTAGCGTTTAGCACAGGGAAAGCAAGAATGCCGGTGAAGCAGATCAGTGTTTGAGCTAAAAACCACGCCAGGAGCCTACAAAAAACGGCCAGCAATCTACTGCGAACAACGCAACACACTACACACCAAAGCGAGTTTTGATATGCGCGGCATTCTTGCTTTTTCTGTGCGGCCCCTGCCTGACCACAGACACAGCTCAGAACAGGCAGGGGAAACGGTACACAGCCTTGATTTTTTGGGCACTTTTTTATCAAGAAAAAAGTGCACGCTAGATTGGCACCCATGCCCCACCGACCGGCACCGCTCGCTGTCCCCCGCACAAAACAATAACCGAACCAAAACCCATTATCATCCTGGCGGGGGTCGGGGGTGGAATAAGACGCTTTTACTTTTAGAAAAATCAACAGGCAAGGGTAAAGGTCAAGGCTCAGGTTAAGGTTGAGCGCAAGCAGGGGCGACAACCCCACCGGCAGCGAGCTGCCTTCGCTCCCGGGCGGACCGTGCGCTGCCTGTACACACTCCACTGACAAGACAGCTCGCTGTCTCCCTCCCGGGTGGTCTAGCCCAGGCTCTTAACCTTCTCTGGACGACGTAGCCTTTAGCGAAGTCATCAACCTTTCCTGGGCAACATAATCTTCTCAAAATTGGATTAGCCAGCTGTCCCACTTCAATCTCCGGAGGCAAGGTGCTGGCTGCAAAGGCTGGGGCGGCAACTGCAATGACTGCCAAACCCACCGGCACCGCTCGCCCCCCTAAACCCTAAACTTTACACTCTAAACTTTAAACTTCAAAGACCAACCAACCCGCACCGCTCACCCCTTTAACCTTTACACTTTAACCTTTATACTTCCAAGCCCCCCCTCTAAACCCTAAACTTTACACTCTAACCTCTAACCTTCAACCTCCTCCCCAAACGGATGCCGCAACCCTTCCCCCACCTCTATTGGCGGCTGCAGGAAACGCACCACACGCGGCAGCAACGCCTGCACCCACCAGCTCGAATGCCGCAGCCACACCTGCTCCCGGTGCGGACGGGCACCCACCGAACTCTTGATGACCGAAGCCGTGCGCCCCAGTATAATGCGGCGGCTCCCAAAATCCTCGATGCCCGTACGGATAGAAGCCAATAACATATTCAGGTAAAGCTGAGCCGAGGTATTGTAAGCCTCCTCGAAGCCCAGAAAGTGGACCTCCGCTGCCGTGCCGCTGCGCAAAACCGTACAAAAGCCTACCAGCGACTCCCCATCAAAATACCCTATGACTTTAAAGGAAGCCCCAAACGCCGCTTTCAGGCGCACAAAGTAGCCGGGCTGCAAGCGCACCAGGCTGAAATCCGCCCGGTCGGCCACCTCCGTGTAGAGCGTGTACATGCGGTCCTGGTAGCGTTGCAAATCGCGGAGCGTCAGAGAGCGGCAGCCAAGGTGTTCTCCCTTGCGGAAAGCCCGCCGCGCCCGTACCCGGTACTTCGAGGTCATCGCCTCCAGGTAGTCGTCCAGGGTACGCCAGGCGGGGTCTACCTCCACTACCATATTGGGTTCAAAGTCGAAAGCCGTAAACCCACTGCGCTTCAGCCCCCCGCGCACTGCCGGGAAAGCCGTCTCCGCAAGGTCCTTCACCACCACCGCCCGGGCGCCCAGCCGCTGGCGCATCAGCTCCAGCACCGACTCCAGCAGGACCGGCTGTTCTGTCGCCCCCACCTCCGGAGCAAATACAAAACCAAAAGGGCCCGACGCCTGCGCCGCGCCGCACACCAGCACCCGCAGCCCCCAGTCCAGGCGCTCCCACTGCGGCAGCGCTTCCCCGATCCGGAATTCAACCACCTGCAAAGACACAATGCCCAGTGCTTTCCCGTCTCGTTCCAGCACCACATAAGCCAGCGCCATGCCTTCCGGCCGCACCTCTTCCCAGGCCAGCAGGTAGTTGCGGCTCAGGAAGACCTGCGCACCGCCCGCCAGTTGGTCCCAGTCGGCCGGCAAGTCGATGGCAGAGCTATACACTCTTGCCTGATAACCACAGCTGCCCAGCGCCAGCACCTTGCCTCCGGCCCCGGCATCCACCGGTACTTCTTCTACTGCCTTGCCGCACCCCAGCCGGGCTTCGGGCTGCAGCAACTGCTGTACAGTATCGTAAATCGGGCATCGGGCAGTGAGGCGCTCCATCGTTTCTTTCATGTTTTTGCTTTCGGGTGGCTTTGTCCTTTACCGTAACGCTTGGGGGCTGGAGTTGGTTGTGATTGGGGGGTGCTCGCCACTGAGGCACTGAGGATCACAGAGTAGATATAGCCTCCGTGGCTACTTTTTTCGCCACTGAGACACCAAGGCACTGAGGGCCGCAGAGAATCCTCCTCCGTGAACCTCCGCGTCCCCGCGCCTCCGTGACTACTTCCCCGCCACCGAGACACCAAGGCACTGAGGACCACTGAGCAGATATTACCTCCGTGAAACTCCCTGCCCCCGTGCCTCCGTGGCTAAACCATCCGTGCCCCCCACCCCACAATGCACTTTGTCCACAAAACACTCTTTTCCTTAACTTTATTTTTTTATCTTAAAGAGATTTTCTAACTTTGAGATTGAACAAACAGTTGCGTTCTTCTTTTTCTAAAACCCACCAGGATGCAATCCCAACTCAATAAATTATTTAAAAGGCATGCCTCTTGAGGTATCTATCTTAATTGAAACGACTTTGGGGCTTAGCGCAGACTACCGTATGTAATATGCTGAACGGGAATCCAAAGATTTGGCTCAAGGGATACGCTATAACATAAAACCCCGTTGCTTGAAGCTTCTGTTCATATAGAATAGAAAATCTAAGCAGCATTTCTTTTTTACCTGGTTCAGAGCTTCTGAAGCCATGAACCGCACAAAAAATCAACCATGGAACCTAAACAACAAAATTCCGACGAACAAAAAACAACCATAAGCCGGCAGGAAGCCCTGCGGAAAATGGGCAAGTACGCTGCTGCTACCGCTGCGGGGACTTTTATTTTACTGAGCCCCAAACAGGCTCAGGCGGATTCATTACCACGACCAGGCAGCAACTCAACCGAAGAAGCCGAGTCCGATCAGGACCGCGGCAGCATTTGGGACAATGGAGATTCCGAACGCAAGAGCCGGTAAATCAAGACTTTGAGTATTAGAGTTTATTAACGTAAATTTTGTATGTCCCTGAATTGTCTTTTTCACCAGCTCTGCATCACGTCCTCACCTTCGTAGCTCAGGCTACGAGATTCCGGGCGTTCTTTAATCTGGCAAAAAATCCTAATCCATGACCTATACAAAACCTACATTAATAAACTCTATTAAAGAAGTAACGGGTACCGTAGAGCCACACCTGCAACAACAATTGGGCAGGTCGTGGCTGCTGTGGTTTAAAGAAAGTAACCGTTACACTATATTGGAGAGTGGACTAAAAAAAGTCCTCGACAGGTTCCTCGAATCCCGTAACGAAGAAGCATTCTATGCCCGCATGCATCAGGAAGAGGGCGTGGAGCAGTTGGACCTCAAGGTACTCTATCAGGATCTGACGGCTTTTTTGTCCGCTGCTCAGGAAGCACCCGAAAAGGAGATTGCAGATGCCCCGGCTGCTGCTTTCAACCCTGACTACTGTACCCGGTCTGAAGGGTATACGATGAACGGGGTGTCCTTCCGGGTGCATTACCAAAACGAGGAAACGCTCGATCTGATTCATCATATTTTTGCCCACTACTCGGAGGGTAGCGCAACACAACCACAAACCGCATTCTGGCTTTACAGGGAAGGCGGCTTTCTTTACCTCTTTCAGGATAGTGTATTGGTGCAGGCTGTCAACGAACAAATGGATCATTACATTAGGGGTAAATTCCTATTCCGGGTGATCAGCCTGGTTCATGGTTTAAGTGAATCCGACTGGATATGCACCCTGCATGCCTCTACAGTGGTCAGCAACGAGTCCGCGATAATGCTAACCGGGCAATCCGGCAGAGGCAAAAGCACCCTGACTACCCTTTTAGTCAGCGGAGGCTTTGAGCTCCTGGCTGATGACATCACGCCCCTTCACGCCGGCTCCCTCGAACTGTTTTACAACCCAAGTGCAGTTTCCATCAAGAAAGGGGCTTTCCCGCTGGTAGGGCAACATTTTGACACCTTTGAATCCTGTCCGGAAGTCTTCATCAATGCCTTCAAAGGGACGGTAAAGTACCTGCCCCTGCCGCCGCCCGAGCGGTTGCACTACCCCTGCAAGGCAATGGTCCTGGTGAATTATCAGGAAGGAGCCGAGGCCCAGCTGCGACCGGTAGAGCCGAGCGAAGTATTACAAGACCTCATCCCCGACTCCTGGGTTTCCCCAAAACCGGACCACGCCCGCGCTTTTATGAAGTGGCTGGACGGGCTGCCGTTTTATCAATTGACTTACAGTAGCCCGGAGGGTGGTATCGAAGCCATCCGGTCCCTTACCGCGCAACCATAATGAAAGGACTTGAAGATTACTACCGGCTGATCGCCTCTGTTTTAAGCCCGGACGAAGAGACGATAGACCCTTTCCATGCCTCCGTGGATTGGGAGCGCTTTATTTTCATCAGCAGCAGTCACTTAGTGCTGCCGGCTATCTACTGTCAGATCCTGCGAAAAGGCTGGAGCCACTATTTTCCGGAGGACCTCCTCGCCTACCTCGAAGCAGTAACCGCAGAGAACCGGCTTCGCAATCAGGAAATCCTGGTTCAAATGAAAGAGCTCGGGGCGCTATTCGATGCTAAAGGTATAGAATATGTCTTTTTGAAAGGCGGGGCGATGCTCGCTGGTGGCTACTACGAGGATATTGGGGAGCGTATGATGGGCGACATTGACCTGCTGGTTAATATTGAGGATAGTATTTCCACTTTCAAGCTACTGGAAGAGTTAGGATATCGCGAATTGTTTGTAGGATTTTTCCACCCCTCTCTAACTGAATCCTTGGAGCAAACGCACCTGCCACGGATTTCCCACCCGGACAAAATAGCAGCAGTAGAAATTCATAACCGTCTTAGAGCATGTTTGGAGCTCGTTTCTATTGCAAATCAACGCTTTATGAACCTGACTTCCTCACTAAATTTTCATTTAGCCCGCTAAACTCAAATTTAGTGACTTCGCCAGAGCCATAAATCCTTGATTTTCATGACAAAACCG
>NZ_JAVJSK010000066.1:0-34391 GCF_040219495.1 Phaeodactylibacter sp. | reverse complement strand
CGGTTTTGTCATGAAAATCAAGGATTTATGGCTCTGGCGAAGTCACTAAATTTGAGTTTAGCGGGCTAAATGAAAATTTAGTGAGGAAGTCAGGTTCATAAAGCGTTGATTTGCAATAGAAACGAGCTCCAAACATGCTCTTAATTCAGGTTTCTGAATTCACTTGGGCTAAAACCGGTTTTTGACTTGAATAAGTTACTGAAGTGCTGAGGATATTCAAACCCCAGAGTATACCCGATTTCACTGATGGAGTGATTAGAGCTTAAGAGCATATTTTTCGCTTTCTCAATGACAAAAAGGTGTATGTGTTCCTGGGCAGTCTTTCCGGTTTCTTTCTTCAAAAGATCGCTCAGATAGTTGGAAGAGAAGCTTAACGCTTTTGCCAGGTACTGTACACTCGGTATGCCTGAGTCATGTAGTTGATCTGTTTGATAATAAGCTTTTAAAAGCCGCTCAAATTTTGAGACGATGTCGGTGTTGAGGTTCGTTCGGGTATAAAACTGACGGTCGTAGAACCGGGTACAATAATCCAGCAAGAGTTCGATGTTGGATATAATCAGGTTCTGACTGTGCTTATCCAAATTTTGGCTGTATTCCTTCACTATTTTATCCAGCAGGCCCTCTATCGTATCTAGTTCTTCCTCTGACAGGTGAAGGGCTTCATTGACATCGTAATTGAAAAATGAATACCCATCTATTTTAGCGGATAGGGGTGATTTCCTGATTAAATCCGGGTGAAAAGCCAATATCCAACCTCTGGGGTCATCTTCTGATTCCGGCATGTCGCCATCGGACACCGTAACCTGGCCGGGCGCAGTGAAAACCAAGGTTCCTTCTTCATAATCGTAGGAGTTTTTGCCGTATAACAAATTGCCACACCCCGGTTGCTTCAGCGTAACCTGATAAAGATTGTTGATGACTTTCACCCCTTTAAAATCGAATTGGGCGTTAAAGTCTTTGGTTAGCACTACCGTAACCAAAGGATGCTTTGGCGAGGGCAGCCCCATAGCCTGATGCGCCTGAGCAATTGAATTTATTTCATAGTAATCCATATGGTCACGTTTTTTACGGTTCAAACATACGAGCATATTTGTTGTGCGGGATTTACATCCCCATCATCTGTTTTTGCATAGCGAAGAATTCCTCATCAGACATCTTGTCTCTTGCCCCCAGCAATTGCTCGCAATCTGCACCAGCTCTGTAGCGTAGTTGGTCCGAACCGTCGGTTGCCGCTTCAAAAATAACTTCAGCAATCTGTTCAGGCTGCGTCATCGTTTCAGGATTCATAGCTTGTGCCATGGCAGCCATAAAAGTATTTACGAATGCATTGTATTCGCTGAGCTCCTGATTGTGCTGCATATCCAGGGACCGGCCTCCAAAATCGGTGGCAACGCCTCCCGGCTCAATTATCTTCACTTTTACGCCAATTTGTGCCATTTCCCATCGCAGGGATTCAGAGAAACCCTCCACAGCCCACTTGGTGGAATGATACAAAGGCATTAACGGATACGTCATTCTTCCGCCAACTGAAGAAATGTTGATAAACATTCCGTTTTTGTTTGCTCTAAAATGCGGCAATGCTTGTTGCGTTACATCGAATAGCCCCTGCACGTTCACACCAAACTGTCGAATGATGCTTTCACGGCTCGCAGATTCGAAGGTGCCCATTAGCCCATACCCGGCATTATTGAGCACCACATCAATATTGCCGAATTGCTCAATGCCTTCCTTAATGGCACTTTTTATGGTGTCTAATTCCAGTACATCAAGTTGGGTAACAAGTGTATGGTCGAGTGCATTAAGTTCAGTTTCTTTTTCGGGTGAACGCATGGTGGCGATCACATTCCACCCCTCTGCCTGGAATAACCTGGCAGTAGCTCTTCCGATTCCAGAGCTTGCTCCGGTAATTAAAATGGTCTTATTCATGCTTGTTTAATTTAAAAGTGATTCCAGGTAATTTTTGACCGAGAGGAAAGAAATGGACTCAAGAATTAATAGCCCTAAAAGGTAGATGGCTACACTGAAGGATACGCCTTTCCAAAAGGGCGGATGAATGAAAAACATCAAGGCCAGGATTAAAAGTATAAGGGTAACCGATAGCCCAAAAATGATTTTTGGTACGTTGCTGTGGACTTCGTGCATTCTTTCAACTTCTTGATTTTTGAATTCAACCTCATCTGCCTGATAGACCTCTATTTTCGTTTTCGACAGTTTATTCTGATTCAGTGTAAAACCCACTCCGCTGGCAATAAGGAGCATACTTATTACAAAAAAGCCATTTCTTAAACCCTGGGTAATCGGATTGAGCTGGCTAAGATGTAGAAGAACTGCTGCTACGAGAAGTAGTACGCCAAAAATAATAAACTGTATTCCTGTTGCTTTCTGGGCAGCGATGTAAGTTTCAAACTGCTTTAGGACTTCCATTTTTTAAGTATTAAAAGGTTATTATTGAACCTGCAGTTCTTTAAAAAGGGCGGCAACCGTTATCTTCCCCAGCTCATCACAAGCCTTGGGGCTATCTCCCGAAATGAGCTTCCTGTCAACGTGAGTGGCTCCCGTTATTTTATCGTTGATTACTTCAATGCCCTCTTTTTCTAAAGCTTCACACTGAAACCAGGTCAACTGCCCGGGCAGATAGCCCAGTGAAGGTGACTGCTTATCGAATTTATCCGGGAAAGCCACCATTTTATACCCTCTGTAGGGATTGGGTGTATTGCTTTGGTCTCTTGCTATCATAGCAGCAGGGCCATGACAAACGGCAACAAGGTACCGGTCAGAGACTTCTATCCAGCGGAGTAGTGTGCCAACATTTTCATCGTCCGGTAGCCCGACCATAGAGCCGTGCCCACCCGGAAGAAAAAGAGCGATGTAATCTGACTCCCCTTTTAAGGCATTGCCTGCAACGAGCGCTTTTAGGGAGAGAGGGGTGTCGAATTTGGTTTGATGTTCTTCCCGGAATGCCAGTACTGCCTTATCCTTTATGGGTACCGACCACTCTTCAAGGATAGCCGGCTTACCGGTTGAAGTGACTACATCAAAACTAAACCCTCCATTGACGAGATGCATTAATGGAACCATAGTTTCCTGCACATTATTTCCTGTGGAAAAGAGCTTTCCATTAGCCATTTCAAAGTAACGCTCTTCGGTGCACAGCACTAAAATCTTTTTGTTCCCTTTATACTTCCTGCCCTCAAAATCGGTCGCTTTGTAACCGCTTACTTTGTCTACACCAAACTTTCTTCCCATTGGGGAGGGGATATAGCCAGGGCCATTTTTTTCTTTGGTGGGTGCTATTCCGAGTACTTTTTTGATCATTGCGTTTTGTTTTTAACGGTTGTTCCACAAATATCAGTTGAGGGAAGTGAGGGCATTAAATGATTTCCCGGAAAAGCTAAATGAAATTACGGAAAGCGCTGCAGCCGGTATTTTTCAAGTCAGGCAAAGACTTCAGCCCCAATGGTCACCAAGGTACCCATTGAGGCCGGAGCCGTCACGTAACATTAGGAAAAGTACAGAAAAGCTCCTCCGTTAATCGTTCTTGAATCCAAACATCCCATTGTCATGCGCCAAACCCTCGGTGGGGATGGGCTGAATGACGTCCCAATGCTCTACGGCTTTTCCATTCTCGAAGCGCAGCAGATCGTAAAAGACGTTGGTGGTGCCGTTCCATTGCCCTTCGCTTACGGTAAGCACGAAGTTGCCCTCGCCCAGCACTTTGTGGATCTTAGTGTACCGGAACATGTTGTCCTGTGCAGAGAGGTATTCAACCGCTTCCACGATACCGGCCAATCCGTCCTTTATACCAGGATTGTGCTGATCATATTGCTCGGCACTGATGTAGTTAGTGATTTTTTCAGGATTCTTGCCCATTAGAATGTCTTCCACCATAGCTTTTGCCAGGGCCTTGTTCGCTTCGGTCTTGTCTAAGTCCGTTGGTGTTGTGGGGCCGTCCGTCTGCGTTCTCCCGCTTGCCGTTTTTGCAACCAATGGGGCCATGGCATCCCAATGTTCGGCTACCTTGCCATGTTCATCCAGCCGGATGATATCAAAGGAGACCATCTCGTCTGCCCCAAAGGGCTTGGCATTCCGCCAGATGTTGTGCATGAATACGTACTGGCCGTCCTGGAACATCCGGATATTCTCGGCAGTTGTGCCGTTTTCCTGCAGGACCGGCAGCATTTGGATGAAAGGCTCGAGCCCGGTCGGGATGAATGGGTTGTGCTGAATATAATCGGCATTGGCTAGTTCCCGCATCGTCGCCGGGTCATTTTGTAAAACGGCGCCAAGGAAAGTGCCTACTGTTGCTTTGGTACTCATGGTTGAAGGTTTTGCATTAGCGTGATCAGATGAAGCAGCCGCGGGGGACTGCGCTGTTGAAGGGCTGCAGCAGGCCAAAATGCCCGACAGCAGTAGAAGAGGTATTGCTTTTTTCATTGCTTGAAGTTTATTACTTTTGTTATGCAAGCAAAATTACAATTTAGCTTTCAAATTGCAAGTAAAAACAAAATAACTTTCATTTTGAAAGTAATATTTAACAGGAGCTTAACATATGCCACAGGATTTCAGATGCGACTGCCCGTTTACTTCAGCCCTCGACATCTTAGGGGACAAGTGGATGCTGGTGATCGTAAAGCAGATGCTGGTCGAAGGCAAGGAGACCTTCAAGGACTTTACGGAAAGTGATGAGGCCATTGCGACCAACATCCTTTCCACCAAACTCAAGTTATTGGAGGAGGTGGGGATCATCATCAAGACCAAACGACCGGGCAACAAAAAGACCAACCTCTATCTTCTAACGGATATGGGGCTCGCCCTGACGCCCATACTCGTGGAGCTGGCTACCTGGAGCGACAGCCACCTCAGGGGCCTGAACCCGTCTATCGTGGAGGGGGAAGCTATGGAGTCGATGCGCAGGGATAAAGCTGCATTCGCGAGTGCGTTGGAGCAGAACTACCGGGCAAAGCTGGCTTCAATGGTGTATGAATAAAAGTTGAAACAAAATAATTCAAATAATTTGAGCTTAATCTAATTTGTTCTTATCATGCCTGCATGATACGGCGCGATATACTCTGGAAAGGTATTATTGAGGAACTGGCAGAAGACTTCCTATACTTCTTTTTCCCAGGCCATATCCATTTAATCGATATCGGCAGGGGTTTCGAGTTTCTGGATAAGGATTTAGAAAAGATCATGCCGGAGGCTGACACCAGGCAGCGGCACGCAGATAAACTCTTCAAAGCGTGGCTGAAGGATGGGCAGGAGCAGTGGTTCCTGGTCCATGTGGAAGTTCAGGGGTACCCGGACGGGCAGTTCGCCTATCGCATGTTTCAATATTACTACCGCATATTAGACCGGTACAACAAGCCGGTCACGGCAGTGGCGATTTATACCGATACGCGGCGTGCTTACCACGCGGATACCTACCGAGTCGATTTTTTCAACACGGAACTAACTTACCGTTTCCAGTCGTTTGTCTTATTAGACCATACCCCGCAAAAGCTACGAAGCTCCAATAACCCATTCGGGTTTGCGCTGGAAGTTGCCCGGCGTGCATTGGATGAGCGTAAAAGTGACGATGACCGTCTAATGGTGAGTAAATTAGACATGCTGCGCCACTTGCTGACAAGAGGGTTAGATAAGGCAAGCATTAGGCGGCTGTATAACTTTATCACTTATTATACGGCCTTTCAAAACTTAGAGAATAAGCTTAAATTTGAAGATGAGGTTCAGAAAATTACGAAATCAAGGAAACCTATGGGACTAGAAGAAGCAATTTTGCAAGAAGTAAAGGAGCAGGGCATCGAGCAGGGCATCGAGCGGGGCATCGAACAAGAAAAGCGCCTGGTAGTCATCCGCACTTATGAAAAGGGGTTGCCACTAACCGATATTGCCCAAATCGCAGAGTTGTCCGTCGAGCAGGTTGAGCAGATCATACAAACCTACGAAGCGGAGAAGTGAGTATCAGGGAAAGCCATGGTACTAGAAGAAGCAATTTTGCAAGAAGTAAAGGAGCAGGGCATCGAGCAGGGCATCGAACAAGAAAAGCGCCTGGTAGTCATCCGCACTTATGAAAAGGGGTTGCCACTAACCGATATTGCCCAAATCGCAGAGTTGTCCGTTGAGCAAGTTGAGCAGATCATACAAACTTACGAAGCGGAGAAGTGAGTATCATGAAAAGCTATGGGAATTGAAGAAGCAATTTTGCAAGAAGTAAAGGAGCAAGGCTATCGAGCAGAACCAGTGTTTCAGCCCCCAATTGATCAGACCCGATTACAGGTCATAAACTGCAACTTTGATAATGGTAAAAGTTGATCTCGGAACTAAATATTGTTCATTTTTTTGATATTATACGCAGTACGAAGTGGTCACCTACTGGCGCTGACGGCCAGCACGGGGAACGATAAATGTCGGGCTTACAGTCCAGACATTCATCGTCTGGGATCTTGGATTTGCGACATCGGCCACTGACGAAGCATAGCTTGTCAGGACAGGCCGCTGATGAAGTCAAGCTTATCAGGGCAAGCGCAAGCCACTTCCCAGCGTAAATGCTGACCCTACTGCCTTTAAGGTGGTCAAGGCCCAAAGGCGGCGAGGCACGGGCAAGCATTGAGTAGGTTTGCTATGGCAAACCACTTAATCATCAGTATATAACTCTACATTAAGGAAACATGAAACCATGAAGAATACTGAACCAAAATACATAAACCGTATAACCGTTGACCCGGAAATTTGTCATGGGAAACCTTGCATACGAGGAATGAGATGGCCTGTAGAAGTATTGCTAGATATGTTGTTGTCCGAAATGAGTATTGAAGAGATCCTTGAAGATCATCCGGAATTAGAAAAGGAAGATATTTTGGCTAGCCTTGAATATGCTAAAATACTCGTATCTGGAAAAACCATAACCCTGGCGGCATGACATTTAAAGTTCTATGCGACGTTCATATTGCCTACAAGGTTGTGCGCTTTTTTGAAAGTAACGGACACGAAGCTATTCATATAAATGATATTCTTGATAGCTACCACACCAAAGATTCTGAAATTAGCCGTTACGCAAATGAAAATGGCTATACGGTGATGACTAAAGACGCAGATTTCCGGAATAGTCATCTTCTTAACAACTCACCAAGCAGGTTATTAAAAATTAGTTTAGGAAATATTTCTACCAAGAGATTGATTGAAATTTTGGATGCCAACCTCGATGAAATAGTGAGGCATTTTGAGGCCGAAAAGTGCTTCGTTGAATTAGGAGATGGTTTCATGGAAGTGATCAATTAACCATAAAACCAAATTTGGCTATTTTGCTAGTGACTGTTCAGCATACATGGAAAAATAAGCAGAAAATGCCCTGTTTTGCCCCATCCCTGAAGGGAGCCAGTGCATTTTCTGGCTTTGCACCCTTTAGGGTTGGGGCAAACAAAGGCAGAAAATGCGATTCACAGACTATGCTGAATAGTTACATTCGCTATTTTGCAGTTCTAATCCTCCAAAATTGTCAATCCAATCTTGTTCTAATGAAACATTGCTCCATACTCACTTTCCTGTTCCTGTTCGTTATTGCTGCCCCGCAGGGCTTTGCGCAAAAGAAGCCAACCGGTGGACAGGGCATCGACTCCAAACTGTTTGACCAGCTGAAATTCCGCAGCATCGGCCCGGCCTTTATGTCCGGCCGCATTGCCGACCTGGCTATTGACCCGACCAACGAGAACGTATGGTACGTCGCGGTGGGCTCAGGGGGCGTTTGGAAAACCACCAATGCCGGCACCACCTTTACCCCCATTTTTGACGATCAGCCGGTCTATTCCATTGGCTGCGTAACCCTTGACCCTAACAATCCTTACACGGTGTGGGTAGGGACGGGTGAAAATGTAGGCGGGCGGCACGCCGGGTTTGGAGATGGTATCTACCGGAGCCTCGACGGGGGCGCTTCCTGGGAGAATATGGGGCTAAAAAACTCCGAGCACATCTCCAAAATCATCGTCCACCCTGATGATTCGGATGTCATCATGGTCGCTTCGCATGGTCCGCTGTGGAGCCCGGGCGGCGACCGGGGCTTTTTTAAGTCTACGGATGGTGGAAAAACGTGGAAGAAAACCCTCGGCGATGATCAGTATACCGGCGTGACCGATATGGTGTACGACCCAAGAACCCCCGACCGTGTGTACGCCGTGACCTGGGAGCACCACCGCACGGTAGCGGCATGGATGGGCGGTGGCGAGAAATCCCGCCTGTACGTCTCCGATGATGCCGGCGATACCTGGCGGCAGCTGGAGAGTGGGCTACCCGAAGGCAAATGGGGAAAGACCGGGCTGGCCATTTCTCCCCAAAACCCCGATGTGCTGTACGCGGCTATAGAACTCAACCGCACCAAGGGCGGCGTCTGGCGGTCTGACAACCGCGGCGGCAGCTGGACGAAGATGTCGGATGCTGTAGCCGGTGCCACCGGGCCGCACTACTATCAGGAGATCTTTGCTTCTCCCCACAAGTTTGACCGCCTTTACCTGATGAACAGCCGCCTGATGAAATCAGAAGACGGCGGCAAAACGTTCACCAATATGGACGAAACCGCCAAGCATGGGGACAACCACGCCGTAGCCTTCAAAGCATCTGACCCCAACTACCTGCTGGTTGGTACGGACGGCGGCGTTTACGAAAGTTTTGACCTGGGCGCCTCCTGGCGCTACATGGAAAACCTACCGCTGACGCAGTTCTACAAAGTCGCAGTCGATGATGCCGAGCCCTTCTACAACGTCTACGGAGGCACACAGGACAACAGCACGGAAGGCGGGCCCTCCCGCACCGACAACCACCACGGCATCCGCAATGCCGACTGGAAGGTGGTCCTGAACTGGGATGGCCATCAGCCGGCGACGGAGCCCGGCAACCCGGATATCATGTACGGGCAGCGGCAGCAGGGCACCCTTTCCCGCATCGACCTGAAATCCGGGGAGGTCATTGACATCATGCCACAGCCCGGGGCAGGCGAAGACTATGAGCGCTACAACTGGGATGCGCCCATCCTGGTGTCTCCGCATGTACCGACTACGATTTACCACGCTTCCCACCGGCTTTGGAAGTCCACCGACCGGGGCGACTCCTGGACCGCGCTTTCCGGAGACCTGACCAGAGATGAGGAGCGGCTGGCGCTGCCCATTATGGGAGCGGTGCAGAGCTGGGACTCCCCCTGGGATGTAGGTGCGATGTCTAATTTCAACACCATCACCTCTATCGCGGTCTCGCCAAAAAACGCCTCGGTCATTTGCATCGGCACCGATGACGGTTTGATACAGATTACCTCCGATGAAGGTGCGAACTGGAAAAAGATCGAAGTCAACGCCCTCGGCGTACCGGAGCGCTGCTATGTCAATGACATCAAAGCAGACCTGTTTGACGAAAGTACCTTCTACGTAGCCCTGGACAACCACAAGGAAGGCGACTACAAGCCCTACCTGTTCAAAACAACGGATAAAGGCGCGACCTGGACTGCCATGTCTAATGGGCTGGGCGACAAAAACCTAGTCTGGCGCATTGTGCAGGATCATGTGGAGAAAGACCTGTTGTTCCTGGGCACAGAGTTCGGCGTCTATTTCACCGTAGACGGAGGCGCTCACTGGACGGAAATGAACGGGGGCATTCCCACCATCTCCTTCCGCGACCTCGCCATACAGCGGCGGGAAAATGATTTGGTGGCGGCATCCTTTGGCAGAGGCTTCTACATTCTGGATGATTACACCGCCCTCAGAAGCGTAAACAAGGAGCAGCTACAGGAAACAGGCAGCCTGTTTGAGCCCCGGAAAGCCTGGTGGTATATGGAGAAGTCTGTCCTTGACTTTGATGATGTAAGAGGCTCACAGGGCTCCCAGCTATTCGTGGCCCCCAATCCTGATTTCGGGGCAGTGCTGACCTACTACCTGAAGGAAGAAGTGAAGAGCCTGGAGCAGGTACGCAAAGCGCTGGAAGATTCGGTGACCACCAATCTTTCCTTCCCCGGCTGGGCGGCGCTCGAAGAAGAAACCCGGGAAATGAAGCCTTATGTCTACCTGGAGATTCAGGATACGGAGGGCCGGGTCGTCAACCGGGTAAAAGCCGACAATAAGCCCGGCTTTAACCGTGTAGCCTGGAACTTAAGAGTTGGAGGCTCCGGAACGCTGATGCTCGATGGCAAAGAGCAGTCCCTGACCGCCTTGCTTGCAGCCCCCGGCGACTACACGGCAACCCTTCACGCTTTTGAAAAAGGGAAAAGCCTCCGCCTGGCGGGCCCGGTAGATGTGAAGGTGGAACGCCTGGGCGAACCCGCACTGCAGGGCAAGCCGATGGAAGAGGTGGTCGCCTTCTGGCGAAAATACGAACAGCTGGCCCGGGATGTGAATACCCTTTCCATTCAGTTGTCCAATGCCCGCAAAGCCAGCGCCAATTTATTCCGGGCAGCATCAAGCACTGCCGTTGGTAGTGAAGTCCTGGAGCGCATCGCCGCCTTACAGGCAGGCCTCGATGCCCTCGATACGCAGCTCAATGGCAACCCCGCCAAAAATGAGATTGGCGAGAAAGGAAAGCCTACGATCGGCAACCGGCTTTTTGCACTAAACCGGGGTATTTCCACCTCTACCTATGGCCCGACGCCCACGCACCTGGAAACGGTTGGGATCATCACTTCGGAATGGCAGTCAATGAACGATAAGCTGATGCGTCTTAAAGGGGAGGCTAAGGAAATCGGAGCGCTTATTGTTAAGTCTGGAGGCCCCTGGGTGGAAGGGTTGGATTAAAATGCTGCTTTTCCCG
This sequence comes from Phaeodactylibacter sp., assembly GCF_040219495.1. GTDB lineage: Bacteria > Bacteroidota > Bacteroidia > Chitinophagales > Saprospiraceae > Phaeodactylibacter. The sequence continues at coordinate 23,612 of NZ_JAVJSK010000066.1, read as the reverse complement.
GTTTAGGGTTCCGGAGGTGGCGTGCTGAGGGCCACCTCCGGAATTGGCGTTGCTATTATTATTGCCACTCTTATTGCAAAAAGGAATGAAATCTAATAAAGCTATAAAACTAAAACATCATCATGAGAAAAGGACTTACCTTTTGTCTTATGCTCTTCTGTTGCCTATGCATGGAAGCACAGCCTCAATGGTTTACCATGGGACAAACGATTAACAATGGGCGGATTGAGGATATTTGCTTTATAGACCGTGAAACAGGCTGGGCCGTAAGTGCTGGTGGACAAATCTTTTACACTAACGACGGAGCTGTCACCTGGGAGCTGCAATATGGGAATACTTATTTCTTAAGGAGCGTAGGTTTCGCAGACAGCCAACTCGGGTTTGCAGGAACACTGGACAATGTTTTTCTGAAAACGGAAAACGGTGGAGCAGATTGGATAGATATTACGGCTCAGTTGCCCATCGTGCCAAGCGGTATTTGCGGTATGCAATGGCTGGATGATCAGCACTTCTTCGCAGTGGGGGCCTGGTTTGAACCAGCCTTTCTCATTCGTTCAGACGATAGGGGCGAAAGTTGGGAGGCACTTGACCTCAGTATGTATGCAAATGCCTTGGTTGATGTACATTTCATCTCGTCAGATACAGGTTTTGTATGTGGGAAAGGTACAAATGGTGGTATCATTCTTTACACTACGAATGGAGGAGAGGACTGGGAAGAATTGTACAGCACGGGAAATCCCGGTGATTTTGTATGGAAACTCCAATTTATTGATGAACAACATGTCGTTGCTTCAGTCCAGACCTTTGGTTTTGAAAGTTCGTTACCGTATTCCAATGATGGTGGGCTCACCTGAATAGGAAAACCTGTACCTGATGGCAATGCTCAGGGCGTTGGCTTTGTCACCCCGGAAAAAGGATGGATCGGGGGATATAAACCGGGCTTTCTGGCAACAGAAAATGCGGGGGACGATTGGGAATATGTCCCTTTTGGAGGCAACTACAATCGGTTTCAGGTATTTGACTCTACATTTGCCTACGCCGCTGGTTTTCAGGTGTATAAATACGTAGATACTGCTATGGTCGTTGCCCAAACGTCCCAGGAAACCGCTGAACGCCGGTTTGATCCTTATATTAGCGGTAACGCCCAATCCGGCCTTTCAGCAAGCTTCCATTTCTTTTCAACTCCCGAAGGTTAATAATGTAGACCTAAACTTATATGACAACAAAGGGACACTGGTTCAGCATGTCTTTAACGGAAGGTTACCTGCTGGCACACATCGTTTTCCCATTGAAACCACTCGCGGGAACGGATATTTCCTGGTTGGACTTCAATTGAATGAAGGGCTGTTTTCTGTCCCGATAGTGGTGCGATAAGAAGTCTGTAATAAGAGAAGAAGCCCGGCGCCATTCATCTGAGAGACAACGGCTTTCATTTTGATAATATTTCCACTAAAGAACAGGGCAAATCAATGATTATTTATGTGCAAAAGGCTCATTCGCTGATGTTTGAAGAAACGCTGAAATTCAATCAGGATGTGGCAGCCTTCATTGAGCAAAACCGGTAATAGTTAAGCTAAATATTTATCTGCCATAGCGTGGCTCTGATACGTCCATATTCGCTAAATTAGTGCTTACCCTCAATCATAAATGATACCAATGCTAACCAAAAAAACAATTTCCACTCCCCGCTTAGCACAGTTTGTGCGCTTTTTCCGCGAAAGCGGCACGCCTGTATTTTTCATCCACGGCAATGGCAGCTCTTCCTTCTTTTGGGAAGAAACCATGCAGAATCTGCCCGAAGGTTTCAGGGGTATAGCGCCTGACCTGCGCGGCTACGGCGATACGGAAGACCAAGTCATAGATGCGACCCGTGGCATGGCCGACTGGGTTGCCGATTTTCAGGCTTTGCGCGAGGCGCTTGGCATTGAACGCTATCATATTGCCGGGCATTCGCTGGGCGGCGCGTTCCTTTTTCCACTCATTGCTGAAGAAGGCGAACGCGTGCTGTCGGCTACTTTGGTGGCCCCAGGCTCCCCATTTGGCTTTGGAGGTACAAAAGACGAGAAAGGGACACCTAACTATGCTGATTTTGCCGGCTCAGGCGGAGGTATCGTCAACGCTGAATTTGCCAAATTAATGGGCGAAAAGGACAGGGGGAGCGATAATCCGCAAGCCTCGCCCCGCGTAGTCATGAACACCTTCTACTGGAAGCCGCCTTTCAAGCCGGAACGGGAGGAAGAATACCTGAGCTCGCTGCTGAGCCAAAAGACAGGCGACACCAAGTACCCCGGCGACTTTGTGCCTTCCGAAAACTACCCCTTCGTGGCTCCTGGAAATTATGGGCCTATCAATTCCACCTCACCTAAGTATATCGGGGCGTCGGTTGAAAAATTCATTCATGCCGAAGCTAAGCCACCTATTTTGTGGGTACGCGGCGCCGATGATCAGATCGTTTCGGACAATTCCCTGTTCGATTTTGGCACACTTGGCAAACTGGGGCTGATCCCCAACTACCCTGGCGAGGAAGTATACCCACCACAACCTATGGTGAGCCAAACCCGCTACGTACTCGAACAGTATCAGCGCAATGGGGGTACCTACACCGAAGCGGTTTTTGATGATTGCGGGCATACGCCTTTTGTAGAAAAACCGGAGCAGTTTTTAACCCGGTTCCATCCCTTTTTGGAAAACCATAAATAATGGTTTATTTCAAGACTTCTTTACCACAACCAAAACAAAAGGAATAATGATGAAGGATTTAAAAAGAGCTTTGCTTTTAGCAGTATGTACAGTGATGGCTTTTTCCACCCTGTCTGCACAACGCGTGGAGAGCGATTCGGAACTGATTGGCAAATGGGACCTTACCATCACAATGGAGCAAGACCAGCTGAAAAAACTCGGTATTTTCAGGCACGGGCTGATGTCATCTAAGGGCTTCCCGGGATGGCTGCAGGTGAAGCTGTCGGGCTTCTCTACGCTCGTGGGCTACTACGTGGGGTACGAAGGCAGCGCCCGCCCCATTGCCGAAATCCACTACGACGAAGCAAAAGATAAGTACCACTTTACCATCCCGCCACAGTGGATGGACATTGATGATATTTACTTTGAGTTCAGCCTGAAAGACGACAAGCTGTCGGGCTATAAAATGCTCGACGGGAATAAGCTCAAGTTTACCGGCGTGCGCGCACCAAGCCTGACAAGAGCCGAGCCACCGGTATGGGGAACGCCCATCAATTTGCTCACTGAGAATATGGACCGCTGGATCATCCCGGAAAACAATCAGTTCAAGATGGTTGATGGGATCATGATGAATGCCAAAAAAGGCGGCAACCTGATCTCCACTCAGAAATTTGATGACTTCAAGCTCAGCATTGAGTTCCGCTACCCCGAAGGCAGCAATAGCGGGATTTACCTTCGCGGGCGTCACGAGTTACAGATTGAGGACTCCAAAGGCCGCGCGGATGATGTTAGTATTGGCGGCATTTACGGATTTATCGCCCCAACGGTCAACGCAGCGAAAAAGCCAGGAGAGTGGCAGACCTATGAAGTCACCCTTGTGGGAAGGCACGTTACGGTAGTGCTCAATGGGGTTGAAGTGATTTCTAACCGGCCCATCCCCGGCATCACCGGTGGCTCACTGGACAGCAACGAAGGCGAGCCCGGCCCGATCATGATTCAGGGCGACCACGGGCCTATTGATTTCCGCAAGTTTGTAGTGACGCCTGCGGTGAACTGATCTTTCTAAACTTAGGCTGTCCCTATATCTGCTGAGGCTATGTTTGGAGCAGGCTTGCAATGCCGAACGCTTCACACATAGCCTCAGCAGATTTAGGGCGGTCTATGTTTTAAAAGACGAGGGCAATTGTGAATATATGGTCTTACATCCACTGGATGCCCACTATATGGAAGAAGGGAAATGGGACTATAATGCTTGCACGGGAATCATTCAGGTTAGGACTTTGAAGGATAGTTTGGTGTCTGAAATGGAGGTAATGGATTTGGAAGAAGATAAGTTGACCGTTAAACGATTGAAATAAAAAGTTTCAAATAATTTGGTTTTTTCAGAGGGTTTCCATATTTTGCTATTATGGTACGGCGCGACACACTCTGGAAAGCCCTCATTGAGGAATTGGTAGAAGACTTTCTGTATTTCTTCTTCCCGGCGTATATGGATCAGATAGATCTCAGGCGGGGCGTAGTATTTTTGGATAAGGACCTTGAACGAATCATGCCCGAGGCGGATACCAGGCGGCGGCATGCGGATAAACTCTTTAAAGTCTGGCTGAACGATGGTGAGGAGCATTGGTTTTTAGCACATGTCGAGGTGCAGGGTTATCCAGATGCAGATTTTGCTTTCCGGATGTTCCAGTATTATTACAGAATTTTGGATCGCTACAATAAGCCGGTTACGGCTATAGCCCTTTATACAGATACCAACCGGGCTTATCATGCTACTGCCTATCGGACTAGTTTTATGGGGACGGAACTTATTTATCGTTTTCAATCGTTCATATTGGCAGACAAAACCCCAGAGGATTTAAGGGCTTCGGGAAATCCATTTGGGTTAGCCCTGGAAACGGCTTACCGGGCATTAGATCCCAGGTTGAAAGAAGATAATCAATTGATGATCAGTAAACTGGAGCTGATGCGCCACTTATTGTCACGGGGGCTGGATAAAGCGAAAATCCGGCAGTTGTACAACTTCATCAATATGTATGTGTCCTTTCAAAATTCCGAGAATAAGCTTAAATTTGAAAATGAAGTACGCAAGATTACCAAATCACGAGAACCTATGGGACTGGAAGAAGCCATTTTAAAGGAAGTGCTGGAGCAAGGCATCGAACAAGGCATTGAGCAGGGCATCGAGCAAGGCGTCGAGCGTAAGGCTCATACCGTAGTAATCCGGGCTCATGAAAAAGGGCTTTCCGTGGTTGATATTGCTGAGATAGCAGGTCTGACTGTGGAAGAGGTAGCATCCATTATAGCGGATTACGAGGCAGGCAAAGGTACAAGCGCCTGAAGTGTTTATTGGAATGGAAAAAACAGCTTTTACAACAAACAACCTTCCGGTTAGATTGAAGAAACGTTCCTATCCCCACTTTCCCTCACCATCCGGGTGTGCATCATTTGCACGCAGAGCCTGTAAAAATTCCGGGCGGGGAATAGTCGTCGCTCCCAGGCTAAGCAGGTGGCCGGTCTCCTGCTGACAGTCAATTAGGGTGAAGCCCTGCGCTTTCAGCTGGCGGACGAGGGAGATGAAACCAAATTTAGAAGCATTGGAGGCCCTGGCAAACATAGACTCTCCAAAGAAGACCTTACCGATCGCGATACCGTACAGCCCGCCCACCAGCTCCTTATCTTTCCATACCTCTACCGAGTGCGCATAGCCTGCCTCGTGCAAACGGGTATAGCCTTCCATCATTTCCCGGGTAATCCAGGTACCTGCCTGACCGTCCCGTGGCTGTTGGGCGCAAGCCAGCATGACCTCCGTGAAGCACTGATCGAAAGTCACCTTAAATTTGCGCTGATTGAAATACGGGCGCATGCTTTTAGACACCTTCAGATCATTGGGGAATAGCACGCACCGGGGGTCCGGGCACCACCATAGGATGGGGTCACCGGGGGCGTACCAGGGAAAGATACCACTACGGTAGGCGAGTAGGAGGCGTTCTTCCGACAAGTCGCCACCCGCAGCAAGCAGGCCATCCGGGTTGGAAAGCGCCGGGTCGGGAAAGAGCAAGTACTCGGGGTCTAACCAGAAGACAGGCATGCTATCAGGTATTTGGGTTAATGATCGCCCAAAGTACACAAATCAGCCGGGCGTTTTGTTGCATGCCCTGACCGGACAAGTACGGTAAGCGACACGCTCTAAAGGTGAAGCGGTCCTCAGGATTTGGGTAGAGGGGGCGCCGTCTGCCGCCGTGTGAGCCGCAGAAATCGCAGGGTGAGCAGCACCGCACTGGCACTCAGCCCCAAGACCAGCCCAATCCAGATACCGGCAACATCAAGCTCCAGCACAAAGGCGAGCCAGTAGCCGGAAGGGATGCCAATAACCCAGTAAGCCAGCAGCACAAAAAAGGTGGGCACTTTTACGTCCTGAATGCCCCGCAACAGCCCCACTCCAATGGCTTGTACGGAATCCGATATTTGGAACACCGCCGTCAGAAAGAGCAGAGTGGCCGCAAACTCGATCACCCGCTGCTCATCGTTGAACAGCAGAGGCAGTTCGTGGCGGGTGAGCACGAAAAGGATGGCGCAAAGCAGCCCGTAGGCCGCTGCGATGACGAGGGTAGACTGCCCTACACTGCGGGCGTGCGCCCAGTCTTGCCGGCCGTAGGCGTACCCGACCCGTATGCTGCCGGCCGCACTAATGCCTACCGAGACCATAAAGGTAAAAGAAGCAATACTGATAGCGATTTGATGGGCTGCCTGCTGAATGTAGCCCAGCCACCCTGCCATAATACCTGATATGGCAAAAGCGCCTGCCTCCATACCATATTGCAGTGCCGCCGGGATACCGATGCGGAAGATATCCTGAAAGCGCTCCCAGCGTATTTGCAGCTGATCGGACAGGTGCTGCCGGTAAGGAGCAAAGCCTTTACCATAGGCGATGAGCCAGAAAAGGGCAATCATAGTGACTACGCGGGACGCCATAGTGCCAACACCGGCGCCTTCCAGCTCCATACGCGGGGCGCCCCACTCTCCAAAGATAAAGGCATAATTGACCAGCACGTTGACCGGGATGGCCAGCAGGGCGAGGTACATCGGCACCCGGGTACGGCCAAGGCCATCGGCAAACTGCTTCATAGCCATGAATACCGCCATTGGCACCATGCCCCAGCCCATCCAAATGAGGTAAGGGCGGGACAGCTCCGCTACAATCTCGTCCTGCCCAAAGTAGTCCACCATATCTACGCCCAGGTGAATGCCAATGGCAAACAAAAGTGACATCCCCGTGACGATCAGCCCGCCATTGAAGAGGATGCGCAGTGGCTTGTCGGGTTCCTGCTCGCCCAAAGCGGAAGCGACCAGCGGAGAAATCGCGGTGGTTAGCCCGATAGCCAGGACCAGCGGCAGGGTGATCAGGTTGTTGACAAAGGCTGCCGCTGCCAGCTGGGAGCTGTGGATAGCGCCCACCATGGCGCTGTCGATAATGCCCAGCGCGATCTGCGTCATATTGCCCAGTACGATGGGCCAGCCCAGCCTTAAAGTATGTTTGACCTCTTGCCACATAGGTTTAAAAATTGCGCGGCAAAGGTACAGGATTATCGGACTTGTTGCCGGGGTTTAAAGACATTGGTATATTTGGGCGATATTTTATCTGTCTCACAAGCCCAATCCGCCAAAAAAGAAATGATACGGGGTGGAAAAACGACGAAGCATGAAACGCCTCAGGCCATTAATCCGGTACAGCACTTTTGCACTCGGCCTTACGCTGGTGTGCAGCTTTATCTCTGAGCGCAATCAGGAAACTGCTACCGAGCGCCCCTGGAAAGTGAGGGCTTACATTCAGAAGCATGATTTTTTGGCGGAAGCCCTGCATCAGGAAACGGGCATCCCCAAGGCCATCATTTATGCGATGGCGGGGCTGGAAAGCGACTGGGGCCGGAGCGAACTGGCCCGGTACGCCAACAATCACTTCGGCATCAAGTCCAAACCCGACTGGCGCGGGTTGGAGTACTGCAAGCCTACACAGGAGTACGATGGGCAGCAGTTTCGTACGGAGAAAGAGTGCTTCAAGAAGTACCCCCTTATAAGGCGCAGCTATGAAGACTTTGGCTATTTTCTGATGCAGAACAAACGCTACGCTGCGCTACGGGGGCTGGAGGCAGACGACTACACCGGCTGGACGGATGCAATACAACGCGGAGGGTATGCCACAGACCCCGAGTACGCGCAGAAGCTAAGGGGCATTATTTGGCGCTACCGGCTGGCAAAATTGCCCTGATTACGTTGGGAACCGTAAATTTTTCTATTTATTAACCATTGGAATTTAGGGCTAATACCCAAAAGCCCTATTTTTGATTTTTTACAAAACCAAAACCAGCAATACCATGGACCTTAATGCGCCCATTTCCACTATAATGTCTACCGAACTCAAAACCGTTGCACCGGACAGCCCTGCTACTGAAATCGATACCCTGTTCAAGGAAAACCGAATTCACCACATCCCGGTACTCGATGAAAAGCGCAAAGTTGTGGGCATCGTAGGCAAATCAGACTTCCTGTACCTGCTCAGGGGGTATACCTCCCACGAGACCGACCGCTTCCGCGAAACCTCGAAGTTGCGCGCTTTCAAAGCGATGGAGCTCATGAAGGAGGAGGTGGAAACCCTCCGGGACAGCGACCCCATTAAAGAAGCGGTGCGCCTGCTGGCAGAAAACCGCTATCAGGCGCTGCCGGTAATCGATAAAGATGACAGTATCTGTGGTATTGTCACCACCCATGATATCCTGGACCTGATCAATAAGGCCGGTTAGCAGCGCTAATCGCCCAGGACTTCGCCTATGGACGGCTGTTCAAGCTTCCGGCCCAGGTAAACCACCTTCACCCCTTCCTCAAAGTCGAATTCATCAAGGCTGTGGGGAATGGGTTCCAGGTTGCCGTCTGTTGAGAGCAGGAACAGCGGTGCGGTATGCGTGTTGACTGCGGTGCGGTCCAGAATGCGCTCCACATCCTCTTTGGAGTCTACTTCCAGCTCGTGGATCGACGGATAATCACGGGCAATCTCGTTGAGGTTAAGGAAGTCGTCGGTATAGGAAAAGATGCCCTGCTGTGGCAGTTCCTCCCGGTTGCGCTTGAGCTCGTCGGGGGTGAGCAGCCGGAAAGAGCCATTCTCACCGAAAATCTTTTGGTACTTGCGCACAGCGTAGTTGTTGATGTCCGCGCTGCTCGTCATGGAGATCATATACCCCATATCGAGGAGCTCAAACTGGTCTGCAAGGTCATCGGTGTAAATATTGACATTATAAGCTTCTGTGCCCTCTTCCTTCGCTTTATTCACATTGCTTTCGTTGTTATCGATCAGGACCACGTGCCGGTTGCGGTTTTGGAGGTACTGGGCGATCATACGGCTGGCCCCGTTGGCCCCGATGATGAGAATGCCCTCTGAGCTGTCTAGTGTTACCTTAAGCAGGCGTGCAATGAGGCGCGCAGTAGTCGCATTGATAAGCACGGTGCCGAGTACAATCATAAAGACGAGCGGCACCAGAAATTCTGCATCCTCTACCGGTGGCGTTTCGGAAGTTAGCGTCAGGCCAAAGAGGGAGGCAATACCCGCCGCGACAATACCCCGCGGCCCTACCCATGAAATAAAGAGTTTTTCCCGGAAGTTGAGCTCCGAACGCCGGGTGCTGAGGAAGACGCCCAACGGCCTCAGGATCAACGTGATCGATAAAAAGAGCCCCAGGGCCCGCCAGTCGCTGATGATGATCTGAATATCATCCACATTGATGAGGGCGGCCAGGATGATAAATAAAATGGAGATCAGCAGCACGCTGAGCGACTCCTTGAAAGACAAAATTTCTTTGAGCCAGGGCACTTCCAGATTGCCCAGCACCATGCCCATGACGACTACCGAGAGCAGGCCTGACTCGTGCGCCAGTACATCTGAAAAGACGAAGATGAGCAGCACCATAGCCAGCGTGAATACATTGAGCAGATAATGCGGAATGAGGTCGCGGATGATAAACTGGTACAGTGCATACCCGGCGATTGCGCCCATCGCAAGACCGGTCAGCAGAATCTGGAAAAAGGAAACCAGCGCATGAGAAGTGAACTCCACGCCCCCTTCGGCCGAGCGGATAAACTCAAAGACCAATACGGCAACGAGCGCCCCGATGGGGTCTATGAGAATGCCTTCCCACTTCAGGACCGTACTGACGTTGCGGTTGAGCGGGATGTTTTGCAAAATAGGAGCAATTACCGTAGGGCCGGTCACGATAATGAGGGCACCGAACAGGAAGGAGATCGCCCAGTTGAGCCCCATCAGGTAATGCGCCGCCAGGCCAGCCCCGAGGAAAGTGATGAGCGAGCCAATCGTGATCATTTTGAGGATTGCTGGCCCCACGCCTGCAATTTCTTTCCTTTTCAGCGTGAGCCCCCCTTCAAAGAGGATGATGCCGATCGCCAGGGAAACAAAGGAGAACAAATATTCGCCCGGAAAGATACCAATTGCGCCGTCTGCCCCTCTGACCAGCAGCGGTTCCAGTAGTTTTTCGCCATCATAGGTAAAGAACGTGGAAATCGGCCCGACGAGCAGCCCAATCAGGATTAGCGGCAAAATAGCGGGCACCTTGATGCGCCAGGCCAGCCATTGTGCGAATATGCCTAAAACGATGATGCCGGATAGTTCGAGCATAAGTTGGTTTCTAGTTAGTAAGGTACGGAAAAAAACCGTTGCCCTACAATTAACCCACATACGGCTGCCTTGGTTTGCACTGTCTTTATGCCCCTATAGCTAAATAACTGAAGATCGGCACTTTCGGCAGAAAATTAACTACCTTTGCGCCTCCTAAATTTCACGCAATCTATATGTCTTTTAACAAAGAACTCAACCGGCGCCGCACTTTCGGCATTATCAGCCACCCGGATGCCGGCAAAACGACCCTCACGGAAAAATTACTGCTTTTTGGCGGGGCCATTCAGGTGGCCGGTGCCGTAAAGTCGAATAAAATTAAACGCAGCGCCACCTCCGATTTTATGGAGATTGAGCGGCAACGGGGAATTTCGGTAGCGACCTCCGTCATGGCGTTTGAGTACCGAAACCTGAAGATCAATATCCTCGATACACCTGGCCACCAGGATTTCCAGGAAGACACTTACCGCACGCTTACGGCAGTAGATAGTGTGATTGTGGTGATCGATGTAGCCAAGGGCGTGGAGGCACAGACCGAAAAGCTGGTCAACGTGTGCCGGATGCGCAATACGCCCATCATCGTTTTTATCAATAAGCTGGACCGTGAGGGGCTCGATGGTTTTGACCTGCTCGATGAGCTGGAGCAAAAACTGGGGCTTACTGTGCGGCCGCTGAGCTGGCCGATTGGCATGGGTCAGCGCTTCAAGGGGGTCTACAGCATGTACGAGCAGAAGCTGGTCCTGTTCCGGCCACACGGCAAGCAGGAGGAGGAGGAAGAAACCATCGAAATCAATGACCTGGCGGATACCCAACTGGACGACCTGGTGGGTAAAGCTGCAGCTGATGAACTGCGGGAGGAGGTCCACATGGTAGAGTCAGTTTATCCTAAATTTGACCGGCAGGCATACCTCGACGGCAAGCTTTCTCCGGTTTTCTTTGGTTCAGCCATCAACAACTTCGGCGTGCGCGAGCTGCTCGATTGTTTTGTGGAAGTAGCACCACCACCACTGGGGCGGGTTACTGAGGAACGGGAGGTGAAGCCTACGGAAGATAAATTTGCAGGCTTCGTTTTCAAGATACACGCCAATATGGACCCCAACCACCGGGACCGTATTGCCTTTCTGCGCGTATGTTCGGGCCGGTTTGAGCGCAATACCAACTACCTGCACGTGCGGCAAAACCGCAAGATGAAGTTTCCTAACCCCACGAGCTTTATGGCGGCCAAGAAGACCATCCTGGAAGAAGCCTACCCCGGCGATGTGGTCGGGCTCTACGATAGCGGCAACTTCAAAATTGGGGATACCCTCACCGAGGGCGAAGTACTCCACTTTAAGGGCATTCCGAGTTTTTCTCCGGAGCAGTTCCGCTTTGTCAATAACGCCGACCCCCTCAAGTACAAGCAGCTCGACAAGGGATTGGCACAACTCATGGACGAGGGCGTTGCCCAGCTTTTCACCAAAGAAGACAATAACCGGAAAATCATTGGTACCGTGGGCGCCCTTCAGTTTGAGGTCATTCAGTACCGTCTGGAGCACGAGTATGGGGCTAAGTGCAGCTACGAGCCGGTCAACCTCCACAAAGCCTGTTGGGTGACTTGCGAAGACGAGAAAGCCCTGAAGGCGTTCATACAGCGCCGCAAGCGCGACCTCGCCCGCGACAAGCACGGGCAGCTCGTCTACCTGGCGGAGTCTGCCTGGTCGCTGCAAATGGCACAGGAGAACCACCCGGAGGTGCAATTCCATTTCAAGAGCGAATTTTAGGCTATTTGGTCAGGTGCTGAATCCATGGGGCGGGAAACATCCTGTTGTGTGCGATCCGGGACAGGTCAGTGCTGCTCATTCATCAGGCCCCGGTAAGCTTTGAGCCCTTTCTCAGTGAGGTAAGGCACGAATATCGACATCATTGCCCGGTGGTAGTGCTGTACGACCTGTTCTCCTGTTTCCTCGTACTGAATGGCCGACTCCGTGATCCAGTGGTTCCCAATAATAAGCAAGTTGGTAATAAAGGCTTCATAGTGCCCGGGCAGTGGCGCCGGCTGCATCCATCCCCCATCGATAAGCTGCTGTAAACCCTCCTGCATTTGTTGCCGGCGCAGTGCCATGAGTTGATGGAAATTATGGCGCATGCGTTCAATCCGGCGAATAATCCGCGCAAAATCCAAAAGCAAAAAACGGTAGCGGTACAGCAATTGAAAAGTGGCATACGATTGGGACCAGGTGGCCGCTAAATCCAGCGGTTGGATAGTAAGCACTCCAACGACTCCCGCTGTTTCGGCAACCAACTGCAGATAAAGGGCTTCAATAAGCTCGTCCGTGTTTTTAAAATGATAGCATAAGTTACCATGGCTAATCCCCACTTCCTCAGCCACACTGCGTACCGTAGTTTGGTCTGTACCTGTCGTGTTGAATTGCCGTAGCGCAGCCTGCAGTATGCGTTCCTTTGTCTTCATCTTCGCCCAAAATACAAAATACACCGACTAAAATAGATTAGAACGGTTGTTCTATTTTAGATAGTTTAGTACATTTGTTCTAATTGTATCAAACCCACTAAATTCAACCTAAATGGACGCACAGCCACCCGACTCTGAAGCACCCCGGGCCCATGAGGAAACCCTGGATAAGGTGAAGTCCACCTACCGCACCCTCGATCAGCGGCTTTCTATCAACGAAGGAGATCATTTAGCCGTAGTGGTGTTAAAAATCGGGCTTCGTTTGTTAGCCCTTGCCGTTATGATCCTGCTTTCTCCATTTTTGCTCATCGGCCTGCTAGTGGCCTTCATGGCGGTGTTATGAGAAGGCGGCTGTGGTGGGCGGCACTGGGTGGCTTACTGCTGCATCAGATCGCGCAGAAAGGGTTGGGGTGGGCATGTAGACTGGCGGATGCTTACCTCGACCCGCTGCTTTGCATGCCCTTGCTGCTCGGTCTTGCAGAGTGGGAATGGGGCCGGCTTTTTGACAAAAGCCAATTGCAGCCGCTGGAAATCGTCCTGCTTACCACTGGGGCTATCTTTCTTTTTGAATGGGGCTTCCCGGCCTGGTCTGCTGCGTTCACCGCTGATCTTCGGGATATCCCTGCCTACATAACCGGCAGCATCGTTTTTAGCATAGCTAATAAAACAAAAAATACCGGCAACCTCAACGGCGGCAACCGGCGCTCCTGCACCTGAATACCTGCCCCGGTAATGCCGGTGGAGGGCAGGCTCACCAAAGGGACACCGCTATTTGCATCATACCGTCGCCAGTCAGAGCATCAGCATACAGAAAGGGCGGTGTCTGAACGCCCGCTAAGTGTATGTTTGCAGGTGCACTTCGACTGATAGGACAAGCGTGAGAAGTGATAATTCTGTCACTTCTCACGCTGGTCCAGGAGCCAGGAACAACTTCGCAGCAAATGCGCAAACTGCCGCTGCTCGTGCAGTACCGCATTATGGCCCAGGTCGGTATGCCAGAAAACAGTGCCGCTTTCGGGCAGCGCAGGCAGGCTTTCCCCCCTCCGGCTTTCCACTTCCGTAAAGGGGAGCGCCCAGGCCTGCAGGCTGCTGCGTAAACTACGGGTGGTGGACAGCGTACCACCTTCATCGGTATAGAGCAGGACAAGGCGGGGGCCGCCCCGTTCCACCCACATCGCGTACTTTTCCAGTTGCCCGTACAATCCATCAAACAGCCACACTTCACGGATACGTTCTGTCAGCCCGCCCTGCTGCAAAAGGTAGCTCATCACCCGGTACCCGCCGCTGTGCCCGGAGAGGATGAGGTGCCGGGGTGGCAGGCTGCGCAGGTGCAAATGCCGGGCAGCGACCCGGCTGACCTCCTGCATAAAGGCGGCAAAAGCGCCTGCGTCCTCCAGCTTCCCGCCATTGGAGTCCGGTGCCTGCCTGGGGCCCTGCGGGATGACCAGGATGGCGTTTTTGCCGGCCGCAGTGAGTTGCTCTGGCAGCTCAAAGGTCTGCAACACACTATCAACGCTATTCCACCACCCATGAAAGTGCACAATATAGTCCGCTGAGTCGCCCCGCTCAAAACCCGCCGGAATAAAAATCGCGACGGTGCTGTCCTGATAATGCCCTGCCCGTGAATAGTGCTGCCCGTCGTAGTCGTGCCCTTCCGCCCGGGATGGCGCTGGAAAGGGGGCGGTAGATAAAGCTGTTTTCAACAGCGTGCCCCCGGCGTACGGCTCCACCCGCACCGGCTGCGCCCAAAGGCTGCCGGCAGCCACCATCAATAGTAGGGAGAATAAGGTCGAACGAGACATAAGGCGCAATTTTATTTCCATAAGATTAGCAGGGCAAAAATATATTTTGTTTCTTCAAGCTACCAACTGCTGAATTCAAAAATGACAGCCAAGACAACGAAAAACCAACGCCTGATTTCCCTCGATATTTTCCGGGGGCTGGCCATTGCCGGTATGATCCTGGTGAACAACCCGGGGTCCTGGTCGACGGTGTACCCGCCTTTGCTGCACGCCAAATGGCACGGTTGGACGCCCACCGACTGGGTGTTCCCTTTTTTCCTTTTTGCGGTAGGCATGGCAATCCCGCTGGCGCTCGGCAAGCGCCTGGGGCAGCCGCAGGGGCAGATCCTGCGCAAAATCGGCATCCGCAGCCTGCTCATCTTCGGGCTGGGGCTGCTGCTGGCGGCTTTTCCGCATTTTAAGCTTACCGAGGCTACACCACCGGCCTTGCTGCCGGTACATTATGTGCTGGTTACCGTTTTTGTTTTGGGCCTTTTTCTCCGGGGCGTGGCTTTGGGGCAAAAACCGGTAAAAAGTACGCTGGCGGAGCAGGCCTTGTACACCGTGCTGGCTGCCGGCGTGGGCATCGCCCTCATCGGGCTGTTTTACGCTGACTACAGCACCCTGCGCATCCCGGGCGTGCTGCAGCGTATTGCCATCGTTTATGCGATCTGTGCCCTGCTGTTTCTCAATACGAGCTGGAAAGGGCAGTTAGGTATTGCCGTTGCCCTGCTGCTGGGCTACTGGGGCATCATGACTTTAGTGCCGGTGCCCGGTGGCATCGCGCCTAACCTGGAACCGGGGACCAACCTCGGGGCATGGCTCGACCGAACGCTATTGGGTACCGGCCACCTCTGGAGCCAATCCAAAACATGGGACCCGGAGGGCTTGCTGAGCACCCTGCCGGCTATCGCTACCGGCATCAGCGGGATGCTGGCGACTTACTGGATGAAAAACGAACCCAATGCACAGCGGCGCTTCCTCGGGCTACTGGGTGCCGGGCTGTTGCTGGTGGCGCTTAGCGAGGGCTGGAACCTGGTATTCCCCATCAATAAAGCCCTGTGGACAAGCTCCTATGTGCTGCACAGCAGCGGCGTAGCTCTCCTCTTTCTCAGCCTCATTTACTGGCTGGCGGATGTCAAAGGGTACACCACCTGGGGCAAGCCCTTCTACGTGTACGGTGCGAATGCCTTGTTTGTCTTCGTACTGTCGGGCTTCGTGGCCAAGCTGAGCTACACCATCAGCTGGGAAGCAGGCGGACAGGCCGTGACACTCAAAACCTGGATTTACGATACTTTTTACACCTCGGTTTTCAGCCCCTACAACGCATCCCTGGCTTTTGCCATCACGAACGTCTTGTTCTTTTGGCTGCTGGCCTGGGCGCTGTACCGCAACCGGATTTACATCAAAGTTTAACCAAGCTATACCATGAGACTGCTGTTTTTTCTTTTCTTTTTTGGGGCCACCGGGCTTGCCTTCGGGCAGGGCACACCGGAGCGGCCGAACATCGTTTTCATGATGGCTGATGACCACGCCTATCAAGCCATCAGTGCCTACAACGATAAGCTCATCCAAACCCCCAATATTGACCGCCTGGCCAAAGAAGGGATGTTGTTTACCAATGCCTGCGTGACGAATTCCATCTGTGCGCCTTCCCGTGCCGTCATTCTCACCGGTAAGCACAGCCACATCAACGGCAAGATCGACAACCGCTTCCCTTTCGATACCACCAATGTGACCTTCCCGCAGCTGCTGCAGGAGGCCGGCTACCAAACGGCCATGTTTGGCAAACTGCACTTTGGCAACAGCCCTAAGGGGGTAGACGAGTTCAAAATCCTGCCCGGCCAGGGCAAGTACTACGGGCCGCGCTTCCTCACCAATACCGGCGATACGATCATCAAGGGCTACACCACCGATATCATCACCGACCTGACACTCGACTGGATGGACAACCGCCGCGACCCCGACCGCCCCTTCATGCTCATGTACCTGCACAAGGCGCCCCACCGGGAGTGGCTGCCACCGCAGCGCTACTACGAGCAGTACCTGAAGAAGACCTTCCCGGAGCCGGAGACCCTCTTCGACGACTACGAAGGCCGGGAGGCCGCCCAACAGGCCGAAATGAACCTTCTCGAGCACATGAACTGGGCGGGGGATTCCAAAATCTATCCGGAAGTGATGGAAGCGCTGGGCATACCACCGACTTCTGACTGGGACATCAACGCCCTGAAGCACGAACTGGCGCGCATGACCCCCGGGGAGCGTGCTGCCTGGGATGCCGCTTACGGCAAAATGAATGAGGACTTCAAAGCCCGTTTCCCCGAAATGAGCGAAAAGGACAAAATGCGCTGGCGCTACCAACGCTACATGCAGGATTACCTGGCCAGCATTGCTGCCGTAGATGAAAATGTGGGCCGCCTCCTCGACTATCTGGATGAGAACGGGCTGACTGAGAATACCATCGTGGTGTACACCTCAGATCAGGGCTTTTACCTGGGCGAGCACGGCTGGTTCGACAAGCGCTTCATCTATGACGAGTCCTTCAAAACCCCGCTGCTGGTGCGCTGGCCGGGGCAGGTGGAGGCGGGTTCCACCACGACCGAAATGGTGCAGAACCTCGATTTCGCGCAGACCCTCCTGGAAGTCGCCGGCGTAGAAGCCCCCGGTGATATGCAGGGCCAAAGCCTTGTGCCCCTGCTCCAAGGCGATACGGAAGCCTGGGGCCGGGAAGCCGTGTACTATCATTACTACGAATACCCGGCGGTGCATATGGTCAAGCGGCATTATGGCATCGTAACGGAGGACTACAAGCTCGTGCATTTCTACTACGATATAGACACCTGGGAGCTGTACGACCGCAAGCGGGACCCTCTGGAAATGAATAACCTCATCAACGATTTTGCGTACGCCGAAATCCGGGCACGCCTGGAAAAAGAACTGCAGGCGCTGCGGGTGAAGTACAAAGATTCAGAAGCACTGGATCAGCACTACATTGACCTGTACAAGCAGGCGGAGAAGTGATCAGAGGGCCTCAACCGTAATCACAATATCAGACCCCATGTAGGTGGAGTCTGCGATATTGTACCAATGCCGCATACGGGGCAGTTGCATGCCATTGACCGGGAGGAGCCCGTCGAGCTCCAGGTATTCAGCTGCACCCTCGCCGGCAGCCCGGTAGCCCCTGAGCTGAAAGTCGGACTGATCGAAGTAGAAAACCCACTGTTCGCCGATGATGGGGTTGTTGAGCCGGGCCGGAACGGCATAGCAGGCATAGGGCCCAAAGCTGACCGCTTCGACATCCTCCCCCAAAGAGACTTCAGGAGAGAAAAGCGTCATGGGCAGCCCGGTAAGGAGCTGGTAAAAGCTGCGGTAGCCCTGTGTGCGGTCGCATTGCAGGCGGTATTGCAGCACCGTGGCCGAATCGGCAGGATGAACGGGCTGCCCATCGATAAAGTTGTAGCAGCTGTCTGCCGTCATACCCCGGCGCACGAGCGTGCCCTCATAATTGCGCGTGACCTCAAAGGTCGATTCCGGTAAATTGAGCAGAATGGTGCTCTGCCGCTCCGGGAAGTTCGTCCGGGGCTCATCAATGATCATTTGAAAGTGGCTCAACGGCCATTGCTCCTCCGGATCATGGAACTGCAGGCTGCGCCTCAGGATATCCGATGCACCGGGCAGGGTAGCTTCCTGTACGGGCTCTTCTGCGGTATTGCAGGCCGTGAACAGGAAGAGCAGTAAGAATAATCGGTTCATGAATTATCTTTTCTGGCTGACCAATACAAAAGCAGGAGGCACGTTGATCGGGACGAAGTTCGTGTCCACGTTGCCAAAGATCGCGTTGTACAACGGCCGCATCACCAGGGAATAATGCACCTGTATGTACAAGCCGCTTTTCTTCAGGTACTGATGTGCTTTCCCAACGATCGCCCGGCCGAGTTCTTTGGGCAGGGCAACAAAAGGGATGGCAGAAACGACAAAATCGATTTCTTCGGCTCCGGCTTCGGCCAGGTATTTGCCGATATGCTCAGCGGAGTCCTCCACTACAATCAGCCGGTCGTCTTGTATCTCACGCATCTGTGCACAAAACTTAGGGTTCACCTCGAAGGCAATCAGCTTGGCATCGGGGCGCATACTGCGTAGGATATGCTTGGTGATGACTCCATCTCCTGCGCCCAACTCCACGATCACCTGAGCCTGCTCAAAGTCGATATGCTTGATCATGCCTTTGCACAGCTGTTTTGAGCTGCGGGTGAGCGTTCCTACGGTTTGGAGGTTTCTAATGCCCTCTCTAAAGAATTCTATGGTTCCCATTCATTTTTGATTAAGTCGCGAGATTTTTCGTGCTTGCATGCTCCGATCCCAGTACAGTCTCTTACTGCTTCTTCAGGGGAGTATACAAAAGCTGATGGAGTGTGAAGCACAACCGCTAAAGTACGAGGATTTTCGCACATCCAATAACGGGGCAAGCCCGGGCCTTTCCCGGTTCAGTTAACAGGCATTGCGCCTGACGCACGGCTGCTCAAAAAGCGCCCCGGAAAATCAACAGCCATGTACCGGCAGTCCCCTCCGTACGCTTTAAGAATACTTTAACCGCAGGGATGCACTTATTGCCTTTTTTAAGTGTTAGTAAAGGTAGGTAAAACGCTGAGCTACAACGTGGTGAAGCAAATACTTTTTTAAGGGCGTGTTGGGACTTTCGTAATCGGTCTGTCAGTTTTCGACTAGAAGACAAAAGTCCCAACACGCTCTAATACAGGATTTAAACAGACGAGCTATGAAAATACAAAAAACAGTAATCTTACTGGCTGCTGTCTTGTGCGTGCAAGCCTTGCCGGCACAGTACTTTGGGCGGAATAAAGCCAAGTATGAGACCTTCGATTTTGAGGTCTACGAAAGCCCCAACTTCGAAATTTACCACTACCTGCAAAACCCGGAACGCCTGCGCGAAATCACCGAGGAGGCCGAACAGTGGTATCGCATACATCAATATGTGCTGAAGGATACGATCAGGCAGCGCAACCCGCTCATTTTTTACAATGACCACGCCGACTTTCAACAGACCAATGCCATCTCCGGCAATATTGGCGTAGGTACCGGTGGGGTGACCGAAGCCCTGAAAAACCGGGTGATTATGCCCTTTGCGATGTCGCATCAGCAGACCCACCACGTGCTCGGGCACGAGCTGGTCCACGCCTTTCAGTACAATATGATCCTGAACGGCGACTCCACCAACCTCCAAAGCCTGCGTAACCTGCCGCTTTGGATGGTGGAAGGCATGGCAGAGTACCTCTCGATCGGCAGTATCGATGCCCACACAGCGATGTGGATGCGCGATGCCGTGCTCAATGATGACGTCCCCTCAATCAAAGACCTCAATAACCCCAAGTATTTCCCCTACCGCTACGGGCAGGTCTTCTGGGCCTTCCTGACCGGGCTCAGGGGCGATGAAATCGTGGAGCCTTTCTTTAAAGGAGTGGCTATGTACGGCTTTGATGAAGCCTGTAAGCGGGTCCTGGGCATGACTCAAAAAGATTTGTCCAAACTCTGGGTAGATGGCGTGAAGCGCCACTTCGGTGCCGCCTTTGATACCACCGCTGTTACCGACCGGGTGGTCGGGAAAGAACTCATCGGCAAGGAAAATGGCGGCCGTATGAACGTGGCACCGGAAATCAGCCCCAACGGCCGGTACGTGATCTTTTTATCCGAAAAAGACCTCTTTTCTATCGACCTCTTTCTGGCCGATGCCCGTACCGGGGAGGTCATCCGCAAGGTGGCAAGCAGCACCCGCGCCGGCCATATTGATGACTTTGACTACATCGAAAGCTCCGGCACCTGGTCGGCCAACAGCCGGGAGTTTGCCTTCGTCGCTTTCAGCAAGGGCCGCAATATCCTGGTCATTAAGGATGTGGAAACCGGCAAGACGGTGCGGGAACTGCGCCCCGATGGGCTGCAAGCTTTCAGCAACCCGGACTGGTCGCCCGATGGCATGCACTTCGTAGTGACGGGATTGGTGGAGGGTGAAACGGACCTCTATCAGGTCAACGCCCGTACCGGTGCCGTAGCTCCCCTCACGGACGATGCTTACTCCGAGTTGCACCCCAAGTGGTCGGAAGAGGGCAATACCATCGTCTTTTCCACCGACCGCTTGTCCCGGGAGCGGGGGCGCACTAATGGCCGCTGGGCCTTCAACCTGGCTACGCTGGATATGGCGAGCGGGCGCTCAACCGATATTGATGTTTTCCCGGGCGCTGACAACCTGAACCCGGTTTTCGATACTACCGGGAATATCCTCTTCCTGTCCAACCGGGACGGCTTCCGCAACATCTACCGCTACGAGCCGGGCAGCCAAAAGGTGTATCAGCTGACCGACCTGATTACCGGCGTGAGCGGCATCACCCACTATGCACCGGCTATTAGCATTGCACGGCGCAGAGACCGGGTGCTGTACACCTATTTCTCTCAGAATGGCTACCGCATCTACCGCGCCCGGCCGATCGACTTTCTGAATCAAGAAGTAGACCCGGACTCCGTAGACTTTAAAGCGGCGCAGTTGCCACGGTTCAATAAAATGGTAACGAGCAGCGTAGACCGTATTTTGCAGAAGCTGCCGGCAAAGGCAACGATTGCGGATTCTGCGCTGGCCCATGTGCCGTACAAGCCGAAATTCGAACTCGACTACGTAGGTGGCAGCGCGGGCGTAGGCGTAGGCACAAGCAACACTTTTGGCACACAAACCGGGCTGGCAGGAGGGGTGGATCTGCTCTTTAGTGATATCCTGGGCGACAATCAGTTGTACACAAGCCTGGCGCTGAATGGTGAGATCACCGACTTTGGCGGAGCCGTAGCCTACATCAACCGCAAACGGCAGCTCAACTGGGGCATGTCGGTTTCCCATATGCCTTTCCGGAGCTTTGCCTACGGCGGGCGGGGCTTTGAGTCCCTGGAAGTCGAGGAAGACCTGTTCATCCCGGTTGTGGCGGACTCCTTTTATGTGCGCCGCATTTTTGAAGATAAGGTGAGCGCGTTCGTATCCTACCCGTTTTCCACCACCCTGCGGGCAGAAGGCTCGATGGCCTACGCGCGTTACAGTTCGCGCCTTGATCAATACGTGAACTTTTACGAAACCGATGGTACCTACGTTGGCCGCCAATTGGGGCAGGAGCGCGAGAAGCTCGACAGCCCCGAAGGCTTCAACCTTTGGAATACAGGGGTGGCTGTGGTTGGTGATAATGCGCAGGGCGGGCTTGTCGGCCCACTGAACGGGCACCGGTTCCGTTTGGGTATTGACCGGTACTTTGGCGAGTTCAACTACTTTCAGGCCACGGCAGATTACCGCAAGTACAAGTACTTCGACTGGTTTGGGCTGGCCTTTCGGGCGATGCACATCGGGCGTTACGGACAGGGCGCCAACGAGCTGTTCCCCTACTACGCGGGCAGCAGCTGGTTCATACGCGGCTACAGCACAAGCGATGCGGGTGCTATCCTCAGTCAGAATGGCCGTTCTATCGAAGAGCTATTCGGGAGCAAGCTTGGCGTGGCCAACGTCGAAGTCCGCATTCCGTTTACCGGCCCTGAGCGGTTAGCACTCATCAAATCGGGCTTGCTGTTTACCGAGCTGACCCTGTTTGCTGATGCGGCAGTGGCCTGGTACGATTTTGACCAGCTGAGCGGTGCAACTTACCGTACAGACAACGAAGGGAACCCGCTCATCGGCCCTACCGGAGAGCCGATTGTGGACCGCTACGCGGCACAGCCTTTGATGAGCGTGGGCGCATCCGTGCGTGTCAATTTGTTTGGCGCTATGGTGCTTGAGCCTTATTGCGCTTTCCCGCTGCAGCGGAAAACCCAGGGCACCTTCGGGCTGAACCTCATTCCGGCCTGGTAGGCAGGGAAGGCTTCTGATCACTCAACGGGGCTATGGCGATCTAATGTCGTCATAGCCCCGTTGGTGTTTAGAGCGTATGGCCAAAAAAAGGAGGGCAACCCTGTCGGGTGCCCTCAGAAACTTGGATTAGTATGAAAAAACGATCTTGGTTTGCTTCATTCAATCCAAAAGTTGCCGTGCGTCAGAGCACAGCAACGACATTTGGATTAGTATGAAAAAAACTCTATTCCTCAACAGGCCGCAGCCTGAAATATGCGTTAAACCGGACTTGAAATAGGGGATCAAAATGTAGCGTTACCCTGCCGGGAAAGGCAGGTGCTAATCATTGATGATGTGCAGATTGTGCAAGCAAAAAATGCTCGCCGGCATTGTCTATTTCAGTCGGGTGTATGGTCAAAGGACGCTTCCTAAATAGATTTAGTTGCATCTCTTGGTGGTCAAGATGAGGGAATAAGTGTTAAAGTTCAAGTTTTGCGTGCCGCTTTTCTATGAATGCCCGCTTTTTTAAGACCAAAGCTGTTTTCCCACTGATTCCTGGCCCGGGCTTGCCATCCTATCCGGAAACCTTTATCTTACAGCCCTCTGCAAAGTGTCCAAAGGATCGAAACCTGAATAAAACCTATGCGCTAAGAGCGTGTTGGGACTTTTGTCTTCTAGTCGAAAACTAACAATTTTTTGGTTAGACGAGGCACGAAAACCGGAGTTTAGCCTGAGTTGAATAGCCTGTCCCGCAGTTTGCGGGAAGGATTTTCGGGACGAAGTATAAGCGAAAAAGTGTAGTTTGCAGGCCGATTACTAAAGTCCCAACACGCTCTAAGAGCAGGTTTACCGCTGGTCTCTGTTATCAATCAAGCGGCTCAAACCTATGCTGAACCCTATTTTAAACGGTGCTTCAAAGGCACCCTTAATCCCATGAAATGACGAACAAGACTAAGAGCGTGTTGGGATTTTACACTTCGGGCTGCTCTTGCCAAATTTCGTCCTGCTCTTCGTTGCTCGTCGGTCACGTAGCTAAGCAGGCTGACCGAAAACACATTTTGGGTTAGTATGACGATAAGATACCATGCGTAAAAACGCAGCGGCATTTTGTGCTTTGCGCCCCAGGTTTTCTGTAAATACCAAGCATGGCAGGTTATCCGA
>NZ_JAVJSK010000065.1:0-15629 GCF_040219495.1 Phaeodactylibacter sp. | reverse complement strand
AAAATCGTCAAAATAAGAGCGTGTTGGGACTTTTGTCTTCTAGTCGAAAACTAACAATTTTTTGGTTAGACGAGGCACGAAAACCGGAGTTTAGCCTTAGCTAAATAGCCTGTCCCGCAGTTTGCGGGAAGGATTTTCGGGACGAAGTATAAGCAAAAAAGTGTAGTTTGCAGGCCGATTACTAAAGTCCCAACACGCTCTAAGCTGCGGAATGTCTGTAAAAAGTAAGCTTGTTAATCAGGCTTCGGGCACAACCGCTGCCGGTGATCTCTTTATTTCACAACAAAAGAGCGGTAGAGGGGGCACATCACTGCGTTCCTTTGGCATACTGCTCTGCTGCCAATTTCAGTCTTTCCGCTATCCGTTGCCGCAGCCATTCGGGCTGCAATACCCTGACTTCCTCGCCCATGGAAAGGATTTGCCGCTCCAGCTCGATATTCGGGATGACCTTTAGCTGGAAAATAGCGTAGGCTTCCGTCTTTTCAACCAGAGCCTGAGACGCATGAATGGGCTTGGTCGAAAGGTACTTCGCCCGCAAAGGAGTCACCCGGATACGGACCGCTTCCGGCTGCCGGCCCTCGGGCACACTTACGCCCACGACCGCGTTGAAATAACGCTTTGGGTTAAACCCCGGCAGCATTTGAAAATGCTCCAGCAGGTACTGATCGGCTTCCTGAACCCGGTCCAGCGCATACGTTCTTATTTTCTGGTATTTGTGGCTATAGCCAATCAGGAACCACCGGCGGTTATATTCCCGCAGCAGGTACGGGCTGACCACCTGCCGGATGAGGGGCTCTTCAAAAGGCTGGTATTCCAGGACCACACAATGCTTGCGGATGACCGCCTCGTAGAGTAGGGGGATCCAACCCTGCCCCTCTACCTTTTGGGAATGACTGAAAACCACCGGCGGCAGTTCAGACCGGTTGCGCTTCAGTTTCAGGCGCTCTGCGATCCGGTCTGCCAGGGTAGACAGCCCGTTGTCCAGTTCGAAATAGGGCGCTGACTGTATCAGCCCCAGGGCCTCCTCCAGCAGGTTGATATCTTCCTGGAATAAAGGCAGCAGGTCGATGGAATAATCAGCGTCTGTATACCGGTAGGTCTTCAGTTGGGCATCCCATTCGATAGGTGCGCCATAGCCGGAAGGCGGTTCTGCCTTCATCCGTTTGAGGTCTCTGGAAATCGTGAGGATGGTATAATTCCGCTCCAGGTCCAGGTATTCCCAGGCTTGCTCATTGCAGGCATCGGCGAGGGTATCCCGGGTCCACTTCCGGCTCGCTTTCCTCAAGCAGTTGTCAATCACCCTAATCCTGAATAGCATTTCCTGGTTCATAAAAGTAGTTTGTCAGAACTGATGTACCTGAAAGTATAAAAAACTTACCGGAGTATCATGGGTTGATACACCCAAATTGTAAATTTAGCCACAGAAAAATTGAAAATAATGTAACAATGATGATTAAAACCCGTAAAATAGTGTGCAGACAAACAAGAAATTTAGCGATTGGGTACATCGCCTAATAATCGAATGGGGGTTTCTCTCTACGATCACGCTTGTGTTTTGTCTTGTTTCCTAACCAGGTTTAAAGCCAGTATATGTCTAAGGTTCGCTATCTCAAAGTCACGTTTGCCAACAACCTGCTTGCCCGGGAGGTGCCCTGTTTCCGGGCAGCCGTCATTGAGGCGACGAAACGGCAATCTTCCCTGTTCCACAACCACAAATCAGACAGCAGCAGCATCTACCGCTATCCGCTGATTCAGTACAAGACGCAGTACAAAAAGGCGAGCATCATCTGTCTCAACGAAGGCACCGATGACATCCACTACCTGTTCCAGCGGCGGGATTTAGACCTGCGCATCGGCGAGCGGGAAGAGACCTTCGAGATCGAGGACATCCACCTCAAATACTTCAATGTGCAGTGCTGGCAGGGCCACTTCGAGTATGCCCTCAAAGACTGGCAGGCGCTCAATCAGGAGAACTACAAACGCTACATGGCCCTAACCACCGAGGTGGAACGCCTGCAGTTTTTGGAAAAGCTGCTGATCGGCAATCTCCTGGCTTTCGCCAAAGGCATTGGCTGGGACGTACAGGGACAGCTGGAAGCCCAGATCACCCGCATGAAAGGGGAGCGGTGGCTGCCGTACAAGGGGCATAAATCATTGTGCTTTTCACTGAACTTCCGCTGCAATGCGAGCCTGCCGAACTTTGTGGGGCTGGGCAAGGGGGCTAGTGTGGGGTATGGGAGTTTGCTTGAAATAGGAAATAGGAAACTTGGAGGTATGAAATATGAAATGCGAAACGCAAAGTGCGAAGAGCAAACAGCGAACCACGAACAGCAATGATTCACAAAACTACAACCACTAACAAATATGGAGTCGATCACTTTTCATTGTAAGGTTATTACGCCTATGTTTCTAGCAGGGGCGGACGGGCAGACGCCGGAGTTGCGGGCGCCGAGTATTAAAGGGGCGATGCGGTTTTGGTGGCGGGCTTTGAATGGGCATTTGGGGGTGGAGGAGATGAGGGAGAAGGAAGTTAAAATATTCGGGGGGGCTATTGGTGATAAGGCTTTTAAGTCAAATGTATTTGTGAGGATTAAAAAGCAAAACCTTAATTATTCCCAAGATAAATTCCCTTATCACAATTATTCAACTTACTACAGAAGAGGAAGGATGGTAGGTAGTCCAGGTCGCGAGAAGCAGATGGATGAGTTCAAAATTAACATACTAGATTATTTGGCGTTTGGTATTTCCGACAGAGGGAATATTGGACGACCATATATTACCCCTGGTTCCGCCTTTCAAGTGGAACTGAAATCTGTGAAATTATCTGCTGAACAATTTAAGGGTGTGATAAAGGCATTTGTCACTTTGGTGCAGTACGGAGGTCTTGGATCGCGAAGCCGAAATGGTTTTGGTGGTATTAAGATTGAAAATAATGGTGTAGAGCGTGTTCGCATTGATAATGTAAAAAGTGATATTGCTGGTTTTACTGCTGCTTCAATTAAAACGGAAATTGTTTACGAAGACGAAGCCACTCATAACTCATGGGATAAAGCGTTGGCAAATATTGGAAAGCGATACCAAAACGCAAGGGAAACTGTTGAGCGTTGGCACCATTATGAAAAGAGAGTGCTGCTTTCACATCCTACTATAATTCGCGAAAGAGGTAGAAGTAAAGAAGTCGATGAAACAATTCTAGAAAATGGTAGGCACTCAAAGCCTTATTTCATGCACGTGGAGGAAATGGGGAAAAAACAGTTCATTGGGCAAATACTTTGCATGCCTTATGACTTTTTAAGGAGAACTGTATATTATTCTCAAAGACAGCAAGAAGAGTATTTTAAAGCAATAGATGGGTTTAACGAAAAAATTAAGCAAAAATGAGCCAACAAAACATATCTATACTCTCCGTGGGTCCGGTTCAGTCTTTCACCACGTAGGTGCGGAAGTATATTAAAATCCGTTTTGCACCCTCCAAAGAGTCTAGCAATTACAAATGTTCCAACAACGCCTGTCAAATGAAATAATGACCAAAAACAATAACCAAATGCACCAAGCCACCTTCCACTGCCGAACCATTAGCCCTATGTTCCTTAGCGGACCAGATACTGATATGCCGGAGCTGCGCGCGCCTAGTATTAAGGGGGCGATGCGGTTTTGGGCCAGAGCCATTAGCTTGGGCTGGCCTTTTGATGGAAACGGCATCGAAAGTCATGAGCGTTTATTGAGACAGGACGAAGCTTTGTTTGGTGGTGTGACCGAGGATCATAGGCGGAGCTTAATCGATGTGAGTTTGCGGCATGGTGAGATTAAGAAACGCTCAGCCACTTCACTTCGGCTAGACGAAGGGGGGAAATACCTTTTGTATAGTCTTCTAGCAGATGGGTATCAAACAGAGCGGAACTTTATTTCTGTTGAATTTCCGTTTGCTGTCGTGCTCCGCGGCAAAGATAAGGCCGCTCTGAGAAAAGCAGCAGCAGCATTTTGGATGTTAGCTCATTGTGGTGCTTTGGGGACTAGGGCGCGGCGCGGTGCAGGCGCATTTCGAGTCATAAAGGCAGAAGGGGATGCCTTGCCCAAAGAGCTCCAATTTATACCGAACATCGAGCTAAAGGCTTTTTTGAAAAAAAACATTACAGTTGCTCGTGCCATATTCCGGGTTGACGCAAATAGCCATCGTTCTGAAAATTACAGTACTATGGGCGATTCTTACTTAAGTAGCAAATCTTTCTCTTCTTGGGAGAAAGCACTTGATTCTATCGGTAGCATTATGCTTAAGCACCGAAAAGCTATTCCCAATCAAGATCGTTCTCGCCGTAAGTTTACGATGGAAACGCTAAATCAGAAAGCTGCTTTTGGTTTGCCTGTAAGCGTACGAGAGGACAATAGCGTAAATTTCCAAGAATCAGGGGATGAAAACTACTCAAGGCGTAGCTCACCTGTATTCATAACTTTACTAAAATACAAAGACCAATTTCATTGGATGGTGACTAAGCTAGAGGGACAGCTTATGCCCAGTGGGGCAAGTCTGGAATTTCATAGCAAGAATACAAAGGCTACTTGTAAGAAAGAACACTTCTGGACTGAGGCTGCTCCAACTCTTCTAAACTCATTCTTTGAAGTAGTTAAGCGCGATGCAGATCATATTAAGACCTTGCAATAAGTTGTATTAACGGATCATCAATATCAAAGTATAAAACCACCATGTCCAAAATCACCCCTTTCTACCTCCGCACCCTCTCCGCCCTGCACGCAGGCAACGGCAAGGATAATGGCCTGGTCGACCTCCCTATACAGCGGGAACTCGTCACTGGCTATCCCAAAATAGAAGCCTCTACTCTCAAGGGGGCTTTGCGCAGTCGGGTAGAGAATTTGTCTAAAGAAAAAGAATATGACAAAATCCACCTCGCTTTTGGTTATGACGACCAAAGTAGCTACAAGGGTAGCACTGACTTCTCCGGTGAGGGCAGTGCCAATGCCTATGCTCAGTACTTCGCCGGGGCCCTCACCTTCACCGATGCGCGACTGCTGTTGTTCCCTATCCGCTCTATGTGGGGCGTTTTCGCGCATGCGACCTGCCTCTATGTGCTACGGCGGCTGTCGGAAGACTTGGAGCAGGCAGGGCAGGGGAGCTTTAAGAAGACACTAGGGAGTATCAAGTTAGAGCATGATCAATGCTTCTTACCGGATATAAGCCCCTTGGAAAAGGATGGTAAGGTTGTTTTGGAGGAATACCTTTTTAATAAAAAACCTAAGGAGCAGGGTGACAACGAGGGGCAAGCAATAGCGGCGGCATTAAATACGGCTACCGGCCTAGATGTATCCCGTCTCGTCATCCTGCCCGACGATGCTTTCGGTGACTTCACGCAGCTCTTCACCGAGCGTATGACGCGGAATAAAATTGATGATAAAACCGGGATCGTAGCAGATGGCGGTCTCTTCACTGAAGAGTACCTTCCTGCCGAGTCGGTGCTGTACAGCCTGCTCATCGCAGAAGCACCCCGGCAGCCGAAGGAGGAGCAGGGGAAGAAGCATAAGGCGCTCCCAAGCGATTTCAAAACGCCCCAAGACGTCAGTAATTTCCTCACCCAAGATTGCTGGATAGGCGCAGACAAAAAAGTCCTACAGATCGGCGGCAACACCACCGTGGGTAAAGGTATTGTGGAGCTCACTTTTAAACATTAAGGGCATGATTGGATTCAAAAGCATTGCAGATAAGCGGCTGGACTTTGCGCTAAGGTGCGTGCAGGAGGTGATTGATGAAACCGAGTCGTTTCTCTCTGAGGAAGAGCGGAGGGAAACCCCTGTGGCACGGAAAAAGCTTAATAAAGGACGAAAGCCTAGCGAAGTCGCCAAAAACTACCACCAATACATCAAGTCCTTCGGCATGCTCATGCTGAACAGCGGCTTGGTGGCTGCCCTGCTCTTTGCACAGGGCAAGGCGAATAAAGGGGATAAAAAAGCTGAAGCTTATGATCTTATCATCAAGCACTTGACAGAATGGCTACAATCGCTTTGCTGTGTAAGTCAACCCAGCAAAGCCGCTATTTTAGAACTCTACGGGGCAAATAACCCCCACCACATCCGCCAAGCAACTCGCGAAGCTCTGATGTTCCTCCAAGACCTCAAGCGCGTGGCGGACGCGCGATTGCAGAAACCTGAAAAATCCGAAAATGGTGACAAATAATTTATACAAACTTGACCGCACTGCACTGCCGGGAGATACAAAGAAGGCAATAGGGAATGATAAGCCCGAGAACTTTGCTTTGCTATTCAACCGGATGGGGCACTTCGCAAAAAAGGAGGAGCTGAGTCAAGAACTTGAAGTTGACAGTCTTTTATCACAGGAAATAAAATTCCACTTTTTTCATAAAAGCCGAGTCAGTAAGCAAGATTACCACCTTGATCTGACCAAGAAGTGGCACGTCTCAGAACGATTTAAAAAGGACTACGAAAACTTCCTGAAAAATTATGGCGAAGCGGCAAAGGCACTGCGCCCCAATAGTCTTGAATTTGATCTTGAGACCGATTGGCGTATAGCCTTGGGTATGGGTAATGCGTCCGTCTACGAGAACGGCTTCACCTTCCACCCTACCTACGGCATGCCTTATCTGCCCGGCAGCTCGCTCAAGGGAATGACGCGGCACTGGGCTAAGGCGGAGATTGAGGGTAAGGCAGAGGGAAAGGCTGAGGTTGAGGGTGAGGTTAAGGCTGAGGATTACTTGAAGGTTTTCGGTAATGAGCAAGATGAAAGCAAAAACTTCCACCAAGGCCAAATCCTCTTTTTCGATGCCCTGCCTACACAGCTATCGCAGGATATGGTGCAGCCCGACATTATGAACAACCACTATCCCGATTACTACGAAGGCAATAAGCCCCCCGCCGATTGGCTTAGCCCCCGCCCCATCTTCTTTCTGACGATGAAGGGGGTGTCCTTTCAGTTTCACCTCGGGTACATCCCGCGCGATGGGGAAGCCACTGGTGTAGGGCTGCTCGAAACCGCAAAGCAATGGCTGAAATGCGCGCTTGAAGAAGCTGGCGTAGGCGCCAAGACGGCTGTAGGTTATGGGCGAATGCGCGATAAGGAGGATGCCTACGTCTCGCCTAAAGAACCTGAAATGAAGCGGGAGCCGCAGTTTAAAGAAGGGCGCACCAAGAAGTTTAAAAATGGAGATAAGTTTGAAGCAGTAGTGACAAAGCCCGGCAGACCAGCTACGGCCACTGTTTACGGCTATGAGGATAAAAAACATCCCAATATCCAAATCGCTGGAAGGACCGATACGCTAAAAGCAGAAGACATTATCAGGGTTACCATCCAAGCAGGGAAACAAGGCAAAACCATCTCTTCGGCCTCATTAGACGGCATCATTAGTTAATCACAACCCCATGAGTCAATCCAACCCAACCCACTTCTTTATCTTCTCCCTTGGTCCTGTACAGTCCTTCATCGCGCAGGCGCGCAAAGCGCAGGACCTGTATCTCGGCTGCCGCATGGTATCGGACTATTGCCGGTATGCCGCTTTGACCTTTGTGCAGCAAGGAGGAATCATCCTATTCCCTGAAGTCAGCAGCGCTTCCCTCACCAATCGCTTTGTGGGCACCATCACGCTGGCAAACGTCGACACGGGCGAAACCATTGGAGAGAAAGTAGCTGAAGCCGTGCAGCAGCGCTTCAAGGACGAAGGGCTGGCGGTCATTAAAGCTGCCCTTGGCGGCGACATAGACCCTAGCCAAATCAAAGGGCTGAAGGAACAGCTCGAAAACCACCTCCAAACTTACTGGATTTTTTCTCCCTACAAAGAAGGGAGCTACGCCGAAAGCTACCGCGAGGCCGAGCGTATTTTCGGTATGAGCAAGCACCTGCGCACGCCCAAAGCCCTAGCCTACCAAGGCGAGAACGCCGATTACGGCGGATTCCTCCAAGGCTTCCTTGGCGAGACCGGCCGCAAGTGCATCGTGGATGGGGAGCGCAACGTGAAGGTGTACCGATGGAGTGAGCAGGATCAGGCTCAGTATAAGACAGCAGATGTACTGATGCGCAGTAAGTTGTTCTTGAATAGCCGGGATGAGGTAGTGCTTGTAGGCAAAGAAAAACAGGATGATGCGGGCCCTTTAGTGAATATTAACGACGTCCCGCCCAAGTTCATCCAAGATGGCGAGGGGCTATCGGCGGTCAGCCTATTCAAGCGCTGCTATAAGCCGGATGAGATTGGGGGTGAAGCCGAGAATCAGGCATTATGGGAGGCGCTGTACAAAAAATCTGACTTCTGGAAAGGGAAGTATTCGGCAAAGCCCTACCTCCAAGAAATAGAGCTGCCCACCACCGCAAAAACAGCCTTGTTAGATACTCTGAACAGGATGGAATGGAAAGCGGCAGACGATGGACTGGAGAATGGCAGGACGAAATTTAAGGTCTTAGATGAGCGGGTGAAAACAGCCCGCCCGGAGGATTTTTACAATAATTACCCAAAGTACCGAGTTGAGGACGAGGAACTTTATTTCGAGGACAACCACACGCAAAGCTACTTCAAGAAGTACAACTTTGAAGTGGGGAAACTGGATGAAATCAAAGAAGCGCACCGTGAGTTCAAGGCTACGCTGCCTAAAACCGAGGATTGCAAAGTTGCCCTTCACCCCTACTACGCCCTAGTCGCTCTGGACATAGACGGGCTGGGCAAACACTTGCAGAACATAGACAAGGAGGGGCATGAAAAAACCGCCGAACAGCTTCACCAATTCGCCAAGGAAGTCACCAAGCTTATAGAGGGTGGCAGTAAAGGCCGCGTCCTCCACGCCGGGGGTGACGACTTCCTGCTCATGCTCAACCTGCATGGGCTGTTCGAGCTACTTGGAGCCATACAAACGGAATGGAATAGGCTAAATACTGGCTTGACCTACTCTGCATCCATCATCATAGCCCACTATAAGTCGCCCCTGACCCGGGCAGTACAGACCACTAAGGCTGAACTGAAGGCCGTCAAGACCCGCTTCGATGCGGATAGCAAGGCCGGCATCGCCTGCTGTTTCATGGCGAAGAGCGGGGCGGTCAGTATGAGCTACTTTAAACAGGACAACCTGAACTTGCTGCAGGAGTTGTTCCAAGCCTTGCAGCAGGGTGATTATTCCCCGCAGTTTATCTTTCAGTTTGCCTCCAATATGGAAACACTGGGGCTAGGCGGGGAGACGGATGTCGATGAGCAGGAACAGCTCCGCAACTACGCCCTGCGCGAACTGAAGCGGCTTCTGGTACGGGCACGGGACAGCAGCCGGGTCGAAAAAGAAGCCGCTGTTGCGCTTGGAAATCGTTGTTCGGATTTGCTGTTTGAGCAGCTCCGCGTGGGGCGTACCTACTTCGACCTGCCCAACTTCCTCCAATTCTTGAAAATGGCCGAGATGGCCGCAAAACACACCAATCAATGGCCACAGGATACCTCCAAATAACACCATTTGACGGCCTGTTCTTCGGCAAGGGCCGCCCCTTCAGCATCGGGGACGAGAGCTGGACGGAAGCCGAGCTGCTGCCGCCCCCGGGGGTGGTTTGGGGGGCGTTGTTCTCGCAGCTTTGGTACAGAGACAACAATACACCGCTTGATGCCCTCAAGATTGGGCGTATCATGCTGCTGGGCGAAAACGTCACGCAGTGCTATTTGCCCGCGCCGCTTGATATTTTCATAGAGGATGAGGTTCGCCGCCACCACCACAATTTTTACTGGCAGGACGACCATGGCTTCCTGACCAAGCGAGAAGAACAGAACGTACTGCTGAAGCCCCTGACCGACGAGAAAGTCGAGCTGCCCGAAGGCTACTTGCTATCTGTGGGCAGCTTGGAGGCTTATATGGGGGCGCATGAAGACTTCAACACTTTGGAGCTTTCCAATGTACAGGAAATCGTCGGGCAAGAATTCAAAATCGGTATTGGGCGAGACGCACACCGCAGGACAGCGGAAGAGGGGAAGCTCTATACCGTGCATTTTTCCCATCTGCAGCCGGGCTACTGCCTTTTGGTAGAAGCGGAGTACCCGGATGATTATCCAGATTCGGGCATACTGAAATTGGGTGGGGAGGGGAAAATGGCGCATTTTGAGAAGGTGGAAGCGCAGACAGCAGCAGATGTGAAAGCAGTTTTGGCCCCCCGATTACCCGAAGGGAAGTCTGACTTTTTTAAACTTTACCTCACTTCGCCTGCCTATTTGGATAAGCAGGGCCATCCAGTATTTTTAGGAAATAAGCCATTCAGGGTAGAAGGAGGCGTGACGGGCAAGCCCTATTTGCTCGGCGGTTTTGATTACAAACAACGCCGACCAAAGCCTATGCACTACGTCGCTCCAGCGGGCAGTGTGTATATTCTTGAGTACAAGGGCAATGCGGGCCCCATAAGTACACAGCAAGCACAATCCGAATTAGGCTATGGCGAATACAGCCGAGGCTATAACCAATTTGAAATTATACCCTACTATGGCGACAAAGGATAAGAGTAAAAGGAATAGCGCTGATAACAAGCGTAATACAAACCAATGGCAGCAGACAATTGCTCAGGAATACACCTACTGCATGATTTCCACCCTCAATCAGATGGTGAATTACCTGCCTATGCTCTTGTTCGACTTTCAGCAGCCCAAGATGTACCTTACCTTGAAGGGGGCGCCAAATGAGGCGTTTGACAAATGCTTGTTCGACACTTGCAAGAAGCTTAAAAATGAGGAGAAGGGCACACGTTTTGATATACCTTCAAGCAAAGAAGAGCTAGGTGATATCAATAATATAGATGTTGTAAAGGAGGCCATAGCAAAAACAGCTAAAGGCAAAAAAGTCCTTTGGAACATCACAGGCGGGCAGCGCCCGGTTATGCTAGCCATTTTCGAGCTGCTGAAAGAATCGGAGCGCAGGGACGACATCGTGATGTACTTGGAAGGGAACAAAGCTCAGCTCGTATGGATGAAGGTCGAAGGCCAAAAGCTTGTGCCTATTCCTGACGCAACGCATAGCTTAGGAAAATATAAAGTGGAGCATAATTTGCAATGGCTAACCATCCCCATCGCCCTAAGGCTGATGGGCATCAAAGAATTCGCCGAATATACACCTTACGATGGAAACTATAGCGACCATCAGACACGGTTAGCTTTAGTGGATAAGTACAAGCAAGACGAAACCCTCCGGAAAAAACTGCTCGCGCTGAACCGAGAAAATGGAGGGAAAGACGCAGATGGGAACGTTTTCAACGGTAAAGACATTTTGAAGGAAAAAAACGAGGATAAAGCAAAATCCTACTTCTCTTTTCTTACTAAAGAAGAGCTCTCCTTGGTAGCTAAGTATGAGAGTAAAACCTACCCCTTCGGCCATCTACTAGAAGAAATGTACGCAGCTACCATCTACAAGGCTGCCAAAGACAATATAGTTGAAATGGCAGTCAACCTCAAACTGCGGCCCGAAAGAGAGGCACAGCATAAAGAGGGCAACAACAAGCAAACCGACGAAATAGACATCATCCTGCTCACCAAGACCGGGCAGCTAGTCGTCTTCGAGGTTAAGAGCGGGGGCATGAGCGGTGACGTGGCCAAGAGCACCAAATACACCACCTACGCCATAGCCGGGGTATACGGCAAGCCGATATTGCTGACCGCCTTGCTGAATGCGCAACTGTCAAAAGCAAGTGAATTAAGCAAAGTATGGCCATACGAAACTAGCGCCGCTGCCATCCGCGCTGCCAATCGCGCCCAACTGCCCATTATTGCTTTGGATGGGGATGAAAACAACGATTTTGAAACTGCGATCAAAAACCTCCTGCACCTATGAGCAAGCACACCCACACCTACTTCCGCGCCCTACTTGGGCTGCGCACCCTCAGCCCCCTGCACGCCGGAGTGTTGGGCGGCAACCACATCATAGACCGGCCGATAGACAGGGAGATAAATTCGGGCTGGCCCAAAGTCAACAGCGCGGCACTCAAAGGGGCGTTGCGTGAGCAGGGCATAGCAAGAAGTGGCAATGCTGCCAATCTTTTTGGTGTAGAAGAATCTGTATTCGAGGACGAAAATGGAAAGAAACAAAAAGTAAGATACGGCAAGGCTGGTCTACTTTCTTTTACGGATGCCCGGCTGTTGCTGTTCCCTGTGCGCTCGGCCAGGGGCGGCTGGGCTTGGGTGAGCTGCCCGGCTGTATTGGAGCGCTTCCGCGAAGAGGCCGGGCTAGCGGGCTATGATGTGGCGCAGCCGGCGATGAAAGATTTCTATGCTGTTTTTGCAAATAAAATCGATGACGATGCGATATTATACGCGGGCAATACCTTGAATTTGGGAGATAAGCTGCTGCTGCACCACCACATATTCGGGGTAGATACCCGCCTAGACAAAAGCAAACTGAAAGACTGGCAAAAAGCCATCCCCTTGCTTAGCGATTTGGACGATTTTCCGGAGCGCCTGGCCATAGTATCCGATGAGAACTTCACGGAGTTGGCGAGGCTGTACACAGAGGTCTCCACTCGCAATAAAATTAAGGACGGCACCGGCGCTACAGGCGGGGGCGCTCTCTTCACCGAGGAGTACCTGCCGGAGGGAGCGCTGCTGTACGCCTTGTCCTTTTCCATGCCCAATGCCACGCACAATGATGTGGAAGACAAGTTGGACACTGCGCCTAAGGTCCTGCAATTGGCGGGCAATGCCACTTTGGGCAAGGGGCGCTGCGCTCTGAGCTGGCACTTTTCTTCTGGATCCCAAAAACAAGAAGTATGAGCATTAAGACCGACAACCGGGGCATCGCCCTACAAGCTTTAGAAGCTTTTCAAGCTTTTGAAAAAAAGTACATGGATCAAGGGCAAACTGATGCTGAGAAGGTCAAGCACCTCCTTAATGCCGTTCAGCAGGTCAGCCTCAAACTTGGGGCTCAGGGCTTGAGGCGCTGCATGCTCTACATGAGCGGACAGATGAGCAAGGGGAAGGAAGAAAATGGGTTCGATTTGGCGAAAGCCTACTCTTGGTTGTACGGGCAGATGGCCTATTACGACGACAAAGAAAAAAAGAGTTATCAATACCATATACTTTGTATCGCAAAGGAGTCAAACTTAGCTAAGTCTGAAGCCCGGCTTGGCTTTTTCTTGTTGTGTTTGAAACGTCTGGCGGCAGCTTATCATGATGAGAAGTTGGAGACAGGGACAGATTAAAAAAATGAGATAATGGCGAAACGTGTGCGTGCAAAAGGGCAAAACCCTAAAGACGATATTCAACAGACCCGGTATAACCTTTACAAAAGTGCTATAGATAAAGCCGCAGAATCTAAAGATAAAGGCTTTTTCCTGGAAGGAATTACGCTGTTTGAAAGTCTTATTACAGATCGGTTGGAAAGTACGCTAACTAAAGTTACAGGTGCAGAGGTTAGCTTTAAGACACTGGGGACCCTAATCCGGATGGTGGATAGTTGTGCTGCTTTCTCTCCGGATTTTTGCCGATTAATCACTACTGACTTGGACGCTTGGAGAAAAGAGCGTAACCGTGCCTTACATGAAATCGTCAAGCTGGAAGATGGGGATCTCGAATTATGGGAAACCCGGTATCAGGCGTTGGAAGCGACTTATGATCAAGGATTTCATTTGTTTCGCCAAATAGATTTAGCTATTCGAAAAATGGATATTTGATTGTTTGGCTAGTGCTCCTAAACCTCTCTAACCACCCATGCTCCTCCTGGCCGGAGACCCAACGTCAGTCTGCAACTGAGCAATTTGGCGATATAGAAGACATGCCCTTCCCCCAAATCCCTCCGGAAGCGGATGCTGATGACGTGCGGCAAATCGTGGAAGGATACGAAGGGCAAATCCGTAAACTAGCGGCGGACGATCCCAGCCTAACCGTCCACCTGATGGGAGAGCTGACCTTTACCCATTTGCTAGTCAACCGCCTGCATACTGCTGGTATCCCGTGCGTAGCGAGTACCTCAGAGCGTATAGTGCTACAGGAAGCAAACGGCAAAAAAACCTCCCAATTCAAATTCGTTCGCTTCAGAGGATATGCTAAAACATAAGATACATGGGCAGTCTGATCAACAAGCTCTAAAGGAATTGATGACTTGAAGAGACTGGTCGCTGCCAGAATCTTCACCGGAAACTTAAACGCTGAATGAGCTCGCCTATGACGTATTCCCAATTTAGTGCTTTTCTCGAAGTAGCCTCCAAAGAAGAACTATATGAAGCCCTATGCCGTGCGCATGAGGTCATCAATGATGAACAGCGGTTTTACATCAGCCATGCTATGGAATCCCGGAAAAAAGTAGCAACTGAACCGGCTGGAAAGCTCCTGCAATATGTCCAAACTTTTGAGCAGAGGTCGCGTGCCGGCTACTTCTACCGGGAGTTCGATATGAGCGGGGATGATTACGATTGGGTGCCGCCTCATACTGATGCCTGGTTTTATGAGCTGGGATTATGGCTCGACCGTGCCTGTGAACTGGCGCAGGCACCTGAGGCGGAAGTAGCCCGGAAGATTTTCGATATCTGCCTGCCTCTTATTGATGATATGAGCGAGGGCATCGCTTTCGCGCATGACTTAGGCTCCTGGATGATCCCTGCTCAGCATGATTACCTGGCCGTGTATGAGCAACTTAAAGCCCGGAACCTATGCGCAGCAGCCTGCCCCAAAAGCCGGAAAGCCCAAAGAAGATCCGCTCTCAAAGGAGGTGTTGGATAAAATAAAAAGCAGGCTGAACCCTGATTTTAAACCCCGGAAACCCCAAAAGGAAGCCTATGTGCCGCCCGAGCTGGAGTCCCAAATGCCAGAGCTTGCGCAAAAACTGGAATCCGTAGGGATCACGTTGCGGGAAGCGGTATCGATCCGTTATGGGAAACAGCTCAAGCTGGAGGCATTGCCACTACTTGCAGAAGTAAACGTCTTCTTTGGCAAGCGTGGCTTTACCGTATCCAAAACCACAAAGACCGGCACAAGTGCAGCGCTTGCCGATTTGGCCTATCAGGTCATTGTTGAGCATTTGGTGCCTGAAACCCCAAACGGATAACTGGAAATTATGGCCCGACCACGCAAGGTGACCTACAACCTGAAGGAGAAATTACAGAAGCTGCAGGAGGCCGGCCTGACCGCGCCGGAGATGAAGCCCCGGCCGGTAGAGGAGGAGCTGCTCACACTTAACGAGCGCATACGGGATATCCTGCAGTTGGTGCGCGAACCTAGTCAAAACCCTTATGATATGACTTACCTGGTAATGTACGACATCGAAGACGACCGAGTGCGGACGCACATCGCGAAATACCTGCTCTCCAAAGGCTGTATCCGGATTCAGAAGTCGGTCTATATGGCCCGGACACACCAAAAGGTCTTCACTGAAATCAATGATACCCTCAAAGACGTACAGGCCACCTACGACAACCACGACAGTATTCTTTTGGTCCCGATACAGTCGAGCACCGTAGGCAGCATGAAGATCATCGGCAAGGACATACAGGTGCAATCGCTGATTGACCCGCCGAACACGCTTTTCTATTAAGAGCGTGGTGGGATTTTACACTTCGGGCTGCTCTTGCCAAATTTTGTCCTGCTCTTCGTTGTTCTTCGGTCACGTAGCTAAGGCTATGTTCCCTCATCACGCCTTAATCAGAACAAAATTTGGCTGCGTTCGCTCCAAAAGCAAAGTCC
>NZ_JAVJSK010000064.1:0-38557 GCF_040219495.1 Phaeodactylibacter sp. | reverse complement strand
TGACCCGGCGTCAGCAATACAGCGCCTCCGGTATCCAATTGCAGGGTAAGGTCCTGGCAAAGCGCAACCGGCGCAATCGTATCTTCCACGGTCACCGTTGCCGTACAGGTGCTGATGTTGCTGTTTTCGTCTTCTACCGTCAAAGTCACGGTGTTCGGGCCGACGTCGCCACAGTCGAAGTTCGTAATATCGAGGGCTACGCTGACCAGATCGCAGCCATCCTGCAGGCCGGCATCAATTTGTGCGGCTGTAATACTGGCTATGCCGAAACTGTCCAGTTGCACCGTAATATCCTGGCAAAGGGCGACCGGTGCGATCGTGTCTTCGACGGTTACGGTAGCTGTACAGCTGCTGAGGTTACCATTTTCATCCTCAACAAAAAGTGTAACCGTGTGCGGTCCTACATCATCGCAACCAAAAGCCGATCTATCCAGCGTCAGGCTTTCAATGCCACAGGCATCGTTAGAGCCATTGTCCACCAGGGTTGGAGACAAGCTGACTACTCCGGTACTATCCAATTGAACGGTGACGTCCTGACAAAGGGCATCCGGATCGACGCTGTCTTCAACAGTGACCGTAGACGCACAATCACTGCTATTCCCATTATTATCCACAACGGTGAGGACAACTTCATGGATACCCACATCGCCGCAACCGAAAACAGATTCACTAAGGGTTGCCTCTCCAATCCCGCAGGCATCAGTGGAGCCCGCATCGACCTGAGCAGCCGTGAGTTCGGCCGCACCGTCCTCGTCAAGTTGCAGTACTACATCCATGCACAAGGCGACCGGTGCGATCGTATCTTCAACCGTAACCGCAGCCGTACACTGATTGGAATTGCCCGCGTTATCTTCTGCCGTAAGCGTCACGGTATGAGTGCCCACGTCCGCGCAACCGAAGGTCTCCCGGTCCAGGGAAAGGCTGGTCAATCCGCAGGCATCGTTGATGGCACTGCCTACCTGAGCAGGCGTAAGCATTGCCATTCCTATGGAATCCAGTTGAACCGTTACATCCTCGCAAACCAAAGCCGGAGGCACGTTGTCTTCAACCGTTGCAGTGAAGATACAAGTACTGGTATTGCCATTGTAATCGGTAGCGGAAAGGGTTAGGGTATTGACGCCCAAGTCTCCGCAATCGAACTCGCCTACACTCCAGGACCAAGATTCAATGCCGCAGGCGTCATTTGAGCCGTTGTCCACCTGATCTTGTGTAATACTGGCTGTTCCGGAAGCACCCAACTGTACCGTTACATCCTGGCAAATCATATCGGGCCCAATATTATCCTCAATGGTAACCGTTGAAAGGCAGGTGCTGCTGTTGCCGCTGCCGTCTTCCACGGTTAGTGTAATGAAGTGGGAGCCAATATCTCCGCAGCCGAAAATGGTGGTATCTGACAGGATGCTCAGGCTCACTTCCGGCAAAGCCCCTCCGGAGCAGGCATCATTGGAGCCCGCATCAATTTGCGCGGGCGTGATTTCTGCAGCGCCATCGTTATCCAGTTCTACTACGATATCCTGGCACAGGGCTTCGGGGGCAATATCATCTACGATAGTTACAACCGC
Organism: Phaeodactylibacter sp.; assembly: GCF_040219495.1. GTDB lineage: Bacteria > Bacteroidota > Bacteroidia > Chitinophagales > Saprospiraceae > Phaeodactylibacter. The sequence continues at coordinate 36,995 of NZ_JAVJSK010000064.1, read as the reverse complement.
TTCGCAGGTGCTGGTATTACCACTTGGATCGGTAGCGGTCAGCAAGACCGGATTGGGACCTACATCTGCACAACCAAAACCGGTCATGCTCAAAGATATATTGTCGTTGGGTACTGGGTTACTACAGGCATCCACTGCACCAACCAGGAGGTCACCGGGCACTATACTGACCGCCCCGTTTTGATCTAACGAAAGGGTCAGGTTTTCGCAAGCCACGACTGGCGCAATCGTATCCAATACCGTTACGAATGCCGTACAGGTGGCCGTATTGCCATTTACATCTTCTGCTGTGAGTGTAATTTCATTGACCCCCACAGTAGTACAATCAAATGTAGTTGCCCCTGCATTAACGGAAGCAATACCACAGTTATCTGTTGCGCCACCGTTGAGCGCAGCAAGGGTGGTAGCGCCTTCGCCATCGGCATTCAGGTAGACCGTGTCCGGCAAGCAAGCTACAACAGGCGCTTCCTGGTCAAGGACAGTTACCTCGAAGGTGCATACATCTGTGCTTCCGTAGTAGTCGGTCGCAGTATACGTCAGGACTGTCGTACCAATGGGGAACGTGCTGCCCGAAGTCAGCCCGGTACCGTCCGTTTGATCAATATAGACGGTTGCTTCAGCATCCCAGGAAAGAATGACCTTACCGTGCCCGTAGTTTAGTCCGGATACGTTGTTTTGCGAGAGTCCACTGTTGAAGGAGCCGCCGCCACCGCCGGCACCAAGCTGATCGCCACCGCCAGCCGAGCCGCCACCGGAGTAGCCGCCGCCACCGCCACCAGGACCGTAAGTCCAGCCACAGTTGTAACCACCACCGCCGCCACCGAAGCCACCGTATACATCTACTGTACCACCGGATTGCCCGCCAAAGCCACCGCTCTGATAGGAACGGCCACCGGTCGACAAGCAGTCGCCGTCGCTGCCATCGGTAAAGAAGCCGCCACCGGCACCACTCTGTTGGGTTGCAGTACCCGTCGAACCGCCATTTCCACCAGCACCGCCTGAGCCAACGCCTCCGGAAGCATTAATACCGGCTGACCCAAACGAGGCAACCTGCCCCGGGGCACCATCGTGAATCGTACCGCAGCAGAAACCGGCACCGCCGCCACCACCGCCCGCTATGATCAGCGGGTTTCCTGTGTCGTGGTCGACTACAAAAGTTCCACCACCGCCACCGTTAGACATAGCAGGGCGTTCGCCCACCAAAACGTCAATCACCTGGCCCGGTGTAACTGCGAAGGTTCCGCTCATGTAAGCGCCAAGGCCACCGAAACCTACATTGCCGTCGCCACCCTGTGCACCGTAAGCCTCGATTTCCACAGAGGTGACGCCCTGCGGTATCACGAAGGTCTGTAGCGTACCGTTAAACTCAAGGGTATCCGCAGCGACCGCTTCATCACAAACGAATACGGCTGCCGGCAGGTCATAACTGACCACTGCGCTGCATGCCCCAGGATCGGTGTCCACGGTGATATCGCCAGGACAGATGGCGGTTGGCCCGTTAGTGTCTTGTACGATCGCCATAGCCGTACAGGTGCTGGTATTGCCATTTTGGTCCATCACAGTTAACGTGACCGGATTGGGGCCAAGGTCTTCACAGCTTAGTGTCTCTATGTTCAGCGAAAAGTTGCCTATGCCACAGGCGTCGGAAGATCCGTTGTCGAACTGGGCAGGGATCAGGCCATAGGCATCGTCAGAGACCGGCTCAACGATGACATCCTGACAGTGCGCCACGGGTGCTATGTTGTCTTCTACCGTAGCGGTAGCCGTACAGGTGCTGAGGTTACCATTGAGGTCGGCTACCGTCAGGGTCACGGTATTTGTCCCTACATCACCACAATCGAATTGTGTTTGGTCCAGTGAAATCCAGTCGATACCACAGATATCGTTGGAGCCTGCATTAACCAGCGCAGGCGGCAACACACCGGCGCCGCTCTCATTCAGCTGCACCGTCACATCCTGGCAGAGGGCGTCGGGAGCAATAGCGTCCTCCACCGTTACTGTTGCGGTGCAGGAGCCCACGTTGCCACTGGCATCCACCTGGGTCAGGGTTACCGTATTTAGACCGACGTTGGAGCAATCGAAATCAGTCTGGTCAAGTGATAGCAAATCATCTACGGATGGACAGGCATCGATGGCCCCATTACTGACTGCTGCAGCGGTGACGCTGCCCTGTCCATCAATACCTAACTGAATGGTTACATCCTGGCAAAGGGCCACTGGTGCGGTGTTGTCTACTACAGTGATGGTTGAGCTGCAAAAACTGCTGTTGCCGTTCACATCGGTAACCGTCAGGACGACCAGGTGCTCTCCGACATCAGCGCAACCGAAAGTGGTGGTGCTCAGATTCATACCGCTCAGTCCACAGGCGTCATTGGAACCGGCATCAACTTCATCAGCTGTGAGTAAGCCAATGCCCGTACCGGACAAGACTACGGTTACTTCCTGACAAAGGGCTTCGGGGGCAACGGTGTCTTCCACCGTCACCACTACAGTACAATTACTGCTGTTCTCATTAAGGTCCGTGACGGTCAATGTGACTGTATTCGCACCGAGGTCACCACATCCGAAGGTATCGGTATTCAGCGCAAGCCCAAACAGGCCACAGGCATCTGCAGAGCCATTATCTACTTGTGCGGGGGAGAGTGTTACCGTCCCGTCTGCGCCCAACTGCGCTGTAATATCCTGACAGGAGGCCAGGGGTGCTATCGTATCCATCACCATGACGGTTGAGGTACAGGTGCTGCTGTTACCGTTTATATCGGTCAGTGTCAGGGCTACCTGATTCGGGCCAACATCCTCACAATTGAAGGTAGAAACATTCAGGGCCTGGGTGGCAATACCACAAGCATCAACCGAGCCCGCATCAATCTGGGCAGGTGACAAGAATGCAGTGCCATTCATATCCAGCTGGACGGTCGTATTTTGGCAAAGGGCCACAGGCGCCTGATTGTCTTCCACGGTTACGGTAGCCGTGCAGGTGCTGCTGTTGCCGTTCACGTCAGTTGCAGTGAGCGTCACCGTATTTGGCCCTGCATCTCCACAATCAAAAGCCATAATATCCAGATCAAACTGGGCAATACCGCAGGCATCATTCGAGCCGTTATCCACTTGCGCAGCTGTGATGCTACCGTTGCCATCGGTATCGAGTTGAACGGTTACATCCTGGCAAAGTGCTTCAGGTGCGGTCGTATCTTCTACTGTGATGGTAGCGGTACAGGAACTGGCATTGCCATTTGCATCTACCACAGTCAGGGCTACGGTGTTGGGGCCCACATTATTGCAATCAAATGCCGTGATATTCAGGGCGATACTATTGAGAGAACAGGCGTCACCGGAGCCTGCATCGACCTGTGCAGGCGTCAGGCTTACGGTGCCATTGGCTTGCAACTGTACCGTTACATCATTACAAGAGGCCACCGGCGGAATCGTATCCTCTACCGTAATAGTTGCGGTACAGGTACTGCTGTTGCCATTGACATCTATTCCAGTAAGGGTGACCGTATTTGCCCCTACATGGGTACAATTAAAATCATGCTCATCCAGAGCAAGGCTGGAGAGACCACCCGGTGCTGTACCGAAAGCGCAGGCATCTGTGGAGCCACCATCGACCTGACTGACCGTTATACTCCCGGCCCCACTACCGTCGAGCTGTACGGTCACATCGTTGCAAACCATCACGGGGGGCAAATTATCTTCTACGGTGGCAGTAGCGGTACAAGTACTGCTGTTGCCATTGGTATCTGTCACGGTAAGGGTGACCGTATTGTCACCGACATCCGTACAACCGAAGGCATCCACATCGAGGGCAAGGGCGGCAACACCACAGGCATCCGTGGAGCCATTGTCTACTTCAGCAGTGGTAAGGCTGCCCGTACCATCGGCATCCAACTGTACGGTTACATCCTGGCAGAGGGCGTCGGGCGCCACAGCGTCTTCCACCGTCACCAATGCCGAACAGGTACTGCTATTGCCGTTCACATCCGTAACGGTGAGGGTGACGGCATTCGGGCCGATGTCAGCACAGTTGAAAGTCTCTTTATCTATGGATAAGCCGGCAATACCGCAGGCATCCGTTGAGCTGTTGTCTACTTCAGCAGCGGTAAGGCTACCCAAGCCATCGGTATCCAATTGCACGGTTACATCCTGACAGAGGGCGCCCGGCGCAACATTATCCTCCACGGTAACGGTAGCCGTGCAAGTACTGGCGTTGTTATTTACGTCGATTACGATGAGGGTGACGGTATTCGGGCCAATATCGGCACAGTCAAAGGTGTCCTCATCGAGTACGAGACTACCTACCCCACAGGCGCCTCCGGAACCTCCATCCACTTCAGCCGGGGTGAGGGTACCTACCCCATTTGCATCCAACTGGACTGTCGCGTCCTGGCAGAGAGCCGTCGGAACCACATTATCTTCCACGGTGATCAGTGCGGTGCAGCTGTCGGTATTTCCATTGATATCCGTGACTGTCAGGGTGACGGTTTGGGTGCCCACATCCGCACAACCGAAAGTGGCTGTGCTTACGCTAAGGGTACCGATACCGCAGGCATCATCAGAACCGGCGTCCATTTCTGCCGGGTCGAGTAAGCCTGTACCTGTGCCGTCCAATTGTACCGTGACGTCCTGGCAAAGCGCTTCGGGCGCCACATTATCTTCCACGGTAACGGTAGCAGAACAAGTGCTGCTGTTGCCGTTCACATCCGTAACGGTCAGCACGGCCGGATTCGGGCCCACATCGGCACAACTAAAGGTTGATATATCTATCGCCAATCCATCGAGTCCGCAGGCATCGTTGGAGCCATTGTCTATCTGAGCTGCGTCAAGGCTGCTGTTGCCCGCTGCATCGAGTTGGACGGTTACATCCTGGCAGAGAGCTTCCGGCTCTACATTATCTTCTACGGTGACGGTAGCAGAACAAGTGCTGCTGTTGCCATACGTGTCGGTTACGGTAAGAGTAACGGTGTTCGTACCAGTGTCGGCACAACCAAAAGTTGCTGCATTCAGTACAAGTGTGGAAAGGCCACAGGCGTCATTAGAGCCATTATTGACGTCAGCGGCGGCAAGTGTGCCGGCTCCGGTCGCATTGAGCTGTACGGTTACCTCCTGGCAGAGGGCCTCAGGTGCAACATTATCTTCTACCATGACGGTGGAAGTACAGGTGCTGCTGTTGCCGTTGGTATCCGTTACCGTGAGGGTGACGGTATGCGCACCGACATCACCGCAGCCAAAGGATTCCTGGCTAAGGCTCAGGCTTTCGATACCACACGCATCAGAGGAGGCGTCATCTACCTGAGCGGGCGCAAGCACTCCCACCCCATTAGCCGCAAGTTGTACCGTGGCGTTTTGGCAGAGGGCAATTGGCGCGATATTATCCGCTACAGTGACGTTGGCCGTGCAGGTGTTGCTGTTGCCATTCGTGTCTGTTGCCGTAAGGGTGACGGTATTGTCCCCGATATTGCTGCAGTCAAAGTTGCTGATATTCAATGTCAGCTGATCTATTCCGCAGGCATCAGAGGAGCCGTTATCGACCGCAGCCACAGGGATGCTACCCACGCCATTGGCATCGAGCTGTACCGTTGCCGGCTGGCATTCCGTGACCGGTGCTATGTTGTCTTCTACGGTCACGACAGCCATACAGGTACTGGTATTACCATACGCATCTTCTACAGTTAGGGTGACGGTGTTTGCCCCGACGTTACTGCAATCAAAAGATGTGATATCGAGCGTGGAAGTGATGGTCCCGCAGATATCGTTAGAGCCGTTATTGATTTCCGCTGCAGAGATAGTGCCTGCTCCCGCCGCATCAAGTTGTACGGTTGCCTCCTGGCATTCGGCCACCGGGGCTACGTTATCTTCTACGATAGCGAGGGCGGTGCAAATGCTTTCATTACCGCTGCTATCCGTTACAGTCAGGACAACCGGGTTGGGGCCGATATTAGTGCAGTCGAAGACTGCCACATCAAGGGCAAGGGCGGCAATACCGCAATTATCTATAGAGCCGGCATCCACCTCAGCAGTGGAAAGCGTACCCAGCCCGTCTGCATTGAGCTGTACCGTTACATCCTGGCATGCGGCTACGGGCGCGATGGGGTCCGCTACCGTCACCATAGCCGTACAGGTATCTGTATTGCCGTTCTCATCCGCTACGGTGAGGACTACGGTGTTATCTCCCAGGTCATCACAACCAAAGAGGTCCTGGTCCAGCAGGAAAGGGCCGACTCCGCAGGCATCTGTAGAGCCCGACTCCACATCGGCAGGCAGGACCACCGCAAAACCGAGGGAGTCTAACTGCACAGTTACATCCTGGCAGCTGACGACAGGCGGCACCTTATCTTCTACGGTAACCGTAACGGTGCAAGTGGCTAAATTACCACCGAGATCAGTGGCAGTCAGGGTGACCGGATTGGGGCCGACGTTGCCGCACCCGAAGGTCGTTTCATCCAGAAGCAAAGTATCCAGACAGGCATCACCGGAGCCTGCATCCAGCTCCGCTGCAGTCAGAATACCAACCCCGTCTTCATCTAACTGTACGGTCACATCCTGGCATAGAGCAACGGGTAGAATGGTGTCTGTTATGGTGACCGTTGCAGTGCAGGTACTGCTGTTGCCGTAGTTATCAGTTACGGTCAACGTTACGGTATTCGCACCGATATCAGCACAATCAAAATTGGTGACATCCAGTACGCTTTCGCTAATGCCACAGGCGTCCGATGAGCCGGCGTCTATATCGGCTAAGGTCAGGCTAGCCAACCCTAAACTATCCAGTGAAAGGCCCACATCCTGGCATTGCACTACGGGGGCTACCTCATCTTCTACAACCACGCTGGCCGTACAACTACTACTGTTGCCATGAATATCGACTGCCGTAAGGGCCACTGTATGAGCGCCTACATCGGAGCAATCGAAACTCGTTTTGTCCAGTGCCAGGGTATTGATACTACAAGCGTCTGTACTTCCGGCATCAATTTGCGCCACAGAAAGGTTGCCAACGCCATTGGTATCCAATTGTACAGTCGCATCCTGGCAGACCACTGCGGGCGCGATGGTATCGGCTACGGTGACCGCAGCGGTGCAAGCCGCACTATTTCCATTGGTATCTTCCACCGTCAGGGTCACCGGATTGGGGCCCACATCCGCACAATCAAAACCAGTCACGCTCAGGGAGCGGTTTTCGACTCCACAGGCATCATTCGATCCTGCATCTACTGCTGCCGCGTCTAAGCTGCCCTCTCCATTCATATCTAACTGTACCGTAACATCCTGGCACAAGGCAGACGGGGCGATGGTATCCGCTACGGTCACTACAGCCGTGCAGGACGCAGCGTTGCCGTTAACATCCTCTACTGTGAGGATTAAAGTGTCCACTCCTATATTATTACAGTCAAATGTTGTCGTTTCCAGCGCGAGGCTGGCAATACCACAAGCATCAGCGGAGCCGCCGTCTACTTGTTCCGGGGCGAGATTGCCCAAGCCGTCAGCATCAAGTTGGACCGTCACGTCCTGGCAACTGACTAAGGGAGCAGTCGTGTCTTCCACGATGACCTTTGCGATACAGGTGTCCGTATGCCCGCCTACGTCCTCTACGGTTAGGGTTACCGGGTTCGTCCCTACATCATTGCAATCAAAATCCGATTCGGAAAGCGTGAGGCTTACAATCCCACAGTTGTCAGCAGAGCCGGCATCCATGTCATCCGCTGTTATGCTTCCCGCGCCGCTATCATTCAGCTGTACCGTCAGATCCTGGCAAACGGCAACAGGCGCTGAGGTATCGGCTACGGTAACGGTCCATTCACCTGCCGAAGCAACCGGATCGGCCGTGCAGATGCCATCAATAGCATAACGCCGGAAGGTGGTGGTTTGGGACAGCCCTGCTTCCGGGGCATAGGTTGCGCTATCTGCACCGGGAATACCTGCCGTGTAGTTATCGGCAGAAGAGCGCCAGGTGTAGGCTATTTGTTCGTCTCCTCCGGTTGCCAATACTTCACTTGGAATTTCAGCGGGCGTGCCGCCGGGGCAGATGGTTTCGCCTTCATCAGCAATCTGTCCGGGGTCGAAAGCGTCCAGTACCGTGATCGTCCAGGCTCCGGTGGCCGGGACAAAATCGGTATTGCAAGTCCCGTCGTTGGCGTAGCGCTGAAAGGTAGTCGTTTGTGTTAGTCCTGCTTCGGGCGTGTAAACTGGCCCGTTAGCGCCGGGGATCGGGTCCGTAAAGTTATCGGCGGAAGAGCGCCAGGTGTAGGTAATCTGCCCGTCTCCCCCTGTAGCCGGTGCCCCACTGCCAATCGCTGCAGGGGTACCGCCCAGGCATATGGTTTCACCTGTATCGGCAATTTGCCCGGGACTGAACGCATCCAGCACCGTGACGGTCCATTCGCCATCCGATGCTGTGGGCGTTGTATTATAGGTGCCATCATTAGCATACCTCCTGAAGGTGGTGGTTTGTGCAAGACCGGGTGGGGGGATATAGATAGGAGCCGTGGCGTTGTTAATCGGGCTACTGAAGTTGTCAGCAGAGGAGCGCCAGGTGTAGCTAATGACTTCATCACCCCCACTCGCCAGGAATTCAGACCCGATCATTATAGATGGTGTCCCACCAAAACAAATGGTCTCTCCCCCACTCACAATAATACCTGCCTGGAAGGGATAAACGCAGATATTTTCGTACCAGGCGATTTCGTCATCGTAATTGGCGGCGGAGAGCACATCCGGATCGCCATCGTTGTCCAGGTCAGCTGCGAAAACAGAAATGGCACCATCGGCATTGCCTTCGATGATGCGCTGAGCGGAGAAACTCCCACCGCCCAGGTTTTCGTACCAGGCAATCTCGTCATCGTACTGGGAGGCCGAAAGTACGTCCGGGTCGCCGTCATTGTCCATGTCGATTGCGTAAACGGATATCGCACCGTTGGCTGCAAAAGAAATGACCTGCTGGGCGGAAAATGTACCATCTCCCTGGTTTTCGTACCAGGCGATTTTATCATCCTGAAAGGAAGCGGACAATACGTCGATGTACCCATCTCCATTGAGATCGGCAGCGTAAACCGACCGGGCCAGGTTGGCAGAAGAGGTAATGACCTTCTTACTCGTGAAGGACCCGCCGCCGAGGTTTTCGAACCAGGCGATTTCATCATCAAAACCTGAGGCAGACAGTATATCCATGTCGCCGTCATTATCGAGGTCTGCTGCATAGGCATCGTAAGCGCCATCGGCGTCTGTCGAAATGATCTGCTCGGCGGAAAAAGACCCGCCGCCAAGGTTTTCAAACCAGGCTATTTTATCGTCGAACACAGAAGCTGACAGGATATCCAGATCGCCATCATTATCGAGGTCTGAAGCATGTACAGACAACGCTCCGTTGGCGTTGGTCGTCAGGACCTGCTGCGGGCCGAAGGTACCACTGCCCAGGTTTTCGTACCAGGCAACCTTATCATCATACCCGGAAGCAGAGAGGACATCCACATCACCATCACCATCCAAATCAGCCGCATGAACAGACAGTGCTCCGTTGAGCAGGGTGGAGATGACCTGCTGCGGGCCAAAAGTGCCACTGCCCAGGTTTTCGTACCAGGCAATTTTGTTGTCGTTGAAAGACGCAGAGAGTACATCTGTGTCACCGTCTCCATCCAAATCTGCGGCATAGACTGCATAGGCGCCATCGGCAGCAGCCGTGATAGGAGATCCCGAAAAACTGAGTTGGGGACAGGGCTGTGCGGAGAGTAAGACCGGGCCGAAGACCAGCAATAGGATGGCCGTGTGCACACCTGTTCCTGTTACCTTGGAAAGTAATTGTGTAAACATATTTGTAGTTTTCTCTGACCAGAAGCCCTGACGGTCTGCCTGGTATGCTCCTGGTAATGAAAAAGACCATGACGATTGCTCCGGTACAACGGGCCCGTCAGGCAAATTCAATAGTATGTCCCGAGGAAGTCATGCGCTTATAAAGCAGTCAACTCCTTCGGCTATGTTGCTGAATGAATATGCTGTTGCCGTCCTTTCTACAGGGTTTTAGACCGATTCCCGACTAAGAAACCCTAAGAACGGGTATCCGGACTTCTGCACGTGGCACCTAAGCGGGTTAGCGACATAGAATGGCAACCCCGGGGCGTGCCATCACGCTGCGGAAATCAGGATAAGGTATCAGATGTTGAATAGTAAGGCTCAGGTTACAGCTGTCAAGGTACAAATGGCCCCAGATTGGGCGGGGTTTTATCCCTTTTCAGCTTTAATAACTCATGGTCAGAACTGACCACAATCGGTTTACTGGACGGTAAGATCGTTTCGAAGTCTTGAAAAGATTTACAGTCAGCAAGGCGGGGAGTTTCTAAAAGGCGCCTGCGTAATTGCCAACAACCTGAAATTAAACAGGTTGGGCTCAGAGTCAATGTGCAGGAAAGGCATACCTTTCCTGGTTGTTAGGGTTTTCATTGTTTGGGGTTTTACTTGCTGGTATGTTTGTTTGCAAAAAGTTAGTACGAACTTATTAAATATTTTTGGGATATCCTAGATTATCTTTTGGGTATTTCGCATAATGCTTTAAAAAATTGACATAGCGCATGGTTATATAAAAATAAAAACTATACGCTACTGCCAGTGGCAGTACTTGTTACTATCCTGAAAAGCTTGATTTTTTGAAGGAATGCGTCTAGTGGCCTGTTTGTTTAACGAGGTCTCCCACAGCCCGCTCCGCCTGATCCAAATGCCGCTGATTGTGGTAAATAACCACCCGGAAGGTATCGCCGAGCCTGAGTTTTATCCAGGAAGAAATAGAGATACTGGTTTTGGTTTTGGTGAGGTCGACGTTCCGGGCTTGCTTTAGCAATTCCAGAGTTTCCGTCTGCTGCTCCAAAAACGTAGATAGCGCGGTTTTGTCTAGACTGCTGCCAGCTGGGTCCATCGCGGAGAAGGTTTTCATTTTATTGAGCTTCGCTTTGGGCATCAGGCTTTTAGCGAAGTAATTGCCCAACCATCCGCTTTTGAACACACCACTGCCCTTGTGGGAGGTGCTGCCGAGGCGCTCCCGGATTTCCGGAAGGTAAAACTCACCGTAGCGGTTGAGGTGCTCGATACACTCCAAAGCACTCCAGCTTTCAGGCGATGGTTTTCGGTTGAGTGCAGCTTCCGGTTGTTCCCGGAGTTGCTGGGCCCGCTGAATATTGTTTTCAGTCCGTGCGGTCAGGTCCGCAATAAGTGCAGATGCTTTCATAGGTACTTTTGCTTGCAAAGATGCGGGTCTGATCCTTTCTTTTTCTTGATCGAGATCAAGATTTCTTAATCCGGGAGAGGGTTTCCGGAGTCATGCGCAGGTAGGAGGCAATATATTTATGCGGGATCTCCTGGAAAAGCTGTGGGCTTCGCTGCAAAACCCGCTGATAACGCTCCAAAGGCGAAGCGATTAACAAATCCTGCTCCCGCTCCAGCTGCTGCAGCACCAGCTGCTCCAGCAAAACGCTATACAGTTCCGCCATTTCCGGTACAGCTTCCCTTAAAGCCAGGAAAGTGGATTTCCTCATTGCTTTGAGCCGCGACTGGCGAATAGCCTGCAAATAGTAAACCGAGGGCTGCCCATTCAAAAAGCTGTCGAGGGCACCGATAAAGCTCTCCGGATAACCGAACCGGATCGTATGCTCTTCGTCCCCGTGTATCCAATATACCCGGAGGCTACCGGATTCTATGTAGTAGAGCCGGTCATCAGTCTGCCCTTCCGCTATGAGGCAATCGTTGCGTTCAATGGTCAGTTGCTCGTCCCACGCCTGATGCAACTCCAGCTGATCATAGAAGAATTGCATAGGGTTGTTTTTATGAATCACGGCAATGAGTAAGGATATGTTTTTTAATTCAGGACGCATGGTTTTCTGCTTCCACAGCAGCCAAACGTGCCTTTTGGAGGAAGATAAGAGTTATTTGGGACAGGACACAGGAATCCTGACTTGCAGGGGTCTAAGAGCGTGTTGGGACTTTAGTAATCGGTCTGCAAACTACACTTTTTTGATTATACTTCGTCCCGAAAATCCTCATTTAGCTAAGGCTAAACTCCGGTTTTCGTGCCTCGTATAACCAAAAAATTGTTAGCTTTCGACTAGAAGACAAAAGTCCCAACACGCTCTAAGGCATCATCCCGATTCTCTTTCCGTCCATTAGGCGGTATGCCTTCATCAGATTAGCCGTAAGGCAGGAGTGTATGGGCAGGATCATTATCAGGGTGCCAACGTCTATTTTGCCGAATAGGTCTTCCGTTACCCGCAGCAATCCATGCTCTTGTGACAGCTTCCTCAGATAGGCTCCTGGCTGTAGGAGCTCCCAGCCGCCCTCACCCCACTTGGCAGCCAGCCCGTAAAAGGGTTTGTCATCTGAGAAGGTAAGGAAGTCCTTGGAGAAATGAACAGCCCCACCGTAGAGTACGATTTCATGGCGGTCGGGATGCTTAGCGACCACGGGGCAGGCCATAGCAACGGCAATATCAGCGGGTGTGCAGGCACCAATTTGCCACTGCATCAAGTCGTAAAACAGGAAATTCCCCGGCCGGATTTCATCTACGCCGGGGAAGCTGTCCATCACGCTGGCCGTGGGGGTATCTCCTACCGAAATTTCCAGTTGCGGAAAACGCCCTTGGTATCGATCACGTAGGGTTTGCATGGCTGCCAGGCTGGATTGGTGCGTTTGGGCAATAGCCGCTACGCCCCGGTCGGCGTAACTCTGCCCGGCATGGCCGAGAAAGCCGGAAAATCTCAGTTTATCAGCTTGGGCAAAATAGTCCAGTAAAGCATCGAGACGGGCGGTATCTTCGGGGGGCAGGCCAGTACGGTTGTTGCCAATATTAACCTTGGCCCACACCCGTACCCTTTGGCTTAGTTGGTCCTGCAGCGCCCGGGCACCTTCCAGGTTTTCTACCGTGATGTTTAAGCGAATGCGTTCTGACAGGCTTTTTATAGCCTCCATCTCCCGGATATTCACAGGGAAAGCAACGGTTATGTCCTCCCAGCCATCCGCTGCGAAGTATTCTGCCATCCGAAAAGACGAAACGGTGATGGCATTCAGTCCATAGTCACGCAGCCAGCGGGCGACTTCGATCGACTGTGGGGTCTTCATGTGCGGGCGCAGGCGGATGCCCAACTGCCGGGCTTTTTCTGCCATCCGGTGTATGTTTCTTCGGCATACGGCCTCATTTAGCAACAGCGTAGGAGTTGTGATATCGTCAAACATGCAGTCTTTTTTAGCAATATAAGCAAAGATGCGAGTTGAAGCTGTTGGAAACGAAGGGTTTAATCTACACTCCGTATCCATTTTTATCTCAGGACAGAAAAGCTTTTTTGAAAACTTGACTCTTTTGCCACTAGCAGGAGCCACCATGAAAATCAAAGCACTAAGAGCGTGTTGGGACTTTAGTAATCGGTCTGCAAACTACACTTTTTTGCTTATACTTCGTCCCGAAAATCCTCATTTAGCTAAGGCTAAACTCCGGTTTCCGTGCCTCGTCTAACCAAAAAATTGTTAGTTTTCGACTAGAAGACAAAAGTCCCAACACGCTCTAAACATTCTTCCCTATTCGAGGTTATCCAATTTTACAAAAAACCTCAAGCCTATGCCCTCAGACCGTTCCACTCCGCGCAAAGTTGTTATCGTTGGTGCCGGCGCTGTTGGTGCCACCTTCGCTTACGCGCTGGCACAGAGCGGCGCAGCCAACAGCATCTGCCTGATTGACCAAAATCAAAAACTCGCAGAAGGGCAGGTCGCGGATCTGTCGCACGGTTTGCCGTATTACCCTTCTGTATCCATAACCAATGGAACGACTGAAGACTACGGCGATGCACAGGTAGTCGTCATTACAGCGGGCAGTGCACAACGGCCCGGGGAGACCCGCCTCGATTTGCTGAAGCGCAACGCGAGTATCATTGAAGGCATAATGGATGAGATTATCGAGCAGCAATCCCGGGCAATTGTTGTCATTGTCACTAACCCGGTGGATGTGCTGACCCAGGTTGCCCTGCGCCACTCGCGCTGGTCGCGCAGCCATATCTTTGGTTCCGGAACGGTACTGGATAGCGCGCGTTTCCGCTATTTCATTAGCCAAGAGATGGGGGTGGATGTCAAAAGTGTACACGCTTACATCCTTGGAGAGCATGGAGACAGCGAACTTCCGGCCTGGTCCCTGACCAATCTGGGTGGTGTTGCCATTCAGCAGTACGTGAAGTCCAACGGGCTGCAGGAGCAATGGCCGAAGCGCAGCCGCGAAATCTTCGAAGCGGTCAAGAACTCTGCTTACCACATCATCGATTACAAAGGGGCGACCAACTTTGCGGTCGGGCAGGCACTTGTACGCATCGTGCAAGCCATCCTGCGCGATAGCCATAGTGTGCTGACGGTCTCTATTCAGTTGCGCGGAGAGTACGGCATAGAGGGGGTTTGCCTGAGTGTACCTTGCATTGTGTCCAAAGATGGAGTGGAAAAGGTATTGGTGGCCGACCTGAGCGAGGAGGAGCAGCAGGCGCTAAAGCATTCGGCTTCCGTACTGAAGGATTCAATGAAAGGGTTACTCGAATAGTAGCTACCGCTCCAAAAGCAAAATCCCAACAACTTCTAAACCAAGCTCAGCAGCAAAAATGCGCGCAGGGTCCAGATGAGGGTCCGGAGCCAGTTGGTGCGGACGAGGCGGGCGTGTTGTACTTCATTGAAGGCGCTGCTAAGTGCATTATGCAGAGGCACCTGAATAAAAAAGGTGGAAGCCCACAGCCCCAGCAGCCCGGCGGTGTTTGCCCACCACAGCCAATCGGTGGGAGCTTGTACAAGCAGCAGCAGCCCGGTGCCTAATTCGCCCAGCATAGGTGGTGCTGTCACCCAGGAGGTGAAGCGGGTATGCGCCCGCTCGTAATCAATAAAACTGGAAGCGCCTACTTTGCCCATGAGCGGGTAATGCACGACCTGCACAAACCAGATCAGCCCCAGCATATAAAGGGAAAACAACAGATGCACCTTGAACACCCATTCCATTGGCTAAAATTTTGGGGGCTTCAGGTGCTTAAAGTGCCCGTTCATTCGGGCCCGCTCCTGCAGGTTGTTCATTTCGCGGACAACGGGCAGCATTTTTTCCAGGTGGGCACGCATGTACTCCTGACGGGAGAACTCGTTGGGAATGCAGAGAAACTGGTACTCCTGTTCGATGGAAAACCCCACATGATGAGCCACCTCAAAGGTCTGCAGGATAGCCGCATCTTCCGGTACCGGTTTATCGATTTTGAGGAGGGTAAACAGTTCTCCGATCAACTCAATTAGCTGCATGTTGACCGCAACATCACCCTGTGTACTTGTGTACTCCAGCCAGTCAACCTGTGCGCCGGCGTAGAGTTTACCTGGCGCCTGCCGGAAGAACTGCTCGATGCGGAAGGGGCGGATGCCTTCGGTTTTGATATCTACTTCTCCATTGGGGTGGCGCTTTTCGACCGAAAGCAGGCGCATCTCCGTTCCTACTTCCATCACTTTGCCGTTGATAAAGGCGGGAATACCAAAAGTAGCCCCTTCTTCTTCACACTCTTTGGCCAACTGCCGGTAGCGCGGCTCAAAAATATGCAGGTTAAGGGATTCGCCCGGGAAGGCAACCAGTTGCAATGGGAAAAGCGGCAACATTTCGTTCATGGAAGCAAGTCATTTGAGATTTCCCCGTAATAACGCCAATTCTTTAGAGGTGTTGAAGCGATCGGATGTTTTTTCTTTGGAGCGAAGGTCAAAAGCTGTTATATTACGGGTATATATTTCAAACCCAAAAACCAGCCACGATGCCCAGATTTCCTCTGCCCAATTTACTCCTCCTCTTGCACATCTTTGCCATCACGGCCGTCCTTTCCTCCTGCGGCTCTAAAGAGCAACGTGCTGCACCCATGCCCGAGAGCGCCAATGCCTATCTTTTCAGCTATACCTCAGGCGTTATTTCCAAGACGAGCCCGGTAAGGGTCCGGTTTGCCAGTGCGGTAGCTACCGGAGAGCAGGTCGGGCAGCCTGCTGAAGGCATCTTCCAACTGAAGCCCGCTGTGGACGGGCAGGCTGTATGGGAAGATACCCAGACCTTACTTTTCCAGCCGGCGCAGCACCTCCAATCCGGTACCGCCTATGTAGCCACGGTTCAGTTGGGCAAACTTTTTGCTCAGGTGCCTAAGGAGGCTCAGGTATTCGAGTTTGACTTCCGGACCAACGACCTGCAGCTCTCGGTCAATATCGGTGGCTTGCGCACACCGGATGTCAAAGACCTTACCAAACAAGAACTGACTGGTACAGCCTATACCACCGACTTCGCTGAAAGTGAATCAGTGGAAGCTGCCCTCACAGCGGTTCAGGATGGGAAGGAACGCCCCATTCGCTGGGAGCATGGAGGCCGGGGTACAGAACACTACTTTTACATTGAAAACATCACCCGTAAGGAAAAGAGCAGCGAAGTGGCCGTTGAGCTCGACTACGATGGCTTCAACCAATCCGGTAATCAGTCCCTCACCTTTGTTGTGCCTGCCCTCGGCGATTTTGAACTCACCAACGTTCAGGTCAATCAGGGGCAGGAAATGTACCTCGAGCTTTACTTCTCTGACCCGCTTGATGCCGCCCAGGACTTCAACGGCCTGGTCACCATTGAGAACTACAGCGGGACCCTCCGCTACCTGGCCGATGGTAACCGGCTGCGGGTGTACCCCGCCTCCGGGCTGATGGGCACACGCAAAATCTCCGTTAGCAAAGGGCTGAAGAACAGCATGGGCAGCCCGATGAAGAAAGCCGGGCTTTGGGAAGTCGACATACAGGACGCTAAGCCCCAGGTCCGCCTCGTGGGCAGCGGTGTCATCCTCCCCAATACCGACAAGCTGGCTTTCCCGTTTGAAGCCATCAACCTGAACACGGTGGTGGTGGAAGTCTTTAAAATTTACCACAACAACATCCTGCAATTTTTGCAGGACAATGCCCTCAACGGTGGTTACGATCTCCGGCAGGTCGGCCGGCTGATCAAGCAGGTGAACGTGCCGTTGCAGTCGCTCAACCCCGCTACTAATTCGAATGCGTGGACGCGATATGCCATCAGCCTGGACGAGCTTGTTGAGGCCGATCCGCAGGCCATCTATCAGATTCGGGTTGGTTTCCGGCCCGAGCATACCACCTATCAATGCACCGAAGCACTAAGCAGTCAGGGCAACGAGGCGGCAGATGGCGAACTGCAAAGCATCATGGAAAACTGGTATGGCTTTGCCGGCTACTACGATGGTTTCAGCTGGGACCACCGGGAAGACCCCTGCAAGCCCGCCTACTATAACGCCGACCGGTTTGTACAGCGCAACGTCATTGCCTCAAACATCGGATTGCTGGCCAAATCAGCGGAGGCCCGCAATTGCATCGTATACGCTACTGACCTGCGCACCGCACAGCCGCTGAGTGGCGTGGCGCTGGAGTTTTACGACTATCAGCAGCAACAGATCGGTTCGGGCACCACCGACGGAAACGGGCGCTGTCAGGCTCAGCTGCCGAGGGAGCCCTTTGTGGTGGTGGCCAAACAAGGGCAGGAGCGCGGCTACCTCCGCCTGCAAGACGGTGATGCCTTATCCCTAAGCAAATTTGATGTAGAAGGGGCCAAAGCCCAAAAGGGACTGAAAGGCTTCCTCTACGCTGACCGGGGCGTTTGGCGCCCGGGCGACTCGGTTTACCTCAACTTTATACTGGAAGATGCCCTCGGCAAGCTTCCGCAGCATTACCCTGTTGCTTTTGAGCTGCGCGATCCCCGCGGCCAAGTGCGCGAAACCCGCACCGTGACCAACCGCGTCCCCATGGTTTATCCCCTTCACTTTGCAACTGCTTCGGATGCCCCCACCGGTATCTGGCGGGCCACCGTGAAAGCCGGGGGTGCCAACTTCAGCAAGAGCCTTCGGATCGAAACCGTCAAGCCCAACCGCTTTAAGATCAACCTTGACTTCGGAAAAGAACGGATCAGCAGTGCAAACGCGCCTTTCACACCCCAGCTGCAAGCCAACTGGCTGCACGGTGCGCCGGCTTCCGGTATGGACGCTAAAATCGAAGCGCAGCTACAACCGGTCAATACCACTTTTCCCGGGAGGCCGGACTTTGAATTTGATGACCCGGCCCGCTCCTTCAGCATGGAGCCACGCGCCGTTTGGGAAGGCACGCTGAATGAAGATGGTGCGGGCAGCCCTTCCTTCAGCCTAAGTAGTCAGCAGGAACTGCCCGGCCGGCTGATGGCCAACTTCCAAACCCGCGTTTTTGAGCGGGGCGGAGGGTTTAGCACCGATAATTTCAGCCTGGGCTACGACCCCTACCCTGCTTATGCCGGCCTGGCCATCCCCAAAGACCAATACGGCAGTAAGCGCATCATTATGAATGAGCCGACGGGCATCCCACTGACGGCGCTGGACCCGGAAGGCAAGCCCCTGGCCAACCGAAAACTGAGCGTGGGCCTCTACCGGGTTGACTGGCGCTGGTGGTGGGACCGCGGCAACGGCAATATTTCCCGCTACAATACGGCCACCCACTACGGTGCAATGCAAAAAACAGAACTGACCACTGGTCAGGATGGAAATACGGCCTGGTTGGTGAATGTAAGTGACTGGGGCCGCTACATGGTCAGGGTTTGTGATACCGAAACCGGGCATTGTGCCGGCGACTTTTTCTACGCGGGCAGCCCCTGGTATGGAGATCAGGAAGGGAACCGGGAGGCAGCGGCCATGCTGCCTTTCACGGCAGACCAGGAAAGATACGATGTTGGGGAAACGGTCACCCTGCGATTGCCGGAAGCCAAAGCAGGCAGGGTTTTGGTCAGTCTGGAAACCGGCAGCGAAGTGCTGCAGTCGTTCTGGGTGGATGCCAAAGCAGGAGAAAACAAAATCACTTTTGAAGCCACGCCCGACATGGCCCCTACGGCCTATGCGCACATCACGCTGCTGCAGCCCCACGGGCAGGTAGAAAACGATCTGCCCATCCGGCTTTACGGCGTCATTCCGGTGAATGTGGAAGACCCGGCCACTCACCTGCAGCCGGCAATTGAAATGGCCAAGGAGCTGAAACCTAAGCAGGGCTTTACGGTCAAGGTCTCCGAAAAAGAGGGCCGCCCAATGGCTTACACGCTGGCCGTGGTAGATGAAGGCTTGCTGGGGCTGACCCGCTTTGAGACACCGGCTCCCTGGAAGCATTTCTATGCACGGGAAGCCCTGGGCGTACGCACCTGGGACCTCTACGATGATGTCCTGGGCGCTTACGGAGGGCAACTGGACCAGCTATTGAGTATTGGTGGTGATGCCGCCGCCAAAGTGGAAGCCGCGAAAAAAGCCAACCGCTTTGATCCGGTCGCTATGCACCTGGGGCCTTTTTACCTCAAAAAAGGCGCTACCACTACCCATACCCTGCGCATGCCAAATTACGTAGGTGCTGTGAGGGTTATGGTTGTAGCGGCTGAACAGGAAGCCTACGGCCAAACCGAGCAATCGGTGCCGGTGAGGCAGCCCCTGATGGTCCTGGGTACTTTACCACGGGTGCTAGGCCCGGGCGAATCCCTGCAGCTCCCAGTGAACGTTTTTGCCATGCAGGAAGGCATCCGGGATGTCAAAGTCACGGTACAATCTCCCGGCTCCTTAATTGAACTGGCAGAGCCGTCTAAGCGCATTCAGTTTCAGCGGGCAGGCGATCAGCTCATCAACTTCCCCGTGCAGGTAGCCGACCGCATTGGCGTCGCCAAATTCACCATTACAGCAGAAGGCGGCGGGCATAAAGCCAGTCAGGAAATCGAAATACAGGTCCGTAACCCCAACCCTTACGTCACCGATGTGGGCGCGCAAGCCCTGGACCCCGGCGCCTCGCATCAGTATGCCTATCAGCTGCCCGGTATGACCGGCACCAACGAAGTTGTACTGGAGGTATCGAGCCTGCCGCCCATCGATTTGGAACGCCGGCTTCGGTACCTTATCCGCTACCCTTACGGCTGTCTGGAGCAAACGCTTTCCGGTGGCTTTCCGCAACTCTACGTCAACGACCTCCTGGAGGTAAACGAGGAACAGAAAAAGCAGACCGGGCAAAACATCAAGGCAACCATCAACCGGCTGGCGCTTTTCCAACTGCCCAACGGCGGTATGGCTTACTGGCCCGGCAACAGTCAGGCCCGGACCTGGGCGACTACCTACGCCGGCCACTTCCTGCTCGAAGCGAAAGCGCTGGGCTACTTCGTGCCCCCTACCCTGCTCGACAACTGGATCACCTATCAGCAGGAGACGGCCCGGTTATGGTCAGCTGAGGCGGACAGCCGCGGGCTTTATCAGTCGGGCAATCAGGGGCTTGACCAGGCCTATCGTTTGTACAGCCTGGCTTTGGCGCAAGCCCCCGACCTGGCGGCAATGAACCGCCTGCGCTCCTATGATAACCTTAATACTGCTGCCAAGTGGCGGCTGGCAGGCGCCTATGCCCTAACCGGCAAGCGGGATATTGCCAAGCAGCTCGTTGGGAGTACAGACCGCAGTATTCAGCCCTACCGGGAGCTTGGGGCTACTTTTGGTTCCAGACTGCGTGACCAAGCCATGATACTGGAGACGCTGGTGCTCCTAAAGGATCTGGACGCAGCCGCTGAGCTGGTCCGGACCCTCTCCGATGAGCTCAGCAGCAGCAACTGGCTCAATACGCAGGAAACCGCTTACAGCCTGCTGGCTATTGGCAAGTTTGTGAAGGCCAAGGGTAGCGGTACCGGTGAGAAGGTGGCTTTCCAGTATACCGCTAACGGGCAGACCACAAATGCCGGGTCTGATAAACCGGTGCTACAGATTGAGTTGCCGGACAATACCACCGCAATATCAGTCACCAATACCAGTGGAGGGCTGCTGTTCACCAGAGTCGTACGCCGCGGCCAACCGCTGGTGGGTAAAGAAACAGCCAGTAACAGCAAAATCAACATGACCGTCACCTATAAAAACATGGCCGGTGCGCCGATAGACCCGGGCACGTTGCCACAGGGTGCCGACTTCCTTGCGGAGGTGACCCTCACCCACCCCGGCAATCAAAACTACCGGACGTACGAGGAGCTGGCTTTAGAGCAGATCTTCCCCTCCGGTTGGGAGATCATGAATACCCGATTGTCCGGCTTTTCCAGTACGGCTGATGAGCCCGAGTATCAGGATATCCGCGACGACCGGGTACAGAGCTTCTTTGACCTGGGCTGGAAGAAGTCCAAAACGTTCCGTGTGCAGCTGAATGCGGCTTATCAGGGGCGGTTTTACCTGCCTGCGACCCGCTGTGCGGCCATGTACAAGCATGATATTGAGGCGAGAACGGCCGGTCAATGGGTGGAAGTAGGCTTGCCGGGCGCAATATAGCAGCCTGTCGGGAGGGCGATTGTTTTTATGTCCACCCCAAAAAAGATCAGGCGGCAGGAAACGTTTTAGGGCCTTCGTGTCGTTATGGAGTTTTAGAGCGTATTGGGACTTTAGTAATCGGTCTGCAAACTACACTTTTTTGATTATACTTCGTCCCGAAAATCCTCATTTAGCGAAGGCTAAACTCCGGTTTTCGGGCCTCGTCTAACCAAAAAATTGTTAGTTTTCGACTAGAAGACAAAAGTCTCAACACGCTCTTTCATTTATCTTAACACTTTAAGCCATCGAAAGCCTCCAACGCCGCCTGACATTTATTGATTTGCTTCGGGCCTATGCTATCTTAATGATGCTGCAGGGGCATTTCACGGATACGCTCCTGGCTGATGCCTTCCGGGATCCGGACCATACGGTTTTTGCGGCATGGAAGTTCCTGCGTGGCATGACGGCGCCTATTTTCTTTTTTGCCAGTGGGCTCATCTTCGTATTTCTGTTGCTAAAGGACGGGCGCCCCGCAGCCAAAAACAAACGAGTCAAAAAGGGGCTAAGCAGAGGGCTTCAGCTTATCGTCATTGGCTATGCGCTGCGCCTGTGCTTTCCGCAATTAGTCACCGGCTATATTTCACCTAATCTGTTCAGGGTCGATGTGCTGCATTGTATCGGGTTGGCTTTGCTGAGCCTGATCGCGTTGTATGCTTTAAGCCAATGGGCCCGGCTGCCGTATGCTCTGCTGCTCACCCTTGCCGGAGGGTTCACTTTCTTTTTCTTTTTTGATGTGCAGGAAGGTGATTACAGTGCATTGCCAATTGTGCTGCAAAACTACCTCGTCAAGGATCATGGCTCCGTTTTCACGCCCGTACCCTGGATCGGCTTCACCCTCTTGGGCGGCGTACTGGGAACAATCCTCCACTACCGGCCGAACTGGGCTTTCAAGAGCTACCTTCCGCTCACCCTGCTGATAGGAGGAGTGCTACTGGCCCAATATTCCTCAAGCTGGCTGATGGAGCTCTACCACTGGACCGGAGAGATTCGGTTTAAGGACCATGCCTACTTCAACTTTTTGCTGCTCCGGCTGGGGCATGTGCTTGTGGTGGTGTCTCTGTTTATATGGCTGGCTCAAGCCTGGCGGAACATCCCCCCACTGCTGCTAAAGATAGGCAGTGAGACCCTGGTGATTTACGAAGTCCACTACGTGCTGCTGTACAGTACCTGGCTGGGTATCGGGCTTTCCGCCTTTTGGTCGCATACCCTTACACCTGTGCAGACTTTATTGGGCGCCCTCACCTTTCTGATCTTTTTTGCTGTGCTTATTGCCTACATTGACCGCATACGAGCCGTTTGGCGATCCAAGTCGCGGTGGGTGCTCCGCCTGTCCCGCATTACGATCCGGCGGCGTTACCACCGCTGGGCCTACCGTTGAGCGTGTGCTACTGCCCAGCGGTACATATCGTGAAAGAGCAAGGGCATGGCTTGTGCAACCGGCATCCATAATAAGGTGTGGTCCTCTTCTATTTTCCCCACCGGGTCCTGCCCGGTGATGGACACCCGGTAAAAATGCCCGATTTTTTCGTAATACCTGGATTCGATCTCGTCGAGATAGAACTCCCGGGCCATACCTACGGGTGCTTCGACGGTAGCGAGCAATCCGGTTTCTTCCAATACTTCACGGAGGAGGGCCTCCTCTTTATCCTCGCCAGATTCGATACCACCCCCGGCCAGAAAATAGCGTTGGTCATCGGTGCGTACCAGCCCCAGCTCTTGGGCACTGTTAAAGAAAATGGCATAAGCCCCCGGGCGGGTGATGTATTCCGTATCTGAAGGCGGGGTTCCGAAAGTGAGTAGATCAGACATGTGTTTAAGCTTAGGTGAGATGGGATAATCCCGGAAGTGGAAAAATGGTTCAGAATCCTGCGCTTCATTTTTTGGCATACCTTTTGCAGTTAGGAATATGTACCACAAAATCGCCCCCCGATTTTGAGAGCCTGCTAAACAGCTGCCTGTACTTTTCTTCAGGCAACTAGTGCGCATGAGTTGGACGTATTTCACGCTGGAGCGCTTGGTTTTCCCGAGCTTCTATGCCTGGTTATTTCCGGAACCATCCACTAGCAACCCTTACGGGCTCGTAGTTTTCATGAAACGCTTAAAGTAAAAACAAATGTTTGCCAAAATCAACTTCATCACACTTGTACTAACTTTGATGACTACGCTGGGGGCCACTCAAGATGCTGAGTTCGCGCTCGATGTAGAATTCCGGAACCACCTGGTTTACACTCAAATCCCATCGGCTGGCGGGATGCTTAGTTTTCTGGCCAATACAACGGGCGGTGCCTTTGTGTCCGAGTCCGCTATGCAGGACCACGCATTGCCCGGCGTAGTAGACGACAGTGGCAACGCCTTCGTAAAGATCAATGAAGTGCTGGAGCTAGGTGCGCTTCCCACACTCAACCGCAACTCCGCTCTGGTATTGCCCGATGCCCAGACCAACCTGGGCAAGGACGTGCACGGATCACTTGGGCAATCCTGGTTTGGTCAGTATTGCTGGACCTTTGATTTCAGGTTTGAAGAATTGTTATGCCATTCCCCCGCCCTGTCGCCATTGGAACCCAACGTGCTGCCCGTTACTTTCAAGGAAAGTGCAAGTGGCAACCGCATCTCCAGCCTACCCCGCATCTTCATTGAAGTGGACGGGGAGCAAATACCGGTGCTGATTGACTCCGGTGCTAAAATGCTACCTTCAAAGTCAGCCGCCGCTGTGCTGGGAGAAACCGGGCAGGAACCAATTGCGACCTCGTTTATCATCGCTTCCATTTTTGAGCAGTGGCATCAGTTGCACCCTAAATGGAAAGTGATTGAACAGGCGGATGCTCAACTGGGCAACGTCCGCATGATTGAAGTCCCGCAAATCATCATAGGCGGTCAGAAAGCAGGCCCGGTTTGGTTCTGCTCCCGTCCGGATGCCAATTACATACAGTACTACTCCCGCCTGGCGGGGGATCAGGTAGAAGGTGCGATCGGTGGCAATACCCTACAGTATTTCCGTATGACCATCGACTACCCCAATAAGCTGGCTCGATTCGAGCAATAGCTCTTGTTTTCTTTGAAACACTATACTCAAAAAAGCGATCTACATACCAGATCCACCACTACATCAAAATCAAACCTCTTTCACATCCTGCCCGGATAGCCCGCATGGCTCTTTGGGCAGGGTTTTTTTGTTTAGCGCTTAAAGCCTGTTGGGATTTCACAAAAACGCCACCAGCAGGAACTGCAGCAACATCATCCCATCAATGAGCCCGGTAAAGAAATAATCGTGGCGGGTACGGTCGGACAGGAAGATGAGCATTCCCGAAAGGCAGGCAGACAAGACGAGCGCCACAAAGTCACCAAGCGTGTACACATCCCAGTAGTAGTTGAGGGCAGACAAGAGCAACATCAGGGCCAGGCTCAGACCAGCCAGGCGCTGACTTTTGCGCAGGCCGAGGGTAGCCGGCAGGGTTTTGACTTTATTGAAAGCGTCAATTTCCATATCCCGTATATCAAAAGGGATAGTAATGGCAAATACGAAGAGGGCCCGTTCCAGCAGCATAACGTACAGCGGGGTGCTCCAAGTCATGCCCAGCTCCAGGCCCACCAGAAAAACGGTAATCCAGCTCCAGGTGATGGCGATGAGAAATATTTTGACATAATGCAAGTCGCGCAAACGGTAGCCCTTCCATACCGGCAGCACGTAGAGCAAGGCGAGCAGGCAGGGCGCAACGAGCCCGGCAATCAGGAACAGCGGCATTTGGAACAAAAACAAGGCTGCACACAGTCCAGCCATACCCGCATAGAATACAATATGGCTCCTAAACCGGGCAATTACGGCGTACCGCCCGGTATTTGCAAAGGGCTCAGATTTCTTCAGCCCAATGATCCGGTGTACGGCATAAAGAAAAAGGGTGGCAAAAAAGATAAAGCCCAGCAGTGCAGTGGGCTCCCCTTTGCCCAACAGCAGGAACTGCGTTTGCGCAGCCATACCTACAGCAGCCAGCGCAATCCAGACGTTGCTATAAAAAAGAAGGTCCAGCAGGGCAATAAGCAGGGCTCGCAATATCTAGTGGATTGTTTCGGAAGTGACTAAACGTAAAAGTTCAGCAAACCCAAAGGTTCCAAGCGTGAAATACGCCCAAGTAATTCGGACTAGCCGCACTAGTGGCTTAAGTCCTAAATCCTTGACCATCCAAGCCTTGCCCTTTTGCCCGCTGATGTAACCTGAAAGCCTCGCCGTAGCTTCGGCTACGCCTACGTTTCCAGGCTTCTTCAGCGAACAAAATTCCGGCGGCTTAATTATCAGAGACTTAGAACTTAAGCCACTAGTGCTTTTTCAAGTATGAAAAGCTGGGTGGCCGGAGATAAGCAGAAGGAGCATCTTCTCCGACTGGAGATAACATGCGACTTCTACGAAGTCATGCAGTACTTACTGGCTTGGCTCCACTCCTTATTGCATACTAGAAGTACTTGAAGTTATGATTCTTTTCGATGCGCTGCAGTACCTCATAAATAAGGCGTATGACCGCATCCACATCGTCTTTGTGCGACATTTCAACGGTGGTGTGCATGTACCGCAGCGGCAGTGAAATCAATGCACTCGGCACCCCACCATTGGAATACGCGAAGGCATCGGTATCCGTACCGGTACGCCGGGAAGCCGCCTCCCGCTGTATCGGAATGTCTTTATCCTCCGCCGTATCGATGATGAGGTTGAGCAACTTATTGTGCACCGCCGGCGCGTAGGTTACCGAAGGGCCTTTACCGGACTTTACATCACCGAATTTTTTACTGCTCACCAGAGGGGTGTGGGTATCGTGGGTAACGTCCGTCACAATCGCCACATCAGGTTTAATCGTCTGCGTGATCATCTCCGCACCGCGCAGCCCTACCTCCTCCTGTACGGAATTGACGATGTAGAGGCTGTAAGGTAGTTTGATTTTATTTTCTTTGATCAGGCGAGCCACCTCAGCGATACAGAATCCGCCCATGCGGTTATCGAGGGCCCGGCCAACGTAGTAGCGGTCGTTGAGGATTTCCATTTCGTCTTCATAGGTGATGACACACCCTACATGAATGCCCATTTTGAGGACTTCCTCTTTGTTTTCCGCTCCGACATCAATGAAGATGTTATTGATTTTGGGAGCCAGCTTGGCATCTTCCCCGTGGCGGGTATGAATGGCCGGCCAGCCAAAAACCCCTCTAACGATGCCTTTTTTGGTGTGGATGTTGACCCGCTTGGAAGGCGCAATCATGTGGTCGGAGCCACCGTTGCGGATGACGTTAATGAAGCCGTCATCAGAAATGTGGTGCACAAACCATGAGATTTCATCGGCATGCCCCTCAATGACGACTTTATAATCCTGACCGGGGTTGATGACACCGTAGACTGTCCCGTAGTTGTCCAGCTGCCAGTCATCGATGTAAGGCTTGACATAGTCGAGCCACAGCTGCTGCCCCGGCGCTTCAAAACCGGTAGGCGAAGCGTTGTTGAGATAGGCTTTCAGGAAGGCTTCAGATTTGGGTGTTATAACGGACATTTCATATTTTTAATGGTGAGCGGTTTTTGGATAATCCCTGACCGGCTAATATAGATATTGCCCCCAAAATATTGATAGCAGAAGCCAAAATAATTCGCATTGCTGGGGGCATCTGCATCATAACCGGTCTAAAGACTACTTCCGGTGCCTAAAATGCCTGGTTTTCAACGCTCGGCGGTATTTTCAGAAAAGCGTTTATCAGCTCCGGCGGCCCTCCAAAAACCCAAATGATTTTTTGGCCATGAAAAGGAAACCCTTTTCTACTGTCCCCAGGCTTCCGGGTCGCGGCGCCAGGCTTCGAGGGTTTCCATCTCTTCCGGAGCGATGTACTCTGCTTCGGCGGCGGCTTTCAGGAGGGCATCGTAGGTGGACAAGGTAGCGAAAGAAGTCCCCGCAGCTTCAAAAGCGGTGCGGGCTTTATCGAAACCATAGCTAAAGATGGCCATTACGCCCACCACATCGGCATTTGCTTCGCGCAGGGCTTCCACTGCTTTGAGGGCGCTGCCCCCGGTGCTGATCAGGTCTTCAATGACCAAAACGCGGGCCTCCTCCGGCAGGACCCCTTCTATCTGGTTTTGGCGACCGTGGGACTTGGCTTTCGAGCGCACATACACAAAAGGCAGCCCCAACTCTGCGGCCAGCAGTGCCCCGTGCGGTATGCCCGCCGTTGCCACACCGGCCACGACGTTGAAAGGCTGAAAAATGGCAGAAGCCTGCGCAAACCCTTTGACGATGAACTGCCGCACTGCCGGGAAAGACAAGGCCGTCCGGTTATCGCAGTAGATTGGCGACTTAATGCCGCTCGCCCAGGTGAAAGGCTTTTGCGGACTCAACTTAATTGCATTTATTTGCAGGAGCCTGTGGGCAACTTCAGCTGCTAAATCCATATCGCGTATTAATTTTCGGCAAATGTACAAAATCTATATCAACGGCAGGCCTTTAGTCCTCGCCACCCTGCCTAAGGAAGGTTTCCAGCCCTCGAGCAACCCGGAAAACCTCATCACCATCTATACCGGCAACCCCAAAAGCCTCTTGGGCTATGTGGATATGCTGGAAAAAAACGAGGCCTTCAAACAAGTCACCATTTACGGGAATGACGGCGAGCGCCTGTTCAAGGAGTTCAGCACGCAATTTACCATTCTGGAAGCGGCCGGCGGGCTGGTCTTCAATACCGAAGGGCAGGGCCTTTTTATTTACCGGCTCGAGACCTGGGATCTGCCGAAAGGCAAAATAGACCCGGGTGAAACACCGGAAGCGGCAGCCGTGCGGGAAGTACAGGAAGAAACGGGGCTGCAGGAGGTCAAGTGCGGTGACCTGCTGCTCATGACTTATCATACCTACCGACATCTGAAGAAGGGGCGCATCCTTAAGCCTACCTACTGGTACCGCATGACGACCCCGGAGGCCCAACTGACGCCGCAAGCCGAAGAAAATATTGAAAAAGCAGAATGGAAATCTGTCCCTGACTTTCTTGAGAGCAACCTGCCGGTCTACCCTAACATCCGGCTCGTGCTCAAAAAGGGGCTCGAATAAGGCGCAACCACGACCTTAACATTTACTTAACAAAAAATATTACAAAAGTAGCGCAACAAAAAAGGCCGCCTAACGCTACAAATAATGGCAACACACCCAATCCGATCCAAAAAATTCCAAGACTCCCTGATACCCGACAATTTTGCCTGTGCGGCAAGCACTTTTAACTTCTTTGTACCACTAAGTTTTCATACTTTTGACGAGCCTTTTCCCCATGGCATACCTAATAAAAAACGACACTATGCTTAAGAAGCTAAGTTTCCTCATTGCGCTGTTCACGATAGGCAGCCTCTCCTCACTAGCTGCGCAAACAGCCAGTATTCAAGAAACCATATTACCTGAAACGGCAACCGGCAGCAGCAGTCTCCTCAATATGGATACGGAGCATTGGTCGCTCTATGCCGATGAGGAGAACAACCTCTACTACGTGGATTTCGCTACCCTTAGCGTAAACTTAAACGATATCGTCGTAACTCGGGATGACGGCGAGGTGGTACTGCGCGAGCAGGTCCTGGACTTACCAGTGGATACCATCTATGAAATTGACTTCAACCAGTACGGTGAGGGCAATTACACGATAGAGCTCCGGTCCTTTACCGATGTTATTCGGCGGAAGGTTTCGATTTAGCCTGCTCCTTTTTCCAGTCTTGTACAGCATTGCGCAGTTCCCGCAGGACTTCCTCTATGGGGTAATCTTCTTCGGACAGTGCATGGGTTTTTCCGTCTTTCTCCAGAATGACCAGTAATCTTGTTGTCCCCTGATTGAGGTTGGAAAAGGGCTGATTTTGTTGGTCCGTTACAATCTTAGCGTTGCCCAGGTCTTTATAGGCTACTTTTCCGTAAGACGTTTCCACTGCGTTGTTGTAGATCATCACCGGTTCCAGCCTTTCGGTCCGCATCCAGGAGAAGAAGGCGGTGCTTGCCCCAATCAGGAAGGTAAAGAACAGCAACATCGCGATCAACATACGCTGATTGTGCTGCCCGCGCGGGGCAGGCTTTCTAAGTAGTAAAAAAGTGCCTGCGAGCCCCACAACGGTAGCCAGCAGGGCAAAGATTAAAGTTACATTTGAGGCCGCACCAGCGGCCTCAAATGTTTTCAGTAGAGTCGTTTCCATTATTTCTCCGGATTAGCTTCTTCCTGCCCCCGCATTTCAATGATGCGGTCCATGACTTCTTCCAGTTGTTCTGCACCGATCCGCTTGGAGAGGATCTCCTTGTTGCGGTCCAACACATAAAGCTGCGGCGTTGATTTGATGTTGTAGACCTTCATGTAGCGGCTGCGGTGGTAGGGGTCTACGACGTGCATCCAGTCTCCGATTTCCTTCTCGTCGATATAGTCCCAGCAGCCTTCGATTTCGTCTGTAAACTTGGTGCATACGGCGACCAGCTTTACGCCTTTGTTTTTGTACTTGTCGTAGAAAGCCTTCATATCTGGTGTTGACTTCTTGCAGTGGCCACAATCGTACCGCCAGAAGTAAAGGATAGTGTACTCGGATTCAATGCCGTGTAGGGAAACAGGCTCTCCCGCTTTGGTCTCCAGCTGTATGTCCGGTGCAATTTTACCGATCAGCAGGGGTTTGAGTGCCTTGGCATTATCGATAATTTTCTCCAGCTGCTCCTCGTCGGTCCAGGGGGCCTGACCGGTCGCATAGTACTTTTCGACGAGGTAGACGTAGGCGGCGTCCATGCCCACCATTTTGGATTTGGCCGTCTCATTAAGGAAGTGGATGAGGTAGTACTTGAAGGATTCCTCCGACGGCCTCATTTGCTCCAGCACGTACTCAACAGCCTGTGCTATAGTATCCGGGTGCTGTACCTGCAGCTTATTCACGAAGTGGTCTACGCGCTGAAAGAGGAAAGGTGTGCGGAGCATGCGCGGGTCCGTGAGGTCAATATTATCGAAGTAGTGCTGTTGGGAATAGCGCCAGCGTTTGCGCTGCACCTCCTCTTCGGTCCCCTCAAACGTAGGCAAATCGAGCGGAAGGTTGGCCTTAATGATTGCAGCGGACAGCGTTTTGGGGTGCTTGGCAATCAGTGTTTCCTGGTATTCCCGCACTTTTTCATCGAGCTTGGCCCGTCTGCTTTCGAGGCGTTCTTTCTCTTTTTCGGTGGTTGCGGCTTCCATAGCCTTGCCAATCTCCTCCGCTTCGGGTTTTTGCTTATCCAGGAAGTGCATGTATTCGTAAAAAAGGCTGTTGTCAGGAGCCAGCTCCAGCTTCATGTTTTCAGCGGGGGCTTCTTTGGTGGTTTGGAAAGCAAAACGCTGTTCATCCTCTGTGATCAGAATCTGAAAGAAGTTGTTATCGGGCGCCATAACCACCAGGTAGACACCGGGCTCTAAGGGCTCATCACCCTCAAACAAGAACTTCCCGCCCTTCACCTGAGCGGTGTCGACAAGGTATTGCTTATTGCCATAGTAGTAGCCTAGGTAGAGTTCTTCTTCTTCATAGCCCTCAATTTCGGCTTTAATTGCGTACCCCTGTTGGGCGTTGAGTGTAAAAGCGGTACCCAGCACCAGTAAAAATACGAATAGCAATGATCTCATATTGATAGTTTAATACAGGTTCAAAAAGAAACACCCCAAAGATCAAGATTTATGGGGTGTTCTCTTTAAAAATCCAATACCTTAACGAATTGTTTAATTTTCGCCCTCTGATTTCAGCGCTTTCAGCCGGGCTTCCGCTGCTTTTATTTCGGCCTGTATTTCTTCCAGCTGTTTTTCGGCTGCTTTGCGTGCTTGCTGAGCGGTGGCTGCCCGTTCGCGTTCTGCCTGCGTCTTCGCCTCGATTTCGGCTTTAGTCGCCGCAAACTCCTGCTGTAGTGCCCGGATTTTCTCTGCGTTTTCCGATTTAACCGCGGTCAGTTGTTCAACTGCACTTTGCTTGGCGGTATAAATGGCGTCCGAGGCTTCTTTTTTCACCTGATTAATTTCAGCGAGTGATTGTTCGCGGGCCTGCTTGGTGTTCGCAACGTATTCCGCACGTTTGGCGGCCGATTCTTCCCGTGCCCGGGCCACTGCGGCCTGCTCCTCCGCCCGTGCATCGGCGATCCGCTGCCGGGCTGTTTTTTCGGCTTCTGCAACCTGCCCAAGCAGTTCATCCTGCCGGCGTTGCGCCTCTTCCCTTGCCGTTGTGATGGCCTGTGAGGCTTCCCGTTGCACCGTAGCCACCTCTTTCGCGGCTTTTTCGCGAGCCTGCCCGATTGCATCTGCTGATTCTTCCCGGGCCTGCAAGACCTGCAAAGTCAGGCGTTCCTGCTCAGCGGCGGCTCGTTCGCGTGCGGCCTTGATGGCTTCGGCTGCTTCTTTATTGGTAGTGGACTGTTCGGCAGCAGCCCGTTCTTTAGCCGCGGCGACCTCAGCAGCCAGGCGTTCCCGCTCAGCGGCGCTCCGCTCCCGGGCTTCCCGGACTGCCGTTGCTTCTTCTTTTTGCACGGCAGCCAGCTGTTCTGCTGATTTGCGCTTTGCCTCTGCCACCTGATTGGCCGACTCCTGTTGCGCGAGGGCCGCTTTTTCTTTGGCGGTACCGATTTCCTGTGCGGTGCGCTCCTGCAAGGCCAGTAATTCAGCCTCTGCCTTTTCCCGGGCGGAGACGATTTCGTCGGCCGACATATTCTTTACCTCAGCTTCCCGCGACCGGGCTGCCGCTACGGCAGCTGCCGCTTCTTCCTGTATCTGACTGATGCGCGTTTCCGCTGCTTTTTTAGCCGTTGCCACTTCTTCGGCATAGGTCGTTGAAGCCTGTTTTGCTGATGCGGTAGCTTCTGCTACGCGCTGCGCTGCGGTTTCCCGAGCTTTTTGAATTTCAGTTTCCGCCCGTTCCTTGGCGGCTTTCACTTCGGCGGCAGCCGTCTCCTGCACCGCTTTTTTGCGGGCTTCCGCTGCGGCAACGGCTTCCTGCAATTCCTTTTGTATGCGTGCTTTTTCCGCAGCTGCCCGTTCGCGGGCGCCCGTCACTTCTTCGGCAATAGCCCCTTTTTCGGTAGCCGCCTTTTCGCGGGCTTCTGCTACTCTTGTGGCTTCCTGCTCGGTAATTTCTTTAATGGTTGTAGCCGCTTTTTCCCGGGTCGCGGCTACTTCAGCGGCAGAGGCGGTTTTGGCAGAGGCTACTTCACTATCTGCTTTCTGTTTTTCGGTAACGACCTGTTTTTGAATAGAACTTAGCTCTTCGGATGCCCGGCGGCGGGACTCGGCCACTTCCAGGGCAGTCGCTTCTTTCACCCGGGCGGCATTTTCTTTAATATCTGCCAACTCAGAAGCAGCATTTTCCTGCACCAGGGCTTTCTGCTCTGCCGCCTGCCGTCGGGACTCCGCCAACTCAAAGGCGAGCTTTTCTTTTTCCAAGACCGCATTTTCGCGAATCCGGGCGATGTTTTCCGCCGTTTCTTCCTGTATTTTAAGGATTTGCTGAGCGGCGGTCTGTTTAGTGCCCACCACTTCTTCCATCGTGCGCCCGCGTTCCTGTTTGGCATCTTCCCGGGCGGTAGCAATCATTGCAGCCGTTTCTTCGCGGATCCGCTTGAGTTCAGCAGCGGAGCTTTCGCGAGCCAGAGACACCTCATCTGCGTATTCCAGTTTGGCGAGCTCCAGCTTGTCCTGCACCTTTTTGATTTCCGTAGCGGCTTTCTCCCGAATGCCGGCTACTTCCCGGGCGGACTCCAGCTCTGCCTGCTGAATGGCATCGTTGGCTTTGCGGCGGGCTTCCTGTACGTCGAGGGCGATTTTCTCCAGCTCCGTACCCGCTTTGTCACGCGCCGTTTTGACTTCCTCCGCTATCTGAGCACGGGAGGCTTCCACTTCCCGGTTTGCTGCTTCCCGGGCAGCAACGACTTCATCGGCATAGTTTTTCTTTTGGGCTGCCGCCTGCTCTCTGGCCAGGTTGACCTCTTCCTGCAAACGGGATTTGATGGCTTCCGCTTTGTCTTTCTCCCCCTGAATCTCTGCTTTAAGGCGGGCTTTGGTTGCTGCCAGCTCTTTGCGTAAATCAGCTACCTCCTGATTGTCCGCTGCGGACACCTGAGGCGTGCTCTTCCCGGGCGTAGTGCCAGGTGAAGTCGAGGCGGTAGCCGCGTCAGGCTTCGGGGAAGAAGGTTTGACATTGATGACGTTCCCCTCCAGCTTGGTATCATTGACCTTGTCCAGGTTCAGGCGCTGACTGAAACAGGCCAGCAGGGCTTTGAATTCCGTCAGCCGGCTGCCATTGATCGTCAACTTTCTAATTTGATTGCTGATCTTATTGTTGATATACATGACGCTAACGTCTGTATCCAGCATCCAGTTGATTGAGGCTACGTCTAGTTGCAGGACATTTTGGTACACCGGCGTCCCGCCTTCCCGGACCATTTCGCCCATTTCAATGAAACGGTAGAAGCGGCGTTCGCCTTTTTCATTGAGGAAGATGATCTCATCATCTTGATTGAATTCAACGCCTGCCTTGGAATACACCTTGGCAGTAATGCCCATCCGCCCACTGCTCAGCTCCAGGCTGTAGGTATAGCTACCGCGGACAATCAGGGTTTGGTTGATGGTTTTCAGAACGTGAATATCGTTGATGATCCGATCATCCGTAATCAGGCTCTCGCACTGCGCCTGCAACGGGGAGTGGGCAAAAATGGACAGGAACAGGAAGGCAAACAGCATATACCTCATAGCAATTCAGAGTTTGATCATGTGTAAGATAAACTTTTTCAAGCCACCTGAAAAAATAAACGGGCATAACTAGTGCAACCAAATATGTTTCTCGGGCACAAGCCTGCCGCAACGCCTTGTTGGGGCGGACATGCTGCTTTTTCGGGGAAAATGGTGTTGACACCCCCTCGAACGCCAGGAACTGGTCAATAATTGTATTAGCGGCCCGCTGCCAGCAGGAAAAGGACGGCCATGCGCACGGCAACCCCATTCTCTACCTGCCGCAATATGATGGAGTGGTCGGAGTCCGCTACATCGCTCGATATTTCCACGCCCCGGTTGATCGGGCCCGGGTGCATAATGACGATAGGCTTATCGAGGCTGTCGAGGAGGGTTTTGTTAATACCAAAGTACTGACTGTACTCGCGCAGGGAGGGGAAATACCTGATGTCCTGCCGCTCCAGCTGAATGCGCAGTACGTTGGCGATATCGCACCATTTGAGCGAGTCCCACACATCATGAGAGACCTCCACTCCGAGCGATTGGATATGCTTGGGGATGAGCGTGGGCGGCCCGCACACCCGGACTTTTGCCCCCAGCTTAGTCAGGCAGAAGATATTGCTGAGCGCCACCCGGGAATGCAGGATATCACCAAAGATGACTACTTTTTTTCCTGTGAGGTCCCCTACTGCCTCCTGCATGGAGAAGGCATCGAGCAGGGCCTGTGTAGGGTGTTCATGTGTGCCATCTCCTGCGTTGATGATATTCGCATCAATATGTTGAGCCAGAAAGTGGTGGGCACCGGGGGCCGGATGGCGCATGACCACCATATCGACCTTCATCGCCAGGATGTTATTGACGGTATCGAGCAGGGTTTCGCCCTTTTTGACGGAAGAAGAGGAGGCTGAGAAGTTCACTACATCGGCCGACAGGCGTTTTTCGGCCAGCTCGAAGGATATTCGGGTACGGGTGGAGTTTTCAAAGAAAAGATTGGCAACAGTAACATCGCGCAGGGAAGGGACTTTTTTAATGGGCCGGTTGATCACTTCCTTGAAGCTTTCGGCGGTTTCAAAAATCAGCCGGATATCTGCTGTTGTCAGATATTTGATTCCCAACACGTGCCTGGTGCTCAGTTGCTGTACCGTAGCCATTTGATATAGTTATGTGCCGTCTTTGGCAATTTGTTTTTTGACCTATCCTTCTGCCTCGCTTTTGTCTGCAAAAAGAAGGACGCGATCTTCCTCGGACTGTTCTTTCCAGTCGACCCTTACGAAGGCTTCGTCGAGCGCATCCACGGTCATGCCGATGTAATCGCCCTGAATCGGCAGGTGCCGGTTGAAGCGGCGGTCAATCAGTGCGAGCAGCTCCACCTTGCTGGGCCGGCCATAGTGGTTGAGTGCCGTTAGTGCGGCCTGTACGGTACGGCCGGTGTAGAGCACATCGTCCACCAAGACTACTTTTTTGCCTTCCACCAGGAACTCCAATTCGGTAGGGCTGGCAGAAAGAGGCTTGGTGCGGGTCCGGAAATCATCGCGGTAAAAGGTAATATCCAGTTTGCCATACGCTACCTGAGCCCCGCCAAGCAATGCTTGCAGGCGCTGATGCAGTCGGTCTCCGAGCAATACACCCCGGGGCTGTATTCCGATCAGGCAGGTATCCTCAAAAGAGCCGTGCTGCTCAATCAATTGTTGACAGAGCCGCTCGATAGTCAGCGCAAAGCGCTTCTGGCCTACTATGACGCGTCCTTTTTCCATGCAAGAGCAAATATACTCGTTCCGATTGGGTTTGCAATAGTTTATGGCGTGGCAAGCGAAAATTTGTGAATGCCTGAGGGGGAGATTGAAACAATAGCAGTCGCCAATTTTCAGCAGCGGACATGCCGGGTGAACGCTTGGGGCAAGCTGTGCCATTCCAAAAACGGCCGCAGTGTACAACCGTAGGCTGATATCGTAGCCCAAGCTGCAGTTGCGAAGCTCCACACCGTCTTGATATACTCCCCTCGGTCGCGCGAGGTGAAATTTTGACGACTTTATTTTTTTGGCCTGCAAGGCAAAACCACGATGGCCTCGCTGTGCAGAGCAAAGTAGACGCGAAGCGAACCGCAGGCATAGCCACACGAAGAAAAGGGATTAAGGGGCCCCTTTTCTGAAGTCGGCGCCCCGGTTAACCGGGATTAACGCCGCAGGGCGCAAAAAGACCTATTAGAGTTTATTAACGCAAATTTTGTATGTCTCTGAATGGTCTTTTTCACCAACTCTGCATCTCGTCCTCACCTTCGTAGCTACACGAAGAAAGGGAATTAAAGGGCTCCCTTTCTGAAGTCGAGGTTCCGGGCGTTCTCCCGCTATTTTGGCGGGACAGGTCTTGATCTGGCAAAAAATACTCATCCATACCCTATACAAAACCTACCTTAATAAACTCTATTGATTACCCCATAGTGCAGCTTTCCACCGCTTGACTCCGGTTTCGTGCAACACCAGAGCGTAAAGTCTTGGCTTTCAGCCGACTTTCGCTCTTAGTTATTGTAGCCAGTTTTCTTTTTTTATTTATTCATCAATTTATTCGTCATTTCCAGAAATTCTTTTGGTTTAGGATGATTAGGGTCAATTTGAATTGCTTGTTCAAAATATTCTTTCGCTTTTGGATATTCTTCTAATCTGAGATAGCATTCTCCAATTGAAAATATCGCAAGTAAGCTATTGGGATTTACTTGAAGTGATTGTTTAAATCCTTCAATCGCTTTATTCCATTTTCCTAAATCCATGAAGCAAAACGCACGATTTTCAATCGCTTCATAGAAATTTGGCACACCACTAGACATTTTAGAAAAGAAGCGTAAAAGCGACTATCTTTAAAGTCGACGAAAACCAAAAGACATGTCGACATTTACGCTTCTTGAGCAAGTTACAGAAAAGGCTGTAGAACTTCCAAAAAACACCGTAAAGA